>JAIXRB010000024.1 GCA_027485405.1 Leptospiraceae bacterium | reverse complement strand
ATAAAGTATTGGGAAGGAAAATTAGGTAGAGTATATCTTCTAGCCTCTCCAAGTGTTTCAAAATGGGAAGAACCAAGTTGGTACAATCGACTAGCAGAATTCACTTTCTTTCAACTTGTATTACCAGAATCTTGGAACCAAAGCAATCGAGAAATGATAACTTTAAAATCAGACTTGCTGGATATGGAGAAACAGTTTACCAGTTTTACTGTTCCAATAATACTCATTCATGGAACCGAGGACTTTTTAGTTCCTTACCAACATAGTACTTCATTTATTTCAATGCATCCAAAATCTCCCACCAAACTTATAACAATGGAGAAATCCGGGCATTTTATTCCTTGGACTCAATTTGGGTTTTTGGAATCCACTTTTCTATCCGAAGAATTACCGATAAAAAATAGAAACAAATTATAACTATTTACTGATAGGTGAAATTGATTCTTTGTATTTGCTATGGTTTCGGAGTAAGCGAATCAACTCGAACCAAGAAATAGTTTTAGTTCCGAGTTTCGCATTTGCAAAACCAACTTGAAAGAGATAGCTCCATTGACGAAAGAGAATGGAATAGGATTTCCATAGACCAAAAGTAGGGTCATACAAATTTGTGGACTCACTCATTGCTCCATTCAATTCTAAAACCTTAAGATTCGTTCCTTCAGTTAAATCAGATTCCTTTTCATAGCGAATGTCAAACCTTCCAAAATAGAAATCTGGAAATGATTTCGCTATAGAATCTATGGTCAAAGTTAGTTGTGGAGTTATAGATTCAGCTCCATCCCGAAACTCACAGCCCTGTATATGATTTCCGCCAAATCCAAGTGAGAAGATTTGTCCTTTTTGAAGAATGAGTTCTAGTTGGTCTTTCCATCTCTCCAGAAATACGGGTTCTTGAAACCTAAACCTTGGATGCCTAGAAATTAACTCTTCTAGCGTAGAAATTCCATTTCCTTCTAACAAGGGAAAAAATTTCTTTGTGATAGAGAAAACAAAGCCAGATTCTTTCCCTGGGATTCGAATGTAAAAAACTCCAGCTTCCAAGGGTCCTGGGTGATACTCTTGGATAAGGTAAGGCTCTTTGCATTCGGTCAAAAACTGAAAAGCACTTTCCCAATCTTTGATTAGACGGACGCCTATTCCACGCTCTCCGATATCAGGCTTTAGGATGAATGGCAATGAAAAACCAAGCTTTTCGATCTCTGCTCGAAATGTTTTTAGTTTGAGTTTTGCCTTTGGAAATTTAGAGAAAAAATTAGGAGTAAATAGAAAGGTTTTTAATATAGAAGGATCATAGCTATTGGATAAAATTTCGTATTTGGATTCTCCGGCAATACCACCAGCATAGATCTTCGGATTTGCCGCTGTTATCCATAAAAATCCCCGATATTTTAAAATCAGAAAAAATACATAAAAACCTAACGGAATATAAAACAACCAGCTTGGCCAAAACTCGTGACGATTCCATTTTAAAAAGACTTTTACGAGTTTGTTCCTTTTCTCAGAATTGATGATAGTTTGTAAAAAAACTACGAAAAACCAAAGCAAGACTATCGAAACCGGGATATAGTACTTGTCTTTTAAATATAAAACTTTCATTGAATCTCCGTATAGATAAGAAGCAAATACAAGACTTGGAGCCCAAAGCAGAACAGCAAAACCCGTGTATGAGAGAAAGGTCCCTAGAGGAAATTTGCTCACCCCACAGTATAGGTACAAGGGCAATCGAGTTCCAGGTAAAAACCGAGAGAAAAAAAGACTTTTTCCAATATGGGTTTGGAGGAGTTTTCCGAACGAACTTTCTTTTAAGCGTATAATCCGAACATAGATCGAAGAACGAACGAGTAGTCCTCCAAAGCATCTTCCAAAACAATAGAGTAGAAAATCCCCTATGTAGATTCCCATCGTGCAGGCAATGATCGAGAGAAAAAGATCAAGTTGGAAAGAAGAGGCTAAAATTCCTGCTGTAATACACGTTAAATCTTCACTCAGGAAAGTGGAAAAAAAAAGGGATATATACTCCACCGTTCCAAATTCTGCTAGAAGCAATGGATTTCTCCCTTTATTTTGTAAAAAGATTCAGTTTTACGGAAGGTTTTATGCCAACAGCTTTGATCACAGGTGCTTCTCTTGGTTTAGGAAAGGATTTTGCAGATATTTTTGCAAAAGCAGGTTACGATTTGATTTTGGTCGCGAGGAGCAAAGATAAGTTAGAAGCCATCGCAAATGACTTAATCGCAAAGTATTCTAAAAAAGTTTCTGTTATCGCTAAAGACCTTTCTAAGCCTGGAGCCGCGAAAGAACTGTGGGCATCAGTTGCTGGATTAAAAACAGATGTAGATTGCTTGGTCAACAACGCGGGTTTTGGTAGCAATGGTCCTTTTCTAGAAAGCACTTTTGAAAAAGAATCGGAAATGATTCAATTGAATGTAAATTTCCTTGTGGAGCTCTCCTATCTTGCGGCTCAGAAAATGAAAGAGAGAAAGTCTGGAGAGATTTTAAATGTGGCTTCTACGGCAGGATTTCAACCTGGTCCATTTATGAGCAACTATTATGCGACTAAAGCCTATGTCCTTTCCTTTTCTGAGGGAATCTCTGAAGAGTTTTCGCCTTACGGAATTACAGTTTCTGTTCTTTGTCCAGGGCCAACCAAAACTGAGTTTTTTAAGAATGCAGATATGAAAGACTCAAAACTAGCAAAGAGTAGATTTTTAATTATGGATTCATATCCAGTTGCTCAGGCTGGCTTTAATGCCTTAAAAGCCAAGCAAACCGTAAAGATTGCCGGTTTTATGAATTTTTTATTGGCTCAATCTATTCGTTTTTCACCTCGTTTTATGATTAGAAAAATTGCAAAGATTTTGAACCAATAACTGATCTTGCTTTCTTGAGTTCCCATGTTTCCAGTTAATATCGACTTTTGGATTTTTCATTTTAGGGGTTACGAGGGTCATTGGGCTCTTGTTATTTTAATCTTAGGTTATTTTTACCAAAGACATAGATCTCTAAAATCAGGATATTCCCAAGAATGGTTTGACCAGGCTTGGGGAATAAGCATTTTATCTGGATTCTTTTTTGCCCGTTTCTTCCATTTTGCCTTTTGGGATCAAAAAGCTTTTTTAGAAAATCCTGTTATTTTCTTTACAGCTACTGGTGGTTTTGCGATCTTTGGAGGTACAATCGGCACCGCCTTTGGTGCTTTTTTCTATTGCCAGATAACCAAGAAAAACTTTCTGCATTGGTGTGACAGCTTAATGGTTCCACTTACCCTCGGGCTCTGTTTCAGTCGACTTTCCTGTTTTTTAAACGGAGATGCCTATGGGTTGCCAACGAGTCTACCTTGGGGGGTGGTTTTCTCAGAAAACAGTGATGCTTGGATGGGAGAGTGGTATGCAATTTATCCTTACTATAGAGATGCAGAAAACCCTCTAGCTATCTTATCGCAAATCTTTGCTCCTTACGTAAACTTAGCAGACATTCCCATCCCAGAAAAAGTCTCTCATCTGAGGGGTCTAGGTTTTCATAATCTAGCTGACCTTTCGACTCTATACCCGCCCGTTGCTGGAGCAGATTTTAAAACAAAACTATTGGAGTTGGGTCTCGTTCCATTTCCTGTTGTTTACCCTAAGGTTCACCCAACCCAATTGTATGAAGTTTTTCTAATGTTTATTGTTTTGTTTTTCATGTTACGAATTGAAAAATACTCATGGAGCCAAAACCTAATGTTTTTCTTTTTTTGGGTTTTCTATGGTTTGGTTCGGTTCTTCATTGAGATTTTTCGGGGAGACAGGCATCTTTTTTTGGGAAACCTAACTTACGCCCAAGTGATTGCACTCACAATAACAGTCATTAGTGGATTAATTTTATTCGTTCGATTAAAAAACATAAAAAAACAAGAACCGAGAATTTCATGAACAAACTGTTTCAGACAACCCTTTTTACCCTTTGTGTGTTAACCTTTCAGGCTTGTGCTTCGCAAGCTCGCTATTTTAAAGCCGCAAGATCAGGAGACGAAAGTCTTATCAAACAATTCATTGTTGAAAAGAAAGACGTAAATATTGTCGATGATACTAAAAGTACTATGTTGCTTTATGCTTCGGGGCATGGGAATTTACCGATTGTAAAACTGCTTTTAGAAAATGGAGCAAATATCAATGCAAAAAATGAATTAGACCGAACTCCCTTGATGATGGCGGCTAATTTTGGTCATATTGAAATCGCCAAATATCTTTTGGCGAACGGAGCCAGTGTGAACGATCAGGACACGTTCGGTTGGGATCCTCTTATGATCAGTATCCTTAGATACCGACAAGAAATCGCCAAAGAAATTCTAAGAAAGAAACCCGATCTCAAACGAAAGAATAGCGATGGAGTCACTCCTTTGATCCTTGCCGTTCAGTTTCAATTCACGGAAATTATGCCAGAACTTTTAGCACTTCCAATTGATGTAAATGATACAGACATCTATGGCGAAACTGCTCTGATCAAAGCGATCACTCGGAACGATTCCGATTCTTTGAAACTTCTCATTAAAGCAAAGGCAAACTTAAATGTAACAAGTCGTGATGGAAAAACGGGAGTTATGCTAGCCACAAAGAAAGGACAAATCGAGACTCTAAAGATTTTACAATCGGCAAAAGCGGATTTCAATGCAAGAGATGCGAGTGGACTCACTGCCACTATGTGGGCTGTGAATATGGGAGAGATAGGGGTTCTGAAAACACTTGTCTCATTCAATCTTAACTTAGATGCACAAGACAACCAAGGTCAGACTGCACTAATGAAGGCAGTTGACCAAGGCAACCAAGAGATGGTTTCCATTCTGCTTTCTAAAAAATCAAACGTCAACTTGGCTGATAATTCAGGAAAAACTGCTCTTTCCATGGCAATGAGTTCAAACCAAGGAGAAATTGCAAAGCTCTTGCAAAAGTCAGGGGCGAAGTAATTTCTCAGCAAAGATTTCGTTTAAGTTACAGTAGTCACAAATTTCAATAAATCGGTGGCAAGGTCTGGAGTTCCAGATCTAAGGATTGTTATCTTTCCTTTGGATTCGCCAATTTTGTCCAAGAGCAAATTGGTAACTGATTTTGCCATAACGTTTGTTCGTTCCATGAACACTGAATGCTGGTCTACAAAAACCCAGTCTCCAATGAAAAGCAAATTTTCAATGGGGGATTGTATGCCAGGTCGGTTTTTCTCGTCTCCTGGTCGGAAACCTGTATAATTGTCCCAATGATTGATATAAAATTCAGAGAATTCTGGAAGATCAGGTAAAATTGTTTTTAGTTCATCATGAACTATTTTAGCAATTTCTAGGTAGGGCTTTTTGATCAGTTCTTTCCAGTTACTAACCTGCACTTCAATTAGATCTACATTCTTTTCTTTCAATTCGGGAATTTGGATCAAAGACCAATTGGAGGTGAAACCCAGATTCTGAAATCCTGTTGGCATAAAATCAAAAGCACTGGTTTCCCCTTCTGGGAAACGCTTCATCCAAGCTTGGGAGTTTTCATAAAGCAAATTAACGCAGAGTATATGAGCTGTAGTCAACTTCTGGATTTTAGCAAAGTAAGGATCTTCCCCGCCTAGCCTACTTGAAGAAATGAATTTCTGCGTTCCAGGCACATCACCTGCAACAACAAAGAAATCAGCTTCATAGGAAGAAATCGGCAAATCGACCAATTGAATCTCTGAATGGTGCGCCCCGCAAAAAGGACAATGATCGACTTCACCAGGACCTATGATATTACCACAAATTCGGCAACGGCGGACCTTCCCCCTTGGCAAATGTTCGTTGGTGCGAAGAGCTGTAACCTTTCCCTCCTTTGATCTTTCGATCGAGGAAACTTCTTCATTGTATAAAACTCTGCCACCGTTCTCTTCGATGATTTTAACCATCGGTTCGATAAAACTCTCATTTGGTGGCCATTGGAAAAGATCAACTCTAGCATCACTAGGCTGACAACCCAGTTTTATAAAGTTCACCACAGCTAGTGCCGAGCATTCCTTGGTTGTCATAAAGAAACCCATTTCGGAAAGAGCATCAAAGAAGTGTTTTATGTATTCGACACTCATTCCGCGCTCTCTTGCCCAATCGTAAAAGGTTATACTGTCAAGATAGAGCCGATCTCTTTCATTTGAAAAATCGAATCCCCACATTTTCAATGAAACTAGAAATGTATCAAAAACGTTGCTTGCTGGCGTGTACAGATCTTCACGGGATGGAACATAAACCCCACGATTCAGCATTTGAAACCTATCAAAAGGAGGTTGCCAAGTGACGTTTGTTATTTTACTTTCGACTCCGCGATTGGAAACAAAGTAGTAGAAAGAGTCGTTTACACCTAAATGTTTAATTTTAAAATTATTTCTTCCGATAAATTCGCGTAAGTTTTTATAAAATCCCCAGATGGCATGAAGGCCATGTTCTCTGTGATAGCCTTTTTTCCCCAAGTGCTTTTTCGCAAAATTTTGGTCCTTCCAGGTCTTAAGTTTTCCGCCAGCAAGACCTGTTTTTTCAAGGAGAATGACTTCAAAGCCTCGAACGGATAGCTCACAACCCGCTTGAAGACCTGCAAGCCCTGCACCAACTATGACCACCTTTTTTCCGTTCTTTGGTAGTTTTATATGGTTTTCCGGGATATGCGGAAAAGTCTTTTTATACTCTGAATTCGCAAAGTAAGTATAAGTCATTCCTCCGGTGACTCCACCGAGAGTTACCCCTCCTGCAATTTTTGCGGACTTTAGGAGAAATTCCTTACGATTGAGCTTTGACACGTATCTTAATTGCTCGTTACTAAAGATTTATTGGAGGACTTTTCTCGAAAAGCATGCATAAAAAGTAATGAAAAGAATAAAATTGTAAAAAACAAACTAGCATCTATCTGTTGGGGGTAGGCAGTCAATCGAAGTATCACTGTTAATCCCAACATCCCTAAGCGCAAAATTAAGTAATTCCAATATAATTTGCTTTGTAAAAATTTTTTAGAAAGCAAAGCAAAGTCTAGAGGAGTAAACACTAAAACCATAATAGTTTCGTCCATAAACGGAAATGATGTGAACAATAGAACCGCCAGCGTAAATGTTCCACTGAAACCTGAGATAAATCCAAAGATGGATTTTCCAGATTTCGAGAATCTTTGGGCTAGGTAGCCTGGAATTTGGGAGGCAACTAGGAATACAAACAAAGCAAAAACAAAGAATCCCAGTGTGTCACTAGACTCTGGAAGTTTCCAAAGATTGCGGTGCAAAAGTTCCTGGGGACGGACAAGTTTTGCATCTTCTACAGCGATTAGCAAATCATAAGGCAAATAGATGAGTTCTGTAGGATTTCGAATAAGGTCTGTATCACGATCAAGGAGAAGCTTTTCTTCGTAACGAAGCCAAAAAATCTTTAGAGCATAGGGTTCGAGTCGCTTTCTCCATGTAGCTTTGTTTGCATCGGTTTCTAACTCCAGAGCGTGCCCATAGACCTCGCCAACAATGTCTCGAATGAAAGTAACACAATTGCTTGTAAAGTTATCGTAAAAATAACCAGGTTTCTTATCAATCATAGTCCTTCGAATGGCTTCTGCAAATTTAAGCTTCTGTTCATCGGTCAGGATAAATTCGGATGAAACCATTCCGCGACCTGTTGTATCCCAAACTTGGTAAGCCTCACCCATATTATGGATTCTAACAAAGTACTTTGCTTCTCCTTTCAGAAATCGCCAATAAAATGAAACCGTTTCATCATACTCCCCAAAATCGATATAAAAATCATCTTTATCAAATGGAGTTCCATATAGTACCCGCAATGCGGAATGTCCAAATGCTGTTGTCACTGTGATAGCTGGGGACACAGTTATAAGTTGAAATTTAGCCTCTTTGATTTTTTTAGAGTTAGTCGGTGATAAAAATTCAAGCAACCGATTTTCTAGATCTAGGGAAGTGCTGATCTGAGGATTCTCATTTGCATTGTTTGGATCAATTCCTTGGCCAAAAATAGCAGAACTAGCCAATGTAAATTGGAATCCTAAAGCAATAGTGAGCATAAATTTGAAGGTATTAGAAAAAATTTTCATTGGTTGTCCCCTAAAGTTTGGCGGAATGCAAACTATTTCAACTTCTTTGTTTCAACAATGTAGGTAATAAATGCTTTGATTCTCTCTTCTTGGATAGGAACCGCAAAGTAGTGGTCGTTTCTCCAAGAAGGATAGAGTGGGGTTCCTACTATAAAACTATCAGATAGGAGATTCAAGCCTTCGTTCGGGCCAAATTGAGCTAGATAATCATAGAATGGACGGCCTCTTTTGGTAACGATCTGGCTATGCGGAACGCCTACAATATTGACCACTATAACGTCTTTCGGAATTCTTAGCTCTCCGCTAAGTGGAGCATTCTCTCCGCCTCGCATGGAAATAAGGCCTTCCCAATTGTAGCCTTTCCACCAAAAGTAGATCTTCCCCTCTGTGCTATAAAGCCAATGGTCCATCATGGCATTGATCACCAAACTTCCTTTGTTGATTCCACCAAAGTTAAACCAACCAGAAACTTTTTTGAAATGGGGTTCATTGCCGCAGAGTTCAATTGCTTTCTTGAAATCTCCACTGCCTTTACTGGCTGAACCTATGATGATCCCATTTTTGCTTTCGTTGTCTTTTATGAATTTGCAAATGATTGCGCCATTTTCTTCTACGGTTCCCGTTTGTTCTGTTGGGATTACGGCATCTTGGATGCCCATAGCCCGAACAATGGATCGAATCATCTTACCATCGGCATCTACTTCTGTGTTGTCCTTGTAAAACATCCCAGGAGCAATAGCAAACATCAGATTTTGCTTTGTATAATCTGGAGTTTTACGAAGCATTTCATTCTGTTTTGTGAATATGTATTCAATTAATTTTCGATTGGTGGGGTCAATGATAGCTCGGTGATAAAAAACTGCCGCCGCATGATCAATGTCGGTCTCATCCATGATGGCTTTTAAGTTTTCACGAGTTAGGTCAGTTAGCTTTCGATACTTTGGATAAGCCGCCGCCCAATCCAGAAGTGCCTTTTCGCTTTCGCAAATGTCGTCTACATAGTAGTCGATGCCTTCGCATTGCATACCAGCGAGGTTTTCTTTGGGATTATTTAATTTGCGATCAGCAGTGCAGGAAAAAACCGCAAAAAAAAGGATAATAAGTAATTTGAAAGAAGTTAGTTTGTAAGAGTCGTTCATGGGGAAAAGGAGAGAAAAACATGCTGTAGTGATCTACAGCATGTGAAAGGAATTTATGTTCCGTTTACTAGGATGCAGCTTTCTACTAGAACTGATCCGAGTAGAGTGTTAAGTTCTGCGTCAACTGACTGAACTTTAGTGATTCCACCTTGTTTAGCGGCAGCAGCAATGCTCATGTCACCTTTTCTGATAAGACCAAGGATAGAGTTAGAGCAAGCTCTTCCAGTTTTAGCTCCAACTGGCTTTCCGCCGTCTTTTCCCCATACGCAACCAGCTTCACCAGCGTTTGTGATGTCTCCACCCCAAGTGCAGTTTGCATTGGATTTTACGTTGTCCATGATTGAACCTGAGCTAGCTGGTTGGATTGAAGGGTTTCCAGATCCAGATCCTGAGCAAGCCACTGCGATTGCTACTGCAAGAGCCGCAACAACGCCGATAGTTCCTTTGAAAGTTTTGTTCATTTGATTCTCCTGGCTGTAAAGACAGCCTCGGGATGATTGTTTTCTCAATTCATGGTTTGTCAAATTGAATCTGGAAAATTGGATTTTAAGTCTTTAAAAAAATAAAGTTAGAACCAATCTAAATGGACTCATTTTCAGCTTTTGTTTTTGGTCTGCAAAGTCGCTAAAATCTGAAAATAAGTTTTCCAAAGATACAAATTGTTCGGTTTCTTGATTGCCTTCTCCAATATAGCAGAGCCCAAGTTTTAAAAATATTTCAAATTGGTTACAGAAAAACTAGAAAACAAAAGGGAGCAGGCGTTTTCGGTTTTTGGGGAAACCCTCGATTTTCTGAAGATACCAGGTTTGGGTTTGGATACTACGGCCAGCAAGATAGAGCACCATCACCAGGGTCAAAGCAAAGGTTTCCCAATGAGCAGATAGGTAGGCAATCCCTATCCAAGCAATTATCTCTAGCGTATAGTGGGGGCAAACCAGGTAGGGAAAGAGTCCACCTTGGGGCATTTGGTAGGTTTTGGTTTGGGAAGTTGAGCGTAGATTTCGAAGAAGGATGTGATGCCAAAGGTTTCCCAGCTCTCCCACTGCAAAAAGAAGACAGCCAAATACAAGCTGGGGCGTAGGCACCTTGGATAAAAAGTCAGAACTGAGCTGATTTGTTTTTGAGGCAATTAAGATACAGATATTTGTATAAGCAAAGCTTATTAGTATAACGGCTAGTATGCCAATTTTTCCAGAATAGATATGTAAAAATAGGCTTTCTAGGCACCTTTTGGCAAAATGAACTATGACCGCACCCGTTAACAAAATAACTGGTAGGTGTTTCAATTTTTCTGAAGAAATAGTAAAACTATATCCTAAAATTGGGAAGAAATAGATCAAAAACATTCCCAAACGTGGAGAGACTCCGGAGTTACTTGCGAATTTACTGTAAGGAAGGTTGAACTTGCCCGTAGACTCCATAAAAAATGCGAAACTCCCGAGAAGCAAATAGCCGAATGCCTGGGCGTAAGTGATCACTGATTCTGCGTTAAAGTAAATGGAAAACAGAAAAAACCTCGTTTAGAAATGATTGAATTGGAATATAAATTCATTTCTCCTTGTTGTGTTGCTTAGTCAAATCAATAATAGAGAAGAGAATATTGTGTCCCAACAAAGTTTGTTTGAATCTACTTATGATTCGAAAAAGAACCTTCTGCCCTTCGACGGAGAAGTATATTACCTAGGGAAAATTTTCACCGAAAAACAAGCCGAAGACTATTTTTTATCGCTATCCGAGTCTGTGCCTTGGAAAGCGGATGAAGTCGAGATTTGGGGCAAGCATATCGTCACTAGGCGAAAAGTAGCATGGTTTTCTGATTTAGGAATTGAATACAGTTATTCTCGAACTACCAAGAAATCAGAGATTTGGAATGCGGAACTTCTGGCGATCAAACGAATTGTAGAAGAGCTTTCAGGAAGAACTTTTAATTCTTGTCTTTTGAATTATTACCATGATGGCGAGGATGGAGTGAGTTGGCATAGCGACTCTGAATCTTTGTTTCATAAACAGTCATCTATAGCTTCCGTGAGTTTCGGAGCTGAGCGAGTCTTTCAATTCAAACACAAAAGAGAAAGCGCCAAGACTTCATTGAGTTTGGAAAACGGTAGTTTGCTTTTGATGCAAGGCGAAACTCAAACCCACTGGAAACATGCTTTGCCAAAATCAAAGAAAGTCAAGACTCCCAGAATCAATCTGACTTTTCGCTTGGTGAAGATGGATCTCCCTTGAGACCTTGGATCTCTCGTTTGATATGGATAAGATTGCTAAGCAAGATGGTTTCCATGCTGTAGGGATTGGATGCCATGACACCTGCCGCCAGCTGACGTTTCGCTATACGGAAGATATCATCAAAAATTTCCTGATCTGGTTTAGAAAGCCCCCTACGAAAATCTGAGAGCCTTTCTTTGGTAATCTCAATTTGGTGGGAATAGGGAGCAACCGTTCTGCCCATGGATTTCCCTTAAGAACCTGTTCCAAACAAACTGGTAAAGGTGTTGTTGGAAGCAATGAGGGGCCGAGTGCAATCCAGCACATAGTGGACCGCTGAGCGTTTGACACCTTCGAGATAGAGTCGGAACTCAGGTTTATCAAACTGCTTTGATTCGGAAATGACGAATCGAAATCCCAAGTCTTTGAGAGTGAGAAATTGGCGTGCCAGAATGGGCAGTAGATACTCACGATCGTGTTGCTTGACATCTCCATCAAAGAATTGCTTGGTGGGGTTGAGGAAAAAGTAGAACTTGGAATGAACCTCGGGCTCTTTGTGGCGGAGGATGAGATCGGCAATAGAATCTAGAAGCTGGTACGGGGTAAATGCTCTTTGGATAAAGATTCTATGCAGAATATGATACTCGCTCAAGCGAGAGAACTCAGCGATGCGAAAGACATTGAATCGCATACCGCAATCGAAAATGTGAACCGGTTGGTCGGCAGTGACCAGATCGGTGATCAGCTCGTGGCAGACGAGAGTTGCCTCTTTGCCAAGCAGGAGACTTTGCGGGGTAGGGGACTGGATGGTAGATAAGATTTCGTTCACTATACATAAGACGGCATACTCTAAATTTTAGTAAACAAAAAATAAGTCTCTTTTGGGAAAAAATGAAACGGAAACTCCTTGCCTAGCCAGTAATTTCGTCGCAGAAATTCATTTGACTTCTCGGTTTACTAAACAAGACTACTTAAATGGGTTCCAAGGTTCTCCTTCATCCTGGGAAATCAACTTTGATTTCCCAAATCCTATACTTTGTAGGAAAGTACCTCTATGCTCTTCGGTTTAAAATCCAAGTAGAAGTGCCCAGTGATTTAAAGTTAGAGGGTCCACTTCTCGTTCTTTCCAAACATTGTAGCAACCACGACATTGTAGCAGGGCTCCCTGTTATGGCAGACTACTTGCACAGAAAAGATGCATGGTGCATAATCAAAGATAGTTTGACCAAGCCATACTTTTTAGGTTTCTTTTTGAAAATCGGTGGCATCCCCATTGACCGCAACAATCCAGACAAAAGCAAAGAACAGTTGTTATTTGCTCGCAAAACTTTGTATGAGGGCAATCTCTTGGTTTTATTTCCCGAGCAATCTAGAAATCGAGGAAAGGTTGGCAAGGGCAGGTCTCCTGGATTTCGCTTTATTGCGGGCAAACCCGCGAGCCCATTGCAAGTGATTTGTGTGGGTCTGGACTACCAGAAAGGATTTCCGCGTCGGAAACTAACCATCCGTTTTGGAAGCCCGATGCTCTATACCAAACAAGCAGATCCAGAAATTTTCCTCCACGACTGTATGCTGGAGATCGCTCGGCTCTCTCATCTCACCTATAAATTTCCCAAACCTGAGCCAAAACAGAAAAATTCTGACTAATTTCAAATAATTTGAAAGAATAGATAATTTTGTCCTTGAAATTTCGAGGTATTTCTCTGAAATTTCAAACATGTCGGTTCCATTCACTAGAAATGCGGAAAGGGAGTCTATTCTATCTCTGTTGGAGCAGTTTTCGGCAGTTTCTCTAGTGGGTCCGCGCCAAATTGGCAAAACAACTCTTGCTCATTCCTTGCCCCACATACAGCACTTTGATTTGGAAAATCCGAGAGATGCCATGGTTTTGGAGAAAGCGCAAACCGCACTGGAAAGAATCAAAGGGCTAGTTATCATAGATGAAGTGCAAAGGAAACCAGATCTGTTTCCTTTGTTACGCTATTTGATAGACGAAGACAAAGAAAGAAAATATTTATTGTTAGGCTCAGCAAGCCCTTCCCTAATAAAAAACAGCTCCGAGTCCTTGGCGGGGAGGATTGCACTCAAAGTTCTTTCTGGGTTTTCAATCAAAGAAGTTTTAGATTCGGACAAAGATATAGAAAAACATTGGCTACGCGGAGGTTATCCTTTATCTTTTACCGCAGTTTCAGACAAAGCTTCTTTTACCTGGCTGGAACAATACGTTGCCACATTTCTAAACCAAGACATTCCTTTGTTAGGCATACGAATTCCGTCCTCGTCTCTTTACCGATTCTGGTCGATGCTTTCGCATTATCATGGTCAAATTTTGAACTATTCGGAATTGGCGCGTTCCTTCGGGGTATCGGACTTTACCATTCGGCACTATCTCGAAATTTTAGAAGGAACATTTATGATACGCCTACTACTACCTTTTTCAGATAACAAAGGAAAGCGACTTATCAAAGCTCCCAAGATTTATTTTCGGGATAGCGGTTTGTTTCACTCCTTTCTCGGTGTAACCGATTTTCAATCCTTACAAAGACAACCAAAGATAGGAGCATCCTTCGAAGGGTATGCTATTGAGGAATGTATCAAAGCTTTATCGCTAGGTGATCAGCATTTTTCGTTTTACAGAGCTCATTCCGGAGCCGAAATCGACTTAGTCTGGGAAAAAAATGGATTGCGTTACGGGCTGGAATGCAAATATGCCGATGTCCCTAGATTGACCAAAGGCAATCATGCGGCACTCACAGACTTAGACATACAAAAGCTATTTGTAGTATATCCAGGAAAGGAAAGAAGAATGATCTCGAACCAAGTGGAATGGGTTCCAGTTCACTTAATACCTGAAATAGCTAATGGGAAATGAAGTCAGGAAAAAATATGACCATATTGAGTGAATCAATAACTGCATTAGTAAAGAGTTTTAATCAGACAATGGATTTATTTCAGGAAGATCCAGTGAATTCTTTCTTTCCTTTTTATTTAGTTTTTAAAACAGAAAAATCAATTTTAGAAAAATGGAATCATCTTTGGAGTCCACCTGGAAGCTAGTCTATGTCAAATTATTTGAAATCCATACAATTATACTTCAAACAAAAGTCTGCCTATCTCTGGCGAACTCAGGTTTTTCTAAAAGCTTTGAAAATCGACTTTTTACTTGTCGATTTAGGATTTCTTTTGTATTAGGTGATTACATGTTTTAAGAAAATACCCGAGGAATTGCTCTTCCCCAATTATAAGAATCCTATGCTATTGATTTGGAAATGGTCTTTCTTTCCTTTGGATGTTTTGCTTTCTGTCACTGGTTTGGCTACTTTAACCCTTTTGCAAAACAAAAACCACAATTGGAAATTCTTTGCAATTGTTAGCTTAAGTTTAACTCATTGTTCTGGACTTATGGCAATTGCATTTTGGAGCATCCAAGGTTGGTTTGATTTATATTGGTGGCTTCCAAATCTGTATTTAATGCTCTATCCTCTTCCCTTTTTGCTTTTCTTGGGTACGGAAAGAGATTCTTTGGCAACTCAATCTTCTATCTGATTCAGGAAAGGCTAGTTCGGAAATTAGTTTGACAGAAGAGGATTATAACTACCAAGAAGAATAGTTAATCTGGATCAATCCTATTTTTAATCTTTTGTTACTGATTGAAAATTTTAAATCTCAACACTATCTCTAACACTTAAAGATAGTGCTATGATTTGAAAGAATAACTATTTTTTCAAGGACAAATTTCCTCAGATGCACTATAAGTATATGTTGAATTCGAAAGCTTGGTTATTCTATTATCTGAATCATATTCAGCTGTAGTTGTACTTCCACCAGAGGTAAATGTAGAAGTTCGGGCTGAATCATTGTATGTGTAAGTAATGGTAGTGCTCCCGGTACTTGTTAAAGGTCGACCTTTTGAATCATAATTAGAATAATTTGTGTTACTTGTAGTGCCTCCAGAAGAAATTGCTGATCGAGTAATTCTACCTTGGCTATCATAGGTATTATCAATGGTTATAGTGCTTCCTACAGTGGAACTCACAGTAGTAGAGGTCGTAAGTCCTAAGGTTTGTCCTTCTTCAATAAATCTCGCTACAGAAGAATAGGTTGTTGTAGAAGTTCCTGTTTGCGATCCAGTAACGGAGCACGTATTTCTTAGAGTAGATTTGCTAAAAGCACATGAATAATTGTTCGTAGTCCCGCCAGATCCAGTAGTGACTACAGTATAATTTGTTGGATTCTTTCGACAAACTGTCGCCGTACTAGTTCCAGTTGTAGTTGTGGTTCCAGTCGTAGTTGTGGTTCCAGTTGAAGTTGTGGTTCCAGTTGAAGTTGTGGTTCCAGTCGTACTTGAAGTCGTGGTGATTCCAGTCACAGTAAAGGAAGCGCCCGAGGCAGGAATTGCAGTTGGTGTACTCGTTGTATTCAAAACAGTAATGGTCATGGTTCCCAAACTCTGACCTGCTGAATTTGTCACAGAAACAACAAAGCCTGCTACTCTAAGGGATAGAGTCCATTTTCCCTGAGAATCTGTTGTTGTGCTGGTTCCAACTGTGGACCTTTCTTCAGTTGTTCTTTCAGAACCGATAACGGAAGAAATCGATAGTCTTGCATTTGCAATGGGATTATTGCTTGTATCTCGCAATACTCCGCTGACAGATACAGTTGGAGTAGAAACAATGGAAGGTGAAAAAAGTACTAATGTTGAAAGCTGGCCCAATCTTTCCGCTTCCTTTACTTTTCCATCGTTCTGACCTGTTAACGTTTCCATGACAGAACAATTTGAAACAAAATGAACAAATAACATGAAAAAAAATATTTTAATTCGAAAAATTTTGTTCATATACTAATACTCTCCTTTTATTGCCAAAGTGTAATAGATTCGAAACTATGTGTCAATACCCAAGATTAGGTATTTTTTTCCATTGTTTAAGTAAATTTATACCTAAAATTGAGTATTTTGAAAAAGTCCGGTAGGCTTTGTTCGGATGATCTATGAATAGATCAAATTAGCATATGATAATTATAAAAATGTTTAGCAATACGGCACTGTTGTAAAGAGTGTTTAACACCATTTTGTTAGAGTGTTGGTTGATTTAAGACCTGCTTACAGAGAGCAGGTAGAAACGATTGTATTTGCTAAACAGTAATACTGAAAAGTTTTTTACTTAAACTGTAGCGAGAACGAAACAAGGTCTTTCAATGGTTTTATCTCGATTTCAATTTTAAAGGAATCCCAGTTCAATTGATCATGAGAAGATCCTTTGAAATCCATGATTTGTGGTATGGAAGACTTATTAATAGCAAAGAAAGATAAAAATAGAATAAAAAAATTGTTTTCTCCTTTGTTATATGAAACTGAGATCCAAAATCCCCAATTGGTATTATTTGTTACTTTACATTTTAAAATGTTCGTTCCAGGTATGTATAAAGACTTCGTACTGAGTGAACAGAAAAAAATGAAAAAAAATCGGGCAACGATTGGTGAGGCGAAAGCAGATCGTCTCATCAAGAAAAATGGTTATTACTTTAAAGGATTTAGCAATTTCATACCTTCTATCCAATTGAGATCATTTGTATTAACGGTTACTAAAGCTAAGTCATCCCTTGAATCATTGCCCAGAAGCACATGAATCAATTTTTTAAGAGATTGTATTAGGAAATGCGAATCGCGAAAATCGAAATCTTGAAATTTACATGAGTAGACGAATGCTAACTTGAAACCGAAAAGTACTAGGAATGGAATATATTGCCAATGGAATCGGGGAAGCGGAAAAGATATTATCTTACCAGGATAAGGTGGAAAGTGGGCCACTTTCAGCAGATCGAATGTCTCAGACAATCGGAGCGAAGGACTTTGCAAAGAAACTGAGCAAAATGGAAGAAGAGAATACGGAATTGAAAGCTGACCGGGCCGCCGACAAACTACGGAATTCGAATCTGGAAGCTAAACTAGAAAAGATGATGCTTGCCATGGAAAGGCAGTTGAAACTGATTTAACAAAAAGAAAGGAGTGCCCATTTTGCGGCAAATAAGCCTAATCCTCCCCCGCCTGGATGTCTCCACCATGAACCGAATACTTTTTTGTTCTTTAATTTTATCTCCTTAGCCTTTCCTTTGTTTGCCAATAGTGTTCTGTTAAAATCAGGAGAGACCATCAAAGGCAATATAACCAGCCAAGATGCGGGCAACATAGTCGTTCAAGAATCCAATGGAAATTCTGGAACTATTAGCAAAAAAAAGATATTGAAAGTTGTATATAAAGATGTTTCAGAGGAAGCACTAAAAGAAATCCGAAAGGAAGAGGAACGAAAGTTAGCTCTTAAATCGGAGAAGGATGCCAAGGATTTCGAATTTGAAGAACAGAAGAGAAAGAATGAAAAGGGATCTGTTATTTTGGAGTCAGAAAAAAAGGCGATCCCATAATATGCACTTTTCACTAGCTTAGGCAAAAACTGCCTCTTATTTGCTTCGAAAACTGAATGGTATTGCTTGTATGGAAACATGCCTTTTTCTGAGCCTGATTGGAATGTGCTTCTTCCCAAAGAATTTCGGACAATCTAAATGCGACATACTTCTACTTGGAAGGACACTTTGTCCACGATTTTCATTGGATCTATAACATCCATAACTCGAAAAACTAGGGTAATCGAGGTCTGTGATTCGGATCCTGCATTTAAAGTTAGCTTAGGAAAATAAATCCATGCGTTTGTTTACAAACATGAAATCTACCTTCCCGCTTCTCCTGATTTTGTTGTTTTCAATTTTGTTTTCTTGCTCTCCTTTGTACTACCTTGCCTTGCAACGATTCCAAAATGAAGATGAAAGGTTCCCAATCGCGTTTTTGGCTGGTTTGCTTCTTCCTCCTACTACGACAACGACAACTGAAACACCGTCTCAAACCTCTGCAATTCCAACGATTGCTTTTCAAGCCAGTCAATTTACATTTACTCTAAGGTCAGCTATCACAGATTTTACTCCCACTGTTACGGGAAGCCCTACCTCTTGCGTCGCAAGCCCCAGTTTGCCAGGAGGACTTTCCATCAACAATACAACTTGCGTGATTTCAGGGACTCCAACGGCTAACAGTAGTGCCACAGAATATAGTATTACAGCAAGAAATGGAAGCGGTGAAGCAAGTGCTAAGCTAACGATTACTATCAATTTTTCAGTTCCCGCGACTAATTGGACAGCCCGAGTAGCCGCAGAACAGAATTCATGGCAATCTGTTGCTTTTGGCAATGGAATTTTTGTCGCAGTGTCCTCCGATGGAACGGGAACATTAAGGGCTATGATTAGCACAAACGGAATCAGTTGGACCATCCAAGATACCCAAAGTACAGCTCCTTTCCGCTCTGTGGTTTTAGGAAATAACAGATTTGTGGCAATAGCACCAGGAAACTTCCTTGCTCGAAGTACGAATGCTTTAGGAACGGCCTGGGAGGAACGTCCCATGCCAAATGGAAACAATTGGAATTCAGTTACATTTGGGACTCAAAATGGAACTCCAACTTTTATAGCTGTTAGTGATGGTGCTGACAACAGGAAAATGGCTAGGAGTATTACGGACGGACAGTCTTTTACAGATGCTTTCCCTCCAGAAACAACAAATACATGGACTTCGGTTGCCTTTGGAAATAGCATTTTTGTTGCCATTGCAAGTAGTGGCGTTAATGGAAGAATTGCTCAAACGACTGACAATGGAACTAGTTGGCTTGGGCCGGCAATTGTACCACCTGATATCAGTGCTTGGCAATCGATCATTTTTTCCAATTCGCTGTTTGTCGCTGTTTCAACAAGTGGTACGAGTCGAGTCATGACTAGTTCAGATGGAACCACATGGACCTTGCGCCAAGCCGCCGAGGCAAATGGCTGGCGATCGATCGCTTTTGGAAATGGAACTTTTGTAGCTGTTGCAAATAATGGAACTAATCGGGTTATGACAAGCATCGATTAAAGATAGAGAAGACTTTCATATAACAACTGCTCTGTAAATGACTTCAGAATAAAGACGAAAAACCGTTTAGAGAATGGGAGGGATTCAATTCTTAGGACTGAAACCTCAAAAAAGTCTTACAATTTTTAGCTGATCAAAAAATTAAGGCGCATTTTTAAGTTTCTGTTTATGGTTAATAGAGAATTTACGTTGACGATTCCAACTTAATCATCACTCTTATGGTATGAAAATCCAAAACTACATAGCAACGCATTCATTGGATAAAGAATCCATAGAACAAATCGACTATTTAGCTCTATTTTGAAATTTTCCTTCCGTTCGGTTTGACTTTTCTCGAACAAAAATAATTTTTTAAGAGCGTTTCATGGTTAGAAGGAGACCTAAATGACTACAGCATATAATTATTTACTAAACTACAACCCCGAACTCGATCTTGTCTTTGAAAGAGAAGTAGACCTACCAGTAGCTTCCCTTTGGCAGGGCTGGACTGACCCAAAAGAAATTTTGCACTGGTTTACACCAAGCCCTTGGCAAACCATCGATTGCAGGATTGATCTTAGGATAGGCGGTGAATTCTTTACTCAAATGAAATCACCCGATGGAAAGATCATTGACAATCACGGTTGTTTTTTGCTTGTTGATCCTCAGAATTTACTCGTTTTCACTGATACTATGTTAGATGGTTTGCGTCCTTCTGGAAATGATTTTACAACAATATTTCTACAGTTCACAGAACTTTCACCAAATAAAACTTATTATAAAGCCCTCGTAAAACATAAGAATATTGAATCAAAAGCGAAGCACGAGGAAATGGGCTTTCAAAAAGGTTGGGGAATTGCTTTGGATCAGTTAGTAACAAGGCAAAAATCCAAGCTACAAAGCTAATGGAAGCCGGTATTGGAATTTTCATCATATGTTGTATGAGCCTCTTAAGCCCATTTTCAGGGGTGAAAGAAGGTGAACTCCGAGGATGTTCGCCTGCGCCCAATTGTATCTCTTCTCAAAGTTGGAAATACAATTATGTTCACAATGTTTCGCCTTTGCTCTATGAGGGAGATCGAAAATTAGCCTTTTCTAAGCTTTATGCTTTTATCCAGAACTCTGAAAACATTCACCTAGACGAGGTTGTATCAGACGAATATATTCGTGTTACTTACTTTACCAAAGTGTTTCGATTTCCCGATCGAGTAGAGCTTTACTTTCCTCCTAACGAACAAATTGTTCAAATTCGCTCACATTCTTGGATTGGGCTATGGGACGTTTTTGCGAACCGGATTAGAAAGGTAAAGTTGCAAAAGGTCCTAACAGGTGCAGATCCGCCTAAGAAAGACGAAATTATACCTTGAATCGGTCTTGAGATCGAATCTAAGAATTGCCAAATGAATTGGCTCGAAGTAAAGTTATCGCGATTTATTGAATTTGTCAGGAAAATCCGCACTACTTTTCGATTCGAATCGGTGTCTGGAGTGGAACCAAATCATAAATCTCATCCATCTCCGCATTGGTAACCGCAATACAACCGTTTGTCCAATCGATCCACCGATGCAGTCTCCCCCAAAAACCATACCCATTCTTGAGTCCGTGGATTTTTATGTCACTGCCTGGATTTACGCGATCTAGTTTTGCCCTCTCTAAATCCGATGCATTCGGATAGGAAATTCCTAGATTTTTGTAGTAAGAGCTGGTTTCGCTTTTCGAGATGATTTTATACAGTCCTTCGGGGGTTCTTTTGTCGCCTTCTTGTTCTTTAGGGGGAATCGGATCTTCTCCCAAGGAGACTCTATAAGTGCGCAATACCTGGTTTCCAGCTACCAGACTCAAAGTCCGAGCTGATTTGTTAACTACGATAAGACTTACTTTCTGGATCGTTGTTGAATCTCTGTTTGTTGTGGTCTTGCAAAACTGAAATGAAAGAGCCAAAAGCCAAAGGGAGATTAGTAACTCTTTTCTATCCATCTTAAAGATTCAAAAATAGTGTTTCATTTTGGCTTTGTCAAGTCAACGCAACAGTCTAAATTTTACAAAGTAGTAGGAGAATACCGTGAAAATCGATATCGGAATCACAGAAACAGATAGAAAAGCAATCTCGGAAGGATTGTCACGACTTTTGTCTAATACGTACAGTTTGTATTTAAAAACGCATGGCTACCATTGGAATGTAACGGGACCTATGTTTGATACTTTGCATAACAAATTTATGGCGCAGTACACTGAAATGTGGAACGCAATTGATCCCATAGCCGAACGAATCCGTTCTCTAGGTTTTTTTGCCCCAGGAAGTTATACTGAAATGTCCAAGCATGTAGAAATTCCAGACGACAAATCAGTGCCTCCCGCTACCGAGATGATTAAAAACCTACTCCAAGGACATGAAACGGTTGTTCGTATCGCGCGCGAGGTGTTTCCAAAAGCAGATGCCGCTAGCGACCAAGCTTCTATGGACTTAATCACTCAGAGACTTGATATTCATGAGAAGACAGCTTGGATGTTACGAGCCATGCTAGAATAGCTTTTTTTCTTAAGATTGCAGTCCGAAAAGTGGTTTCCTTTGCTTTTTGGATTGCATTGTTCTAAATCTCTTCCACTCTCCTAAGGAAAATGAAGCTCTTCATTACCTATTTTCTTTTTATCTCAAATCTGCTCTGGCTGATCCCCATTCTATATCCGCTTTTAGCTTTAAAATACATCCCAATACCTTTCATAAAGCGATTTGCAGACCGAGGTTTGGTAGGACTTGCTGAAATCTGGATCCAAAACAATTACAGAATCTCTTTCCTAATGTATAAAATCAAGTTTGATGTCCATGGTCTTGCTAATCCAAATATTCTTTCAAACAAAAGTTATATGATCGTTTCCAACCATCAGTCTTGGGCGGACGTTTATGTGATCCAGTCCGTCCTAAATCGGAAAATCCCCTTCATTCGTTTTTTTATCAAAGATTCATTGAAATGGGTTCCCATCTTAGGACAAGCCTGGGTTGGTTTGGATTATCCTTTTGTCCGCCGGAGTAAAAAATCCGATCTAATCAAAAACCCAGAGTTGGCAAACCAAGATATTCAGAGCGTAAGAGAGGTTTGTCGAAACTACACTCATATTCCATTTTCTATTTTAAATTTTGTAGAGGGAACACGTCGAACTCCAGAAAAATTGGCTAAGATTGCCAAGAAGAACCCATACAAATATCTCTTACGTCCGCATAGCGGAGGAATATCAGTTGTTTCTACAGAACTTCGAAATCTTTTGCATGGATTTTTAGACCTGACAATTGTTTACCCTGAAGATCGCTCTTCTTTTTATGACTTGATGCGTGGAAACGTGAAAGCCATTCAAGTATTTGTAGAGTTTATTCCTATCAATGAAGTTCCCATTGAGGAAAACCCAACTTATGCACCGATGTCCAAAAAAATGAAGCGCTGGATCGATGAACGGTGGGTTCTAAAAGAGGAGAAAATCACTAAGGAGTTAGCATGAGGGTTGGAAAACTTCTTTTTTTCTGGGCTTTATTCCTTTTCGTTTTTAATGGATTAGGTGCCTGGCCAGATTCTGTAGGTAGCGATGCAGAAACTGTAAAAGACGATAACATAGAAATCTTGACTTCAACGATAAAAGTCCTTGGGGAAAAAAAGAGGATCGAAGTTGTTTTTGTAAAAAACACAGGCAAGGAAGAGTTTGCGAAAGCAATCCTAAAAGAATCAGAAAGATACATTCCAAAAGTTGCCGATTTTTTAGGGATTGCACCGTCGATGGATGTGTATCGCATCACAGATTTAACTGATGGATCGACGGCTCGAAATACGGGAGAAACAGTTCTAGTTCCCTTTAATTATCCTGACCCAAAACAACCATTGAACAATGCTTTGCTTTACCACGAAATTTCGCATTGGTGGTTCGGTCAGAACCCAAGATGGATTTCTGAAGGGGTCAGCAGTTTTCTTCCGATTTTAGTATCAAATGCGGGTTTCCTACCTTTGACTAAGCAAGAGAAAGAGAATATCGAGTCTTGGTGGGGTCTAAAAAAGCCTCTGCATAAGAGAGATATACCGCTAGGTGATGAAATTGGTGAATTGTCTCCTAGCGACTATAATTTTTCTATTTACTACGAAAAAACTTTCAAAATACACTTTATTCTTTATCATGAGTTAGGTGAAAAAAGGTACAAGCAGTTTCTTTTGAAGCTTCTGAATCCAGATACAAGTATTTATCCTTTTTTTATCCAAAAGAATGTTGAACTGGAAGGAACTGAGTCCATTCTTCAGGCATTAGTTGAAATTAAGCCTAAGAATTGGAAAAGCTATCTATCTGGATGGTTACTTAAAAAAGAGTATAAAGAAATCCCTGCAGATTCCTTTGGTGATAGCGACCAAGACGGTCTCATCGACTTTTTAGAAAAAATCTACGGAACAAACAAGAACAAGAAAGACTCAGATGGTGATGGAGTTCCGGATGGAACCGAAGTGAATATTGGAACTGATCCATTAAAGAAAACGGAAGCAAACGTATTTAAACAGGCTTTTTCAAAAGTACCAATCATTCTCGATGGTAGTCCCGGGGAATGGGCTTTTTTCGATGACGCAATCTCCGTAAAATCTCCCAGTAATCCTGCATTAAAAGGTAAGTATGATTTTTTTGAATTTAGATATCGTATAGCAGATGGAATTTTATATGGGATGATTCAAACTAGAGACCCAATAGTTTACAACGATAAAGAAGACAATGGATTGTATATTTTTTTGATCGATGCGTCGGATAGCAAAGAAAGAGAAGGAGTCGGTTTTTGGTATTCTCCCTATGCATTAGGCGGATGGGAACACGAAAGAAAACAGGGAACTTCTATTACAACAAAAGGCAGTTTGGGAGAGGTTTTTGAGTTCCAGATTCCAATTCAAGATTGTCCACACAAGGTTTTGAAACTAATTCCCATTTTGAGATCAACCAAAAAGCCTGATAATATAGGAATTTGGAATCAATACATTCCTATAGAAATTAAAATAAAATAGTGAGCCATCTATGTTCTTTATTGCTTCTAAGCTAATCGGAGTTTTGTTTCTTCCCCTGCCATTATTTCTTTTTTTGGGAATCGCATTGATACTAATATTCATTGAAGGCAAAAAACAAAAAATCATAGCGTTACTCCCTCTTATTTTTCTATTCGTGTTTTCTACAAAGGTAGTGAGTCAAACTCTTCTAAGTTCACTCGAAGGCAATTTTCCACTAGTTTCTGAAAAGGATCTACCCAATGCAGAGATAGCTATTGTTCTGGGTGGCATGGTTCGAACACTGTCTGCCTCTGAATCCAGACCGGAACTAAGTGATTCCGCAGATAGGTTAATCGACGCTATTCGATTGTATCGAATGGGAAAAGTCAAGAAGGTCCTATTTAGCGGGGGTTCGGGAGAATTGTTCCACCAAGAAAAGAAAGAAAGCACTGTTGCAAAGAAGGTAATGATAGATTTGGGAGTGGAAGAAAAGGACATCCTCATCGAATCAGAATCCAGAAACACATATGAAAATGCTTTGTTCTCAAAAAAGATTTTAGAAGAAGAAAAGGCAAAAACAGTGATTCTGATTACCTCAGCATTCCATATGAAGCGTTCTTTTGCGATTTTTCAGAAACTCGGGTTAGGGGGAGTGATTCCTTTTGCCACAGATTACAGAAGCAGTTCAAGCGATTTAAACCTTTGGGAATTGCTTTTTCCAAGCCCCAATGATCTAGAAATTTCATCTTTTTGCATCAAAGAATGGATAGGAATTGCAGTTTATGCCTGGAAGGGCTACCTTTAGATTGGGCTCTTTCCTCTTGTCATAGAAAAGGTAAGTCTAATCATTACATTAGATTGCCATGAATCGAAAATTTATTCTCCTATTATGTATCATTTTTGCCGGATTCGCAGGAATCGCCATTTTCTCATCAAAAGAAACGGCTTATCTTCTATTAGATGCCTCCCAGTTGGCGGCAAACCCTGCTAAGTTCGAAGACGACAACCTGCGCGTCCGAGGATTTGTCAAAGTTGGGACCCTGCTTAGAGAAGGGAAAAAGGCAAAATTTGAATTAGAATTCAACGATAGAGCGATCCCTGTCCATTTTACGGGTGCTACTCTTTTGCCAGATGCTTTTAAAGAAGGCGCAAGGGCTAGGGTAGATGGCAAATGGGAAGATGGCGTTTTGGTAGCCGACCATGTAGAAGCCAAATGCGCCTCCAAGTACGAAGCCGATTATGCAGAGGAAAACTAGATGAATACATTCGGTACAGTTCTCCTTGCAAGCTCATTTGCTTTATTGCTTTTTTCTTTTTTTCAGACAATCTATGGGATCGTAAAATCAGACAGACGAGCCATCGAATTTGGACGTTTGTCTCTAATGGCAAACCCAGCCATTGTATTCTTAGCTTTCATTGTTCTGGTAACGCAACTCGTTCGTTCCGACTATTCAAATTACTATGTAGTTATGCACTCAAGCATCCACCTTCCTCTATTCTACAAAATGACATCTGTTTGGTCGGGATCTTCAGGATCCCTCCTCTTTTGGAATCTCATTTTGAATGTATTTACATTTATTGTCCTCTGGCAAACTCGCAAATCAATTCATGATCGAGTTCCTGTGATGAATGCTATATTGGCAGGTTTGTCGGCATTCTTTTCCTACTTAGCTGTTTTTTATGCCGATGCACAACCGTTTCGTGAGTTTCAACCGGAAGCGGCGGCTGGACGAGGTTTGAATCCTCTCCTCCAACATTGGGCGATGATCATTCACCCACCTATTTTATACATCGGTTATGTGAGTATTTCAATACCTTTTGCCATAGCTATGTCAGCTTTGATCTCAGGAAAACTCACTGAAGATTGGATGAAATTCATTAGAAAATGGACTTTGTTTTCTTGGTTCTTTTTGGGAACGGGAATTCTTCTGGGTTCTAAATGGGCATACGAAGAGTTAGGTTGGGGTGGTTATTGGGCTTGGGACCCCGTTGAAAATGCTTCACTTATGCCATGGCTTCTCACCAGTGCTTTTGTCCATTCGGTCGTAATCCAAGAAAGGCGAGGGATGCTTAAATTCTGGAATATGCTTCTTATTATTCTGGCTTTTCATTTTAGCTTACTGGGAACATGGATTACTCGATCAGGAGTTCTAGAAGGGCCACATAGCTTTTCAAAATCCACAATCGGAACGCCATTTCTTGTTTTTATCCTTACTAGTTTCGCTTTCTTTATAGGATTTGTTTTGTATCGCAGACATGAATTGGCTCCGGAAAGAAAACTAGAAGCCATATCTTCGAAAGAAGGCAGTTTTCTTCTTAACAACTTTCTCTTGGTTTTGGCAACATCGGCAATTCTCTTGGGAGTTTTCTCGCCTTTGTTATATGGAAAAGAATTTAAAGCTCCTTGGTTCAATTCATGGGGAGTCCCCGCTGGAATTTTTCTTATTTTACTTATGGGATCAGCACCTCTTCTCGCTTGGAGAAAAAGTGCTGATGCCGTTTTCTTTTCCACACTGCTTAAACCCTTTCTGGTGGGAATTGGTGGAGCTTTGCTTTATTTGTTATTTGCTTCTAACAATTTCAATCGATCTGACCTTCGGTATGGAGATGTGCTGGCAGAGGTTTATTCGGTTCTTACAGTGGGACTCGGAGTTTTTGCTATTGCTGGTATATTCCAAGAGTACTACCGTGGAATCGTCGCTCGGCGAGAGGCAAATAAATCCGAATCCATTTGGAAAGCGGGAATCAATCTTCTCCTTCAGAATAAGAGAAGGTATGGTGGGTATTTAGTTCATTTTTCTTTGATACTGATTTTTATTGGTTATGCGGGCAATGCTTTTAAACAAAACACGAGTATCAAGTTCTTTTATAAATTGAGCCCTCCCAACGAAGAAGGAATCGTCTATCAATCAATGGACAAAGGAATTGTAGGCGGATACCAAATTGAAGCCTCCACTCTGAAGATCAAACCCCTCTTTGTTTCAGGTGATGATTCAGGAATTCCTTCCGTGCAGAACACGATTGTATCGCAGGAAGGAACGTATCTGATCAAGCGTGCCTTGAATCCTGTGGCTGATTTAGTAACAGAAAGAAGGTTCTATCCTCAAATCTCTCATTTGACAGGGGGCTTTGAAACACATATTCCTACAAGTGAACCGGCAATTTTCTCGCAACCCAAAGAAGATTTTTATATTCAATTGGGGGCTATTGAGCACTCCGATATGTCAGGCGAAAATCCGGATTTGCCTTTGCTCTTTATGAATTATTTTTTCACGGGTTCATCGCCTTTGGATAAATTAGAAACCTTCAACCAATTCCCCCGAGAAATCGTAGCAAACTTAGAAATCTGGGTAAATCCCTTAGTCAAGTTCATTTGGCTCGGTTCCATTTTGTATTTTATCACTGGTTTGTTTTTGCTTCTTCCTATAGGCGAGCGTCCTCGAACCCAATGATACAATTTAGATTTAACCGCAATGATTTTCTAAGCTTTATTTCCTATACTCTTGTTTTGTTCGGTTGGGCTGGGAGTTTGTATTCCCAGACAACAACTACAACATTAAAGAATCCAGAAGAGATTCGAGAGTTTTTAGAGGCAACAGATAAGATCCGTTGTATTTGTTTGCCATCTTTGCCAATCCAATCTTGCTCTTACAATATGTGTTCGGTGTCAGCGTATCTTAAGACCTTTATAGAAAACCGAATCAAAGATGGAATGAAGGCAGATGAAATCGTAGAGCGAATGCAAAGTGGATTTGGTGACTCAGTGGCGCAAGATCCAGTTTTTTTATACTTTTTAGAATCGGGAAACCAAGGTATGGTGGACTCCATTAAGTTTGGATTTGGAGAAAAGATTTTGGCAAAACCAAGTTCATGGGGAATCAATTTGACTTTGGCTGGCTTAGGCTTTTTGGGTCTTTTTGGGATCTATTTTTATATTCAGAAAACAAAGGATAGTCGGATTAGCAATCAAATTTCCGAATCCTTAAAAAGCGAACAATCTTCTGTCGACATTGAAAAACAGATTCGATCCTGGGAGGAACGAATCTGAGCAAAGAACCCACGACTGAAATCTTAAGTCTTCAATTGTCCCATCAAACTTAGAAACCGATCCAAAACTGATTCAGAAACTCCTGTATTCAAACTCAGCCTGAGTCGCGAAGTAGGAACCGATGGCGGTCGAATCGCCTTTACATCAAAGCCTTCTTTTTTTAAATTTTGAGCTAAGTCTAAAGCTTCTTTCGCCTCGTTTAAGAGAATGGGAACAATTTGTGAAATAGAGCTGATTTGTGGAAAATGTAACTCTTCTAAACCTTCCTTTGCCTTTCGCATAATTTTCTTTAAATGAGTTCTTTCTAAATCCATCTGTCGCAAAATAGAGAGGCTTGTTCTTGCCGCGGGGAAGAGAGCCGGTGGAAGTGCTGTACTGAAAATGAAAGGTCTCATGGCATTGATTAGAAAATTTACCCCAATCTGCCTTGTTGCAATCATTCCACCAAACAAACCCATAGATTTTCCAAGTGTATAGATTCGGTAATCGACTTCCGATATTTGTGATTTGCTTAAAACTTCAAATAGATATCCCTTTCCTTCGGGACCGAATACACCAAAAGCATGCGCTTCATCTACAATAAGTATGGCATTGAATTGCTTTTTTAAAGAGAGTAGCTTAGCAAAATCAGGAGCATCCCCCTCCATGCTAAAAATGGATTCAGTAATTATTATTTTTCTTTTTGAACGCTCACCATTTCTTTCTTTCTCTTCTTGTTTCTGAAGTAACAATTCTAAATGATCTAAATCTAAGTGCTCATAGTATTTTTTGATTGCTCCCGAAATTCTAATTCCATCTAACAATGAAGCATGATTTAGCCGGTCAGAGTAAACAATGGTCTCAGGATTTGCTATCGTTTCGAGTAGCCCTGAGTTGGCTACGAATCCATTTGTCACTGTTAATGCCGCTTCGCTTCCAACGAATTCTGAAAATTCAGCTTCCCAACTCTCGGATTCTTTACAATGTCCTCTTACTAAACGGGAAGCTGTTGATCCTGTGCCGTATTTGACAATGCCTTGGGAAAATGCTTCGATCAAAGCAGGGTGCTTGGAAAGACAGAGATAATCGTTTGAACAAAGGTCTATGCCTTGTGCAGGAACTAAAGATCGGAAAAGATCCTTATCACGGATTTGATTCAGT
Source organism: Leptospiraceae bacterium (assembly GCA_027485405.1). Taxonomy (GTDB): domain Bacteria; phylum Spirochaetota; class Leptospiria; order Leptospirales; family Leptospiraceae; genus Leptospira_A. The sequence continues at coordinate 66,789 of JAIXRB010000024.1, read as the reverse complement.
TTCTTTTGAATGTCCGTCCAATGGTCGCTCATAGTGCATTGATTCTATTAGTTGGGTATTTTGTTTTGGGGTTCAAGAGTAAGCCCACTGATATTGAGTTCCAAAAACTTCACTAAATCTTGAGCAAGTAGATCTTTTGAGCCTGGTCCTATAACTTTCATCAAACCTTGGGCGTTATAGACATTGAGGCTTGATGTTACTTCACCGAATCCAGTAGACCTACCCACATAATTGCCAACGATGAACTGGAGACCTTTCCGATTTAATTTTTCCTTTGCAAAGGCATCCAGCTTTTCAGTTTCAGCCGCAAAGCCTACTCGAATTACATTTGATATATTGTTTTCTTGAACGAAAGAACTGACCTGTTTTAATATATCTGGATTTTCTTCTAGCTCAAGTAAAAGCCCTTTCTTTTCCATTGAGTTTTCAGATTTTTCTTTTTTGATCTTATGCTCTGCAATCATAATGGGACGAAAGTCAGCTGGAGCCGCCGCCATAACCAAAAGTGTGTCATTTGTAATCGATTCTATAACCATATCTCTCAATTGAATTGTAGTTTCGATTTTTATGTTCTTCGCGCCTGTAAGATTAGAATATTGATGATCCGTTCCTCCATGGATGTAAATGACTTCTCTTCCCTGCATAACGAATTCCTTGGCGATAGAGTAGCCCATTTTTCCAGAAGACGCATTTGAAATGTAGCGCACAGGATCGATCCACTCTCGAGTGGGCCCTGAGGTTACTACGATTCTTTGAATCCGATTCATACTCTGTATTTTGGATTCGAAATGGATTCTAAAATGGCTAATTGAATGTCCTCTATGCTTGCCAGTTTTCCGTACCCTTCGTCTCCACAGACAACCAAGCCTTTGTCTGGTGAAATAATTTGAATTCCATCCTTCTGCAGTTGGGCTAAATTTCTTTGAACGGCTGGGTGGTTCCACATTCCAGGGTTCATTGCTGGTGCAACCAAAACTGGACACGTTGCCGCGAGGTAGGTTGAAGAAACCAGGTCATCTGCAATTCCATTCGCCATTTTACCTAATAAATCTGCTGAAGCAGGAACAACAGCTAGAACGGCCGCAAGGTTTTTGATTTCTATATGTGCCATTCCTGTATCAAACTCATCGACTCGCACGGGTTTTCCGGTAAGAGCTTCAAATGTGATTTTTCCAACAAAGTTCGTTGCATTCTTTGTCATAATGACTCGAACAGGATATCCAGACTTTGTCAAAAGGCGCACTAAATCACAAGCTTTGTAAGATGCAATGGAGCCTGAAACTGCTATAACAATCTCTTTACCGTTCAAGTTTGTTTGGCTATCGCTCATTTCCTTTTGGCCTCATTCAAATCTTGCTTCTTTGATTTAAGATCATTCGAATCAGTTCGCTCTGATTCCTTGATCTGTGGTTTTTCATTCTTTGGAGTAAAGACAACGGTAACAATTTTGTTTCCTTCCATTTTCTTTACTTTCAACGAGCCATGTGAGATTTCTATGGTAGTTCCTTCTACTGGCATTCCTTCACCCTTATCCATAATGAATCCAGCAATTGTTCTTACATCTTCGTCTAATCCGTCTATGTCTTCAGGATAAATGAATTCTGGTAACTGATCAATTTCCGACTCTCCATCGAGGGTAAAGGATTTTGTTTTTTTATTGGAAGACTGGATGTTTTTATCATCTAAATCTGTTTCGTCACGAATTTCTCCAAAGATTTCCTCGATGATGTCTTCTAAGGTTAGAATTCCAGAAACCCCGCCATATTCATCGATTACGATGCCCATATGTTGTTTGTTTTCCCTTAAATCAGCCATGGCTTTTTCAATAGAAAGAGATTCGGGGAGCTTAATGATCTCTTTCTCCATAATAGCAGTTATCTTGACCTTTTTAGCTTTGGTTAGCCCATTCTCCGCTATCCATTTTAAAAATTTTTGGACATGAATGATTCCTGTGATTTGGTCAAGCGTTTTATAATAAACAGGGTATCGAGAAAAATTATGTTCCGCGATTAACGGTAAAAGACGGTCAATTGTGTCATCCTGTGAAACACCTATGATTGACAATCGATGTGTCATAACTGATTTAGCTGTGTTTTCACTAAAATCAAAAGTGTTTTGAATCAGTCGAAGTTCGCCTTTGTCGATTCTTCCTTTCTTTTCTTGCTCCTCAATAAGAATCATAAGTTCTTCAGGTGAGTGAACGTATTTATCGCCAGTTGTTTGCAATCGGAAAAGCGATAAAACCCCTCCGGCTATATGGTTCATCAAGGCTGTTACAGGATAAAAAAGAAAATAAAAGAACCACATAATGGGACTTACAATGATTGCTATAGTCTCTGTGTTTTCAATCGCTAGGGTTTTGGGAACCAGTTCACCCAAAATCACATGCAAAAGAGTGATCAAGGTAAATGCAATGGCGATTGCTAAGGTATGCGCTGTCAGTCCAGTGCTTTCAAAGGATAACAGAACAAATACTGAACTAATCAATTTTTCAAAGAACTCTTCTCCCACCCATCCAAGAAGCAAACTTGCTATTGTTATGCCAACTTGGCAAACGGAAAGCATTCCATCGATTTTCTCGATTGCTTTCTTTGTTAAAATCGCCATTATTTTGTCTTCTTTGACCAATTCGTCTAAGCGGGAAGGTCGAATCGAGACAAGGGCAAACTCGGAGGCTACAAAGAAGCCATTGATAAAGACTAATAGTAGGATGACTATGATGCTTAAGAATTCCATTTTTTTACCTTGGTACCTGATGGATTATAAATCCATCTTCTAAATAATAATTGAGATCTTGAAATCCAGCTTCCAATTCTGGGAGCTTAGGCTTGAAGTAAATAGTCTTCACTCCTGCTAAAAACCAAAACTGAACCCAGCTTTGGTGCAAAGTATAAGATTCTGCCCATGTTTTTGGTAGAGTCTTATCTGTGTATAAAAGTGCTTTAGGAACAGTTCTGTAATCAATTCTGCGCATCAATCGATTGATAGAAATGTCTTCTTGGGATTGCTCAGAACTTCGGCAAGACCAAGACAAATCACTTAAAACAGCACTCTTCGTGTTCGGTTCAAAATCCCAGATGTGGATTCGTTCCTTTTCTTTTAAAATTCTAGAACCTTCAAAATAAGCTGTCTCCACTAAGCCCACATTTCTTTCTTGCATCTGTTTTGCAGATTTTGGGCAATACCATGCAACCGGAACTAAGTTATTCTTTTCTTCAACAGGTGGACCATAACGAAAAAAGAGTCCAATTTCCTTTTCTTTGAAATCCCTGCGCAAATTGCGAAATGCGACTAGACCGTATTCATTCAAATACACTTGCATTCCAGAAAACTCTTTTGCATTACTCGTAAAATCACGAATAGCTTCTAAAATCTCAGGTGCATCCAACCTAGTAGAACGTAGCTCCTTCCAGGAAACAGCAGTTCTTCGGGGCTCTTTTGGATTGATGAAGAATACAAAGGTTGATTCTTTGTATGGAATTATAGCTACCGTGGGGGTTTTGACGGATTCTAAGGTTTTCAATACAGACTCTTCATTCTGTTTGCCTATATAGCCAGCTTCGGTCTCTCGGCTGTTGGCGTAAGTCGAATCAAAAAACTTTGCCTCTTTGGGAGTTTGAAAACCAGAAAGAAACCGAAACTGGGACTCTGCAAAAGGGATTTGTTGAAGTCCCTGCGGTTTTTCTTTTTCCATGGACCTTTTTCTGAAGCTGTCATAGGAATGAAGGGTCTCGAGTAGACTCCAGGAGTCTCCTTCTTCCTTCCAAAATTGAATTGCTTGTTCAAAAAAAAGCTCAGTTGAAAAAGAAGTAGGTCTATAATTTCTAATACTGTAGAAGTCTTCATAGAGAATGTTTTTGTTCAGATCGTTCAATCCATCTTTGATGTGACCAGTAACTGGACCTCGTTTACCAGATGCCGCATGTGCAAAAACAAAGCCAAAATTTCGCATAAATTCAGAAGAAAAGAATTTGTTTTCTTCATCTAGAATTCCTCGACTTTTAGTAAACTCAACAGTGGCTTTTCGATATTCTCTTTTGTAAATTTGATTGTGTCCTTGTAGGATGGTAGCCGCATACTCCAGTCTTTTCCAGCCTTTCCCTTGTGACATATAAATGATTTCATCTGCGATCTTTGCAGACAAATCATGGTTTTGGTCCATTAAGATTTGAGCAACTCTCAGTTTTGGCCATAAGTCATCTTCTGTTAATTTCTCTGGATCAACTATCTTCTGTAATGCCTTGATTGCAATATCAGCGCCTTGCAATCTCCAAACTGTGACTGAAATCAAATCCTTCGCGCCTGTAATGGAAATCGGTTCGTTTAAAATGGGATGTAGAATATTTGAAGACCAGTTAGAAAAATCCAATTGAAGATAGTAGTCTAAAGCTCTTTTGTATTCTTTTTGTAAATGAGCTAAAAAACCCAGCTTCAAATAAATACGATTGTTATATGATGACTTTTTATTTTTTGAAAGCTTCATATAAGCGTTTAGCGAGTCTTCTGCATACCTATAATCACCTGCTAAAGTAGCAAAAAAAGACATTCGCTCTAGAGAATTTTCACTCCATTCTCCATCTGCCGCCTTTTCAAAATCCAAAATAATCTGTTGAAAATGGACTGATTCTTTTAAGAATCCCATGAAGGCAAGTTTTGCTGGCAGGTCTTCGTCAATAGTCTCTAAAAGAGGAATCCATTCTAGCTTTGGATCTTCAAAGAAAGGAGAGATGACTCGCATGATATTTACAAACGGTTTATTCATGTCCTTCTCGTCGCCGTTTGGTAAATCTAAATAGTATTGCAAACGGAAGACTCGACAAATGCTATAGTAGGATTTTGATTTATTGCACTCCATTTGGATGATCGTTTTTTTCTCATCCTCTCCACCTTGGAACATATTGATTCGAGCATTTTTAGCTAGGTTGCGGAAGTAAGTGTTGGGTTCTTTTTGGATGTAAAGGTCAAGTCCTCGAATAGCCTGAGCATCTTCCCCTTGGGACGATTTCCAAAGAGAAGTAATTATTGCATCGGCCAGACTGTATTCACCCTTTTTTGTTCTTAGATCATACAATATGTTTGCAATTCCAATTTTATCTTTTCTTCTGAGATAGAAATCACCTAGCATGAGATAGAAGTCAATTTCTTGGTTTAAAGAAAGATTGGATGGCAAACGAAATCGAGACCCATCATCGGTCGAGTAGGCGACTATGTTATCTATCAGTAACTTTGGAGTTGCAGAAGTTACAATCCATCCTTGAGTTCTTTTGTTTTGAGAGAAAAGTTGCGTCGGAAATATGGAAAGCGTTAAGAAGAAAAGTAAATACCGACTAATGCGAGCACAGTTCTTCAATCAAATTTCCAAACCGTCGGATCGTTTCGGTTTTGCCAAAGATCTTTTGATTTCTGAGACCATTTAGCGGCTTCTTGTGCTGGGATTCTTGGATTTTCTTTTGCTTTTACAGCTAAATCCCCTTTCGTTTTGTCGAGGGCTTTGATCCATTCCCCAGCTTTTTCTTCTTCGTTAAGTTTAATTGCACAAGCAACGACTAAATAACAAACTTCAAATTCGTGAGTCATATCTGGAAAATCGGAAAGCCGAAATACTTCCTCTAGATCAACGATAGTTTTGCGAAGAATTTCATCATCGGCAGTTCCAGTTAGACGAAGGCATTCGCAATAGTACTTTAGGTATCGATGTGCACGTTTAAAATGCGCGTACGGGATTTTTGCTTGGATTTCTAACTTTGCTTTGAAAATGGCTAGACGAATTGCTAAAAGTATCGCTTCCGGTGTTCTTGGATTGTGGAAATTCTCTGGTTGGATCGTTGGGGTCTTGTATGTTTTTGCAATTTTACTCATATTGGTTTCCCAATATCGTAGAATTCTTTTGTCCGATTTTGATTCTTGAAAAGAACCTGTGACGGGGTTATGTGACTTAAAATCTGATTTGTTAGCTCCGACATACAGACATTCCGGGCAAACTGTGAATTGTAACTCATTGAAATCCACATAATGGAATTTAGGATTTGGTTCGTAGATGGGAACTTCTAGAACGTTATGGCGAACCGGCAAAGTTTTTGCTTTCAAGGTGTGGCACTTCACATCTTCAAAGCCGCATACTGGGCACTGAACAGTGAAAATGATCAAAGGAGAGAGGATCTTATGTTCCGATTCTTGATTGTCTTCGGAAGACTCTATGGGGGTATTCGTCATCTAGTTTACTTCTTTTTAGGCAAGTATTTGAAATATTCCATTTCAATCGTATTGATAAGATAAGTGTAGTATTTCACCATTTTTTTATCTAACTTTTTCTTTTCCATATCTTCTCGATAGGCATCGGCTAATTGCTGTCGGAATAGTTCCGATTTTAGGTCGGAACGACTGATTATTAGGCTTGCGGGCATGTTTTCGACAAGAATGTCATTTGGAACCAGGATTGTAGCTGAGGATTGTAAAACCGCGTATTCGATCGTTGAGATAACTTTTTGATTATCCTTTTCCTTTTCTAGGGTCTGGTTATTTTTCTTGATCGTATCCAGGTTGGCTTCAATTCGTTTTTTCAAAGAATCGGGGTCTAAAACCTTTTCCGTGATTTTATTGAATTTTTTCGGAAAGATAGAAGAGTCCGCAGATTTGTAAATGTGGGCGATTTTGTCTTCTTTGGTTTCATTCGTTTTTTCGCCGTGGCTTCCACCAGAAGTCTCAGATGCAGGTTCCTCTAGTTTTCCGAATTTTCCAGATTCCTTTACTTCCTTTTTGATTTCATCGTCAGATTTTTCTCGGAAGAAAATCGCAACCAAGATACCCAGAATGATTGAAAAGGGGATTCCAAAAAAGAAAGGATCGGTTGTCTCAAAAATGAATGCCGCTGTAACAAAGGCAAGGGCACTTACAAAAAACGCCATGACTCCAAACGGAACATTGATTTTGTTTTTTAAGTCTTGTTGTTTTTTATCTTCTAAATCACGAATTCCTTCATTATCAATTTCCATCATGAGCTTTGCAATTAGGTCTGGCTTTAGTTTGCCGTTAAGCTCAGGGTGCTTGGGATTTGTTAATTTTTCATAAATGATTTTGGCATAATCGAGTTGCTTTCTGAGTTCTGGATTGGATTTTCCATCAATCGTAAGTTTGTGTAAGACTGCCGTCATGTATCCATGATCAACAACATAGAATACAGAAGTTCCGTTAGCATTTTTTGCTTCGTGATAGGAGAAATCGGAAAGAATATCGTCTTTTAATTTTTTTGCGAACAACTTGATTTTTTCAGGATCGGAGATTCCCGATTTTTTGATTTCATCATCAAATTGCATCGGATACAAAACTAGGTTGTCTCTTGTATACTCCGGAATACGATCGCTAATCGATTTTAAAATGTTTTCGTATGTGTCGCCTTCTTGTCGATTGCCTGTTTTATTTTTTTCCTCGATGAGGTTTTTCAAAATCCGGATACAAAGATCAACTGGTTCTCGGATGGTCATGCCAGCATTTCCTTTTTGAGATGAAAAAGGAAAACCATCTAGAAGGATAACAAGCTCTTTTCCAACCAAATCACATTGCATTTTCTCTTCTAACGATTGGAATTTACAGGAACCAGCGAGTTGTAAAAATCTAGATTTAAATCCTTCGTACTTTGCTTCTTCCGCGTACGGAATCAAAACATCTTTTCCAAATTGAATCAGTCCATTGATTTGTAATAGAATTTGGTTTACTACTTCTGGTACTTTGTTGTAAGAACCGTCTGCCTTTAGGTCTAACGGATCGATAACGATATGATAGTCGTCTAAAATGGGAACTACTAAGTTCTCTCTTCTTCCATACTCCATGCAATCTTCGAGAAAATCAGGAAGGCTTATTGCTGGAATGTTTCCAAAGCCTCTGCGCACCAATTGACCAATTTCCGCTTCTAAACTTGCAAGCTTTGGAAATAGCCAAGTCTTTCCTTCTTTATTTTTTTGAACGGTAAGGGTAATGTTTTCTTCGTAGGCTCGACCTTTCTTTGCCCTGTTTTTTATCAAAAGATTGACCATTTCCTCCGAATAACGAAAACAAGCTTGTCGATATGGAGATACATCTGTCTTGTTCTCTTTTTGAGGAGCGATCAAAGCGATCTTACTTGCGATTTTATTTCCGTTTCGAATGAGGAAAGGATATGCGTAAGCCACACGATTCATACCTTTTCTATCTAGATCTAAAATCTGTTTGATTGCCTGCGAAATGGAAGCTTCGGATTTTGCTTGTTCCCCGATATTGCTGTATTTTACAAGGGACTCGGGCAATTTATCTACAGTTAGGAGATAGGTGGGATGCGGTTCCTTTCCGCCCTGTTTGTCAACACGTTTGTGCCAATCTTTTAGTTCGTCCAATACACATCGTGCCGTTGGAGTCAAACTGCCGATTGCTTCTGGCAATTGAATATAGATGTTTCCGCCTAGATAGCTAGGTTTGGAACCACTTGTTCCTGAATCCATTGCAGGTTTGTCTAAGAGGTCTTCAAATTTTAATTCTTTTTCGTCCATGATCTACCGTGAATATGCTTTTTCAATTTGTTCAGCCAGAATTTGAATCCCTTTCGCTATTTGACCCTTCTCTAAGCAATATGTCAAACGAACACAGGATTCGCTGTGAGAAAATGATTGAACTAAACCAGGAAAGAAATAGTGCCCTGAGACCAAAACCAAGCCTGCATCTTTGCACAATTGATACAATCTTTGCGAGGAAATAGGCAAATCTGGAAAATGAAGCCAAAGAAAAAAAGCTCCGTCCGCGAGATGCCGCAAGTAGGGCAATTTGCGTTTTTGAAACTCAGCATCTATGGATTTAATAGTAAAGTCCCTTTGTTCAGAATAGAATGGCTTTATGCCGTTTTGGACCAAGGAATTCATTCGGTTTTTTTCTAAGCATCTTTTTGCCAATTGAACACTAAACTCACCGACAGCCAAACTGTGTACAGATGCCCAAGCGGATAAAAGAGGATTTAAATCAGGATCTCCTATAACAACTCCCAATCGAATGCCAGGTAAACCAATCTTTGAAAAACTATGGACAAAAATGATTCCCCTTTTCCAAGAAAAGAAAGAATCCTTTGGTGCTAAGTCAGGGAAAGGAAAGCCGTAAGCGCCATCTACAATTAGAGGAATGTTTCTTTTTTGGCATTCCGAATATAAGATTTCTAAATCTGAGTTTGAAATAGAATAGCCAGTTGGGTTACAAGGTCTAGATAAACAAATAGCACCTGCTTCCTGCCAGGGAATTGAAGAAAAATCGATCGCATACTCAAAGGAGTTTTCGGAATGAAGAAGGATTTTTGGTTCAATTCCGATAAACTGGTTCAAGTTCATGGCTTGGTCAGAATAACCGATATAATCTGGCAAAGCAGGAAAAATTATTTTTTTATAAGAACCATCCTCCATTTTTCCAGAAAAGGAGTTTAACAAAAAACTAAAAGCGCTTTGACTACCGTTTGTTAGGCTAATCTGAGAAGCCGTCAACGATACACCAAATTCCTGAGAAAAATACTCAGCAAAAAATTGCCGATCTTCCAGATTACCTGTAGGGGATGAGTAGTTTCCTAATGCCTTGTTCCAAGCAAAAGGATCTTCTAAAAATTCTTTGCCGACTTCTGCCCATAAGGACTCTGCAAGCGGAATCTTTGCTGGGTTTCCACCCCCTAAACCAATGGCGGCAGGGTTAGAGGAGAGGTCTTCCATCAGGCTTTGGATTCCGTTTTGAGTGAGGAGGCGTTTCGCCAGAGCAGAGTAGCCCATGAGTCAGTTTTGTAAAAAGAGGAAAAAATGCTTGTACTTTCTATGGAGGGTCGCATATTGCCTAAGGAAAAAGGAAGTGACATAATCTTCCCTTTCCAGATAAAGAGACATAATTAAGGAAACGTTGGATGAACGCAGAATTAGCCTACAGACCGGTTAAAAAACAAACAGATATCGAATTTCATAAACCCACTTTGTCCCGAGAGGACTTGAAAGGGGTTTTAGAATGTTTAGTCTTGGAACATCTTTCTACTGGAGAGATCGTTGAAAGATTTGAAAAAGCCTTTGGTCATACATTTAAATACAAGCATACAATTTCGGTTAATTCTCTTACAGCCGCCTATCATCTAGCGTTTTTGGGGATGGGTGTTGGCGAGAACGATTCTGTTCTGCTTTCTAGCTTTTCTCCCGTTGCCGCCTTGGATGCCATCTTTTTCCTTAGGGCAAAACCTATATTAGTTGATATTGGAAAGAACTCTTTTCATCCCGATCTAGAAGTCCTCCAAGCTAAATTAACTGAGTTCAATCCAAAAGTCATGCTCATTGATCATGCTTTTGGTTCTATTTTTGATGTTTCTAAGTTGAACTTGGGAGAAACACTTCTAATAGAGGATTTTACCGATGTAATCGGTGCTACATCAGAGAAAACCGCAGTTGGGAAGCAGGGAACTTTGGGGATTTGTGGATTGAGTGCTGAAAATCTAATCACCACTGGCAATGGTGCGATGATAGTCACACAAAATACTAAGTTAGCCGAAGCAATTAGAACTCAAAAAACAGATAATTCTACAAAACGCAGTTTAGGTTTTCCGAAGTTTGACTATAGTCTAATCGATTACCAAGCGGCTTTGGGCATAGAACAGCTTTCTAAATTGGGAGTTATCCTAGAAAGACAAAGAAAGATTGCAATTGCTTATTTGCAAGCTGTCCAATCCTCCCGATTAGAAACCTACTTTTCCAATCCAAGTGAAGATACATTTCAAAAATTTCCAGTTTTAGTTCCAGGCCAATCGTACGAAGAAGTGGAAAGGTATTTCAAATCAATTCGTGTAGGGACAAAACGAGTTGTTGAGGAACCTTTACACCATATTCTGGAAGAGAATAATTCCCAATTTCCAAATGCTGAGAGACTTTTTCAGAAAGGACACCTTCTTCCCATTTATCCTAATCTAACTAAGGATAATGTGCAGAGAATCGCAACATCTCTTCGGCGAATCTATTGAAGTTCTCTGGACAAGCTTTATTACTTAGATTCGCTATTTGAATATCGATTAGCTGGGAACTCAGCTTATCTCAATGACTCTCATCTAAAACGGAGAAAGAAGAGTTTGGAAAAGTTCTTCCTCTTCGTTGCGAACCCAGAAGATCATGTTCTGCTCGAAGAACTTCCCGAACAGACATTTTGGGAAGATTGCCAGCAATTCATTGCCCTACCTCAACTTATCCAAGACCTTCGGTTCTTGCCCAATGCAGAATTGATCTCTTGGGGAAACTACTTTAAAGTTCAAGATTCTGTTTTGGAAGAAGACCAAGACCTAATCGAGTCTTCAACATACTTAAACAATAAAGTCAATCAAGCGACTTGGAGAATAGATACAGATTGTTCACCAATTCATCCTAAGATCATTCAGTCTTTGGATGCTTTGCAAGATGCACTGGAAGACCTGGAGTTTCCTATCGTCATTAAATCCAAGTTTGGTTTGGCCGGGAGAAACCATATCATCCTTGAAAGTCAAAAAGAGCATTGGAAATTGCAGGAAATAGAGCGAAAGTTAAATGGTTTTCCTTTGGTTCTAGAGTCTTGGAAAAAAGATAGAGTTTTGGACTTTAGTACTCTTTGGCAAGGTGAGGCTGGAGGCTTGCGCTTTTTAGGAACAACTGAAATGCTAATTGATGAGAAGGGCGGCTTTCGAGGTATTTATATTGCAAAGGATTTGAACCCAATCTTAAGTTCATTTTTGCCTAAGGTATATGATCAAATGATGAAAGTTCAAAAAGAATTGCTGTTTCCAGCAATCGGTCCTTTGGCGATGGATGGTTTTTTGTTTAGGGAAAAGGGAGAATTGGATCTTAAACTTCAGCCCTTTTCTGAAATCAACTTTCGGTGGTCGATTGGGCGAATTCTCTGGGAAATTAGGAAAAAAAGAAGAGTCGAATCTAAAGGTTCAGGGATTCTGTTTCTCTCGTTCGGTAAATCCAAAGATTTGGATCCATTTCTACTTTTGAAAAAAATTCGAACTGAATGGCGGGGAACTCTCTTCTTTGTTTCTCCGCCCAAGGATATCCAAGGAAAACTGTTTCAGCAAGCTGGAATCTACTTTGAGTCAGACGAAGACCAAGGACCTTTGGATTTAATTTCTATTTGCAATAGCTTTGCCTAAGAATTAATTTTGCCCAATGGTTCCCACGGAAGAAATTGTTTTTTTATATGTAACTACAAAAGACGTCGAGGAAGCCAAGAAGATTGGGAAAGCCTTGTTGCAAGAAAGCTTAGTAGCATGTGCCAACATTCTCCCAGGAATGGTTTCTTTGTATGAATGGAAATCGGAACTGAGGGAGGATTCTGAAGCTGTCCTATTGCTTAAGACTTCTAGAGCTTTGCTTCAATCTTGCGAAAGCCAAATCGTCCTTTTGCATAGCTATGAAACTCCTTGTATAGTAACTCTACCAATAAACGACATCCATTCGCCATATCTGAAATGGGTGAAAGAAAGCTTGAGAAGTTAAACTTTTTTTCTGAAATTCTTATAAAAGTATCTAATTCTTTCTTGGAGTAATCCAAGATTCAAAGAAGAGACCCATTCTTCAAAATCTTCTGGCAAATCAATAGAAGAAAACCAATCATAGGCGGGGTGATCTTCAATTTTAAACAAAGGCGAGATCAAACTTGCGATTGATAAATCGATACGGTTGAAAGCCTGTCCATCAAAGAAAGTCTTTTCTTTGTAAACACCTTGAAGTTTTTCAGCGAGCTCAGCGAATAAAAGTTTTGCTGTTTCTACATTCTTTTGGTTGATGCGGTATTTGCGGCGCAAACCAAGCGCTATGAGAGGAAAGTCTTTTGGTGGTTCTGCTATTTTTTCTTTTGGCAGAGGAGTTGTACTAAAAAGCTTTGCGATTAGTTCTGGTTTTTCAAGCAAATAAGAATAAAGTATTGTCTGGATACTTTTTCCAAACTTCAAATCAATCTCATCACTTAGCTTTCGTTCTTCGTCAGTAAGTGTTCTTCCGAATGCGGCTAATTCATAAGCATCTAAAATTAAACTGGAGCCTTGGATTGCCTTCGTTTCAAAAGCAAGCACGGGCAAACTGCTTTCTGGAACGATGGATTTAATTGTATCAACGTACTCGGAAGGATTTAGGAGACATAATTCGTACTCCTGCCGAGCTAACTCTAAACCCCACCTTGCCTTTTCTGAAAAATGCGAAATTGGGAAAATGTAAAGTTTAGGGGTCATAGCCCTTAAGTGTGTGCCTATCAAAATTCAAGTCAAGAGACTTTCTGAATCGAAAATGAATTGCCTCTCTCGAAATTGGATTTCTACTATGTCCAGTGTTTCGAATCTTTTTGCTCTTTTTTTCCTTTTTTCTTACTATCCAAATCCAGGCTAAAACGGAACGGAGTGAGCATTGTTCTCCTGATAGGTTATGCCTAATCTTTACTCAAGACGATACAGGTGTAGACATTTCATTTAAAAACGAATTAGGAATCAAGGAATCAACTCTTACGATAGAACTGAGTGCAAAACTGTTGAACATGTCTTCTGCCCAACGGCTTCCTTTTCTTTTCAAATTAAAAGGAAACGAAGAACTAAAAGTTACCAGATTCAGCGCTCTTAAATCCGAAAATCGGTGGAGCTATCAGGTTTTTTACAAATCTTTCTTAGGTGACTTTGAAGCTGAACACGATGATACATATGTATACGACTTACCTTATCAAGAAGGATTTAAGTTTAGAGTCAACCAAGCTTACAACGGAAAAAAGAGTCACTACGGAGAGAACCGATATGCCATTGATTTTGGTCTTCCTGAGGGAACTCCAATAACAGCCGCTAGAGAAGGAATTGTAATCGAAACAGAAGATAAGTTTAGTGAAGGAGGTTTTCATCCTCGGTTCTTAAATTCCGCTAATTTTATAAAGATTTTGCATGATGATCAAACTGTAGCTCAGTATGCTCATTTACAATACAGGGGTGTTTTGGTTTCCAAAGGTGAGTATGTTAGACCAGGACAAGTAATAGGTTACTCGGGGAACACTGGATTCAGTGATGGCCCCCACCTTCACTTTGAAATTTACAAGCCTTCCTTAGAACTAAAAAAGGAAACAATCCCTACTCGCTTTCGTACCGAATCCAGTGAAGAAATGGTATTAGGGGAAGGGGAATTGCATTGGAAGAGAAGTGCAAGGGAAAGCCCGCAATCCTTCTTTTTAGATGAAGAAGCCACAACAATCTGCAATTCCATTCAAAACGTCGAAGGCAAAGGTTGTAACTTAGACATTTATTCAGCAGAATCGCCAGTGATTGTTTTTATATCCCTCACCAAACCGAGCGAATATCGGATAGAGGTCGTATTGACCAAGAAAAATGAGGGAATCGAGAAAACCTACGAGTGGGAAACAAAAACGGATTGGTGGGTGACTTACTTAAACATAGATCTGAAAGAAATTACCAATAATCCAAGTGGTCTTTGGAATGCTCAAATCAAGTATAGAGGTAGAGTCTGGAAAGAAATGAGCTTTCAAGTAGGAAGAACTAAATCGTAAGATTGTATATACTTGTGAAGTCAAACAGGGGTGATAAAGGCTATGAAAGCGTAGTTATAAACCCTACATTTTGAAAATAAAAAAACTAGGCGTTCACGACCCCTTTTTTGGTCTAATTGCCGAATGGATTTAGAAATCAATGTTTACGGAGAATCGATTGTTCCTTGCTCGCATGATCCTCTAACTGGGTTTTTTCGAGATGGGTGTTGCAACACTTCGCCAGAGGACAGGGGTTCTCATACAATTTGTGTAAAAGTGACAGAACCTTTTCTAATCTCGCAGGCAGAGTCTGGAAACGATCTGATCACGCCTCATCCTCAATATGGCTTTCCTGGTTTGCGTCCGGGGGATCAATGGTGTCTTTGTGCCAGCCGATGGCTAGAAGCCTATAGAAATGGAGTCCCACCTTTGGTTTTTTTGAAATCTACGCACAAAAGAGCTTTGGAGATTGTCCCTTTAGAACTGTTGGAAAGATTTGCCGCCGAGGATTGATCCTTAGCTTATTTCTTTACCGAGCCTTCTATATAACGCAAATAAGAATGCGTATATAGTGTCGTATTTGCTAAGCATTTTCCTAGGATGGAATGCAAGGGATGGTTTTCTTCATAAAGCCTGCTGAACTGTGTAATTCCAGTTTCCTCTAATTGCTCGTCGGTCTCTTCGGACAGATTGTAAGAAACCAAAGAAATCTGCTTGTGAAACGTGGAGTCTTCCCAAGGCAACTGCCTGGCTTGGACTGGCTTTTGCAACTCTGTCAGGATAGGATGCACCGGAAACTTTCCTTCCCGAAGCTCACGAAACAGAAAGTACTGGTATTCTTCGACAAATGTATGTCTGTCGCTAATATGATTGATCATGTTTTCTTTCGGTTTCCCCCATCCAACCATAGAAGCTAGCTGAACAGCGATTCGTTTACCTGTTCCTATTCGGGGTAGCACAGAAGCATGGTAAGGTTGGGTCATATCTCCAATATAATGCAATGCCCATCCAGCAAACCGATAGCCCCAATAGGAATGTCCTTTTTCAAAAGCAAATTTAGAGAGTTCGGAGAATTGAATCACCCGAACTTCTGGATATGTTTTGGCAAGAAAAGGAGCAAGGGTATAGACAAGCCCTGACTCATGGAAAAATCCCATATGAAAAGGAGCTTGGCTGGAATATTCGTATTTCGGATTGCCAAATGGTTGTTCTCCGAATCCATACTCCTTTCCAAAGCTAGATTCGCTGTCCGAAAACAGGTGCAAGTCCATTCCATAGTCTGGTTCGTCAGTTGCCGTGGCTAAAACTTCTGAAGCTTTTGCTTGCGAACCTTCATTGATTTTTAAGAACCTTTCATTGGGTAGCTTACCTTTGTCTTTCAAAAATGTAATCTCTTCCAAAGGAATCGCGTTGCCCTTTGCTTTAGATGACTTACTTTGAATATAAAGACTAGCTTTGTGGTTTGGATTGAGCCTTAGACTTCTAAAAAATAGAGTAAGCAATTCTGCTTTTTTTGCCTTAGAGTCTGGATTAAACACCAAAGATCCATTAGAAGCAGGGTAATGGACAATTTGCTTTTGAACTTTTTCTTCGATCTTTGGCAAAAGCTCTGTCAAATTTGTTTTTTCTTTCTCAAGAAAGGATTCTAAAGACTCTACTGGTACAGAAGGTTCTTTCTCCCAATAGTTTTCTAAAATCAAATAGGTGATTCCCGCATGATTAGACCAACCAAACAAAGGTAAAGTGAATATGGTTAAAATCAAAACAAGTGAATTTAACCTATTTAGAGCATTGGATTTAACTAGGAGCACAATTTGCCTCTTATCATTTTATTGGTTTGAATCTGCCGTCTTTCCATTTGAATTTATTCTTAGAAATTTCTGAAGATTCTGGTAAGTCCATATCATAAGAGTTTTGAACTATCAGAATAGAATCTGGCTCTCCTTTGAACGTAACTGTTTTCCCACCGATTTCTTTTTTCACTGATTCCTTTGGGAAAATAAGCCAAGATTCCGAACAGCTGGGTGGGTCGCAAGAACCTGGGTGCCAAGAAAGAAGATGGTTTAAGTTCTTTCCATCAAAGCTAAACAGAAGTTCTTCGGTATATCCGTACTCAATTTCAGAAAAAACAAGAACTTGAAACCCAAAAAGATGCTTCGGCGAAGGGTTGAATTGTTCACCTGGATACGGTATGTACTGAAAGTTTTCGTTGCCAATTGCCCCGCCTTTCCATTGGCCTTGGGAAAGGATTTTCGTGCCCTGCAAGACCTTGTATTCAAATCCTTTTTTCTTTGAGCCCGGGTTTTTGATAAGGATGGTATTGGTGCTTAGAGAAAACGAATAATCAGAAAAAAGCCCTCCCCAAACATAACCTTGCGCTTCTTCATCCCATCCCACTTGGTACCAGTAATCAGTAATTTGGTTTTGCGTCAGAAGTTCATCAGTCTTTTCTAGCAAGACCAACTCTTTGCCTATCGGAAGCTTTCCAAGAACTAATGCATCGAGTTTGGGAGACTTGCGAACGTTTACTGAATCGCCATACAACCGAACTTTACTTTGGAGTTGTCGTTCTGGGATGTAGTTGTCCCAATGGTTTTGGGCTTTTAGTTCAAAAGAACCAAAACCAGAATGAAATACTAAAAAAAGTAAGAGAAGGCGATTCAAGATCAAACCTCAATCATTTTAATTTAAAGCCCGCTAGATTTCCAAGGCCATCGTAAGCCGCGTATTTATACAAATCATGCAACGTTGGAAAATTGAAAGCGACGGAAATTACATCGTCTAGCGTCTTTTTGGACTCAACTAGGCTCAATCCGTAGTGAATGATCTCAGTGGCTTGGACTCCAATGATATGAACTCCTAAGATAATATGAGTTTCACGATCAACAACTAGCTTTAAAAACCCATCTTCGGAACCTAGAATCTTTCCTCTCGCCATATCGATGTAACGAGCTTTACCCGTTACAACGGCTTTTCCCTTCTTCTCTGCCTCTTTTTCGGTAAGTCCAACCATCGAAACTTCAGGGATGGTATAGATTCCGTAAGGAAAAAGACCCGCAATATGTGAAAATCCTAGAGTTGAAAACATATGAGTCACAGCCACTCTTCCTTGGTCCATTGAAGTACTTGCCAATGCAGGAAATCCTATCACATCACCTGCCGCATAGATATTGGGAATGGATGTTTGGTACTTCTCATTGACTTCGATAATCTCGCGTTTGCCGACTTTAACGCCAACTTTTTCAAGGTTTAAGCCAGCAATGTTACCACTTCGTCCAGCCGCAAAGAGAAACATGTCTACAGATAGTACGCGTTTGTCGGAAAGTGTGATTTTTAGATTTTCTTCCGAAGAGGAAGGCATCTCGATTGTTTCAACCCCAGAATTGAAGATGACTTCAATCCCTTCTTTTTGCATCTGATCAACCAAAGATACAGAAATCTCATGATCTAAGAAGGGTAAGATGACATCTTTGGTGTCCACCAAATAGACTTGAATTCCCATCGTAGCAAAAATAGTCGTGTATTCGCAACCGATTACACCTGCACCTAATACACAAATTGACTTAGGAAACCGATTGAGAGAAAGAATGGAATCCGAGTCGTGCACACGATCACCATCAAAGGGAATGTTGTCAGGACGAAAGGGATACGAACCAGTCGCTACCAGGAAATTTTCACTCTTTAGGGTGAGCACCGAGTCCTTAGAATGAATAAGAATAGTATTAGAATCTACAAATTCGGCAGAACCAGAAAAAAGTTCTATTTTGTGCTTCGAAATGTTTTGGTTAATCGCCGCAACTTCTGAATTGGTTACAAAGTTTTTTCGAAAGTAAAAGTCTTCAATTGATACATTTCTTCGTAGGTCTTTATCCACGCCAAACCGACCTTTGTCGTTTTTTCCAGATAAGAACAAAGCCGTTTCTTTGAGGGTTTTTGAAGGAAGAGTGCCAGTATGCACACCAGCACCACCTGGCTCTTTTGATTTTTCGACTAAGGCGACTTTTTTCCCGAAATAGGAGGCTTTTGCCGCGGCTTTCTCGCCTGCAGGCCCCGCTCCGATTACAATTAGATCAAATGTTTGCATGGTCTGAATCTAAAAAAAAGAGCTGAAACTTCAAAGAAGTCCAGCTCTTTCTGCATTCTGGGGAGTAAAATAGAAAAAACTAAGGTCTTTCTACAATCATTGTCCCTGCGACTCCACCGTGAGCACAAGCAGTCACTAGAACTTTTTTAGCGTTTGGCTTTTCGTTGAAATCCATAATCGCGTTATGGAGGAGACGAACTCCAGTTGCACCAAATGGATGTCCAATGGCAATCGAGCCCCCGTTTGGATTGATGTTTTTCTCATCAAATTTCTTTTCCCAATCCAAACCGGTTCTGATTTTGATCTCTTCAAGAGCGGCAACTGCCGTCGCGGCAAAGGCTTCATGGATTTCGATGACATCGATGTTTTCGATTTTTTCGCCCATTTCTTCCAACAATCCCAAAGTTGCTTCCGCTTGGCCGAGACCCATCAGATTAGGAGCAACGCCTTTCATTTTAAAACCTGTGACCACTGCTTCTGCTTTGAGTCCCAATTTTTTGGCGGCTTCTTCAGAAGCTACGATGATACCAGCGGCTCCATCCGATCTAGGGCTTGCGTTGAAGATGGAAACAGTTGGACCATGGCTTTTTTTGAGGTCTTTGCCATACTTTTCTTTCCACTGATCAAACTTCATAGCTGGGTTATCGAACATGAGCATAGCTCTTCCCATTCGAGTTGGGTTCTTAACTAGTCCTTCCCGAAGTAAAACTGCTTCGTCAGCCTGGAGCGGTTTGCCTTCGTCGTCCATAACAGGCATAATGTGTTGCTTGTATCTGCCTTCTTGAGTTGCTTCAAAAGCTCTCTTAAAGGATTCGTAAGCCACTTTGTCTTGGAGTTCGCGAGGAATCGCGTAATTTTGAGCAAGGATTTCAGCAGTGACTTGCATACCGTAGCTAGTCTCACCATCACCTAATCCGTCTTCTAGTGTGTCACGGACTTCGACTCCTTCAGGTAGTTCGTTTGGAAGAACTTTTAGCAAAGCATCTAGGCTGTTTGTCTTTTTGTTAAGACGAGCATTTTTTACAACGAAAGGCATTGCAGTTTGGCTTTCTTCGCCAATCACAAGAAACACCTTACCTTCTCCGAGGAGAATTCGCCTGGTTGCTTCAGCCACTGCTTCCAAACCAGAAACGCAATTGTTTGCAACGGTTAAACACGGAATGTCCAGAGGAAGGCCAATTAGATTGGCAATAACTCGCGCGGAATTCGGAGCATTGGCAAAGCCTTCGCCTACGATTAGCCCATCAATATCAGTTGGTTTTAAACCACTGCGTTTCATAACTTCTTCAGCAACTAACTTTCCCAAATGATGTCCAGGGTATTGAGCGAGTGCTTTTCCAATCTGTGCGAAGGGGGTTCTTGCCGGTGCGGCGAGGATTACTCTTTGTGTTACTTTCATTTTATTTGCTCCTTGCGAATTTTAAATTTGATCAGTTCTCTACTTAGCTAACCATTTCATCATGGATCTAAGTTTCTTTCCAACACCTTCGATAGGGTGAGCGGCATTTTTATCGCGAAGGGCTTTGAACTCTGGATAGCCAGCTTTCGTATCGGCAACCCAACGTTTTGCGAATTTTGCACCTTTGTCTTTTTGAATGTCATTCAAAACTTCTTTCATTCGAGCCTTGACTCCCGCATCTATGATTCGAGGTCCACTCACATAATCCCCGTATTCGGCTGTGTCTGAAATGGAAAATCGCATACGGGCAAGACCACCTTCGTAAATCAAATCAGTGATGAGTTTTACTTCATGAAGGCACTCAAAATAAGCGATTTCTGGATCATAGCCTGCTTCTGTTAAGGTTTCGAATCCAGCCATAATTAGGTTGGAGACTCCACCACAAAGAACCACTTGTTCTCCAAAGAGATCAGTCTCAGTTTCTTCCCGGAAGGAGGTTTCTAGAATCCCCGCTCTTCCTCCACCAACCCCTGCGGCATGAGCCAGGGCTCGTTTCTTAGCATTTCCAGTAGAGTCTTGGTAAATAGCGATCAGGCATGGCACTCCACCGCCTTCTGCAAATACTCTGCGAACTAGATGTCCAGGTCCTTTTGGTGCAACCATGTAAACGTCTACGTTCTTAGGAGGAGTTATGAGATCGTAATGAATGTTGAAACCGTGGGAGAAGACCAATGCTTTGCCTTCGGTCAAACCATGTTCAATATCAGCTTTGTATAGATCAGCTTGGATTGTGTCTGGAGCTAAGATCTGGATGATGTCTGCAAGTTTTGCGGCTTCGGCTGGGCTTTTCACTTCAAAACCAGCTTCTTTTGCTTCTTTTTCCGATTTGGAACCTGGACGGAGTCCGATGATGACTTTTAAGCCGGAGTCCTTCATGTTTTGGGCTTGAGCATGCCCTTGGCTTCCGTAACCGATCACGGCTATGGTTTTGCCTTTGAGAATGCCTAAATCGCAACTGTCGTCGTAGTAAATCTGTGCCATGGAGGACGCCTTCCTAGAGAATTTAGAATGATTTTTCCATCTTTGGAGAGCCAAGGGCGGGAAACAAGAAGGAATTGAAAGAGAAGAGAAGGAGTAGGGGAATTTAGTCTTTTTCTGAATTGTTTTTTCGCACTGGCAAGACTTGGTAGATGTTTAGAAAAATATCCTCTTCCGTTGAGTCTTTCTTTTTGATGTTCAATTCGCCAGTTTCCAAGAAAGGCAAAGTGAGGTTTTCTGGGTTGAGTGGAACCGCGGCAAACTTGCTTTCGGGAAAATGGTTTTTTGCCTCTTCTGAAATCCAAACTTGATTCGGGGTGACCAAGGGTTCAATCCGTGAAGCGATTCGTAGTGGGTCTCCCGTTTTAACTTTGATACTTGAGTCTTCTGAAATCGAATAGACAATCTTACCAAAGTCAATCGCCATACGGATTTGGGGATTGCCTCTCAGTTCTGAAAGATCTTCTATGATTCGAAAGGCAGATTTGCAAATCTTGACTATGCTGTTGTCCAAGATTAAAAGAGAGTCTCCCGATGTTATATGGTAGTAAAAGCACTCAGCACAGTTTACATTGACAATTCGTTCAAAGCTTTCCGGAATGTAGTCCCTCAAATCGGGATCAATCATAAACTTACTATAACCTTTGATGTCTGCCTTTAGAACAAACATGTATTCTTCGACTTTCTCGACTGCGGCAATTATCTTTCTTTCGAGGATTTGTTTTTTCTTTAATTCACGGTTGATTTTCTGAAGAGTTTCTAGTCTTTCTTGCTCTGTTTTTTTGAAATGTTCAGAGACCTTTTTGATTTGATTGATTTGCTTTTGAGAATTTTTTTCTTCTTTCTTTCTGACAATTTCCAAAAGACGATTTAAATCTTTGTTCTTTTCATAGACTTTTTTTTCAAGAGTAGCAACTTGCTCGCCTAATCTTAAATCTGCTTTTTGTCTACTTGCAATTTCGCTAGCGAGCATATTCATATTTGATGTTTCGTCTGAGCTTTGCATCTGTTCGGTTAGATTGTGAACATAAGCTGAAATCTTTGCTTTGTTTTCCAGTTCTTTCTCAAGTTCCTGTTTTAAAGACAGCAATTCTTTCTGTAAAAAATCGATTTGAGCTTTATATTCTTCGAGAGACATAGATTTATTAAGGATGCCTGGACCGAGTTTTCAAAGCAAGCGAGAAAGAACCTGGAATGGCATCTACCTTGATTTGAAAAATTCTTCTAGAAAGTTTAAAGATTTCAAAAAATTTTTCTGAATCTCGAGCCATTTTGTAGAGTTCTATGCCTCTTTCTTTTGTAAGCGGGAAACCGCTGAATAAACTACAAGGAAAGGTGAGAACCTATGAAAAATCTATCTTACATTATCTTGGATGGCAATCTAACGGCTGATCCAGATATCAAAAAAACCCAATCAGGAAAACAAGTGGCTGGCTTTACTGTTGCAGTGAACCATAACGGAGGATATGGGGAAGAAAAAGATCCAGACGATGTTTCTTTTTTTGATGTGGAGGCTTGGGAAAAATTGGGCGAGAATTGCAATGAATACCTAAAGAAAGGCTCTAAAGTTACAATTATGGGAAACCTAAAGCAAAACCGTTGGAAAACAGCCGAGGGTGATCCACGTTCAAAAGTGAAAGTTGTAGCTACCACAGTCCGATTTGATTCAACAAAAAAGAAGGAAGCTAAAGCGGCTTAGTCCAGAGAATATCCTCCTTCGTTCTATGCGAGGGAGGATACTAATCCAAAATATTTGCTATTTGCCCTTCTCTGGTTCTATAGGTTCCTAATCTGTCTTCTAGGCGTTTTCGGTTCTTTACCGTGATGGTTCCTTTACCTATGACAATATTTGAATCTCTAAAAAAATCTTGAACACTCTCGCGTTTGATTTTGTAAATGGCACAGAGACTACAAAGTTCTTCGAAGGTCATCGTAAAAACATGTTCTGCGTCTGGGTTAAAGTCGTTTCTTTTTCGCAATCGAATGTCTTGATTTCGAATAGAATTGTACAAATAGGCATATAAACGGATAACAGGGATTTTGATTTTTAAAATAACTAATCTTTGGTGTGAAAACCAAATCCTTCTAGCAATGCTTTCAAAAATTTTCTGAAGCAACGAATCACCAACTGATTCAAAAAGATTTTCTGCACTAACTTTCAAAATCAAGCTATCGCTGTCTGTAACTGCGGAAGCCATTCTCGGCGCATTGTCTATGAGAGACATTTCTCCAAAAATCTCTCCACTTGTTAAAATATCGATGACATACTCATTTCCTCTGACGATAGAAAAGAGTTTAACACTTCCTTCAATGATTATGTAGATATCATCGCTGTTCTCACTTTCAATAAACAAAACTTCGTCGGCCCTGAGGACTGCTTTGCCGTTTTTCCACTCAGGTTTTACATATTTCAGGTTATTTTCTTTTACTAAAGCTTTTGCCTCTTCCATTTCACCAGAAATGTCTTGCAAAATACCCCAATCCAAATAGGTTTTGAGCGCATATCCCGCATAATTTGGTTTTTTCCAAGAAAGATAGGTTTTTGCGTTGTAGAGAAGTTTTTCAGGATGAAAGTCGCGGTCAGCTGGTTTGTTTGCATTAGAAAGATGTCTCTGCAAGGCTCTCAATTCTTTGGAATAGAGATGCAAAATCTTCATTGCCAAGTCTTTGTTCTGCTTAAGGTAAGATCCTAAAACTTGAATAGGGATTTGGTAAAGCTCTACATCAGTGTCCGCAAAAAGAGAGACTAAATACTTATGCTCGGTCATTGCTGACACCAAGCCAAAGCTATCGCCTGGGTTATAATAGGCTAGGTCATGATCGACCGCCATATGTTCTGAATCGATTCGAACTCGACCACTACGAATGATAAAGAATAGGCCTGGATTGTTCGCATTTTGAACTACGATAACCGCATCTTTTGCAAATGAAATAGTCTTAATTTCGAATTCAGGCATTTCTATTAGAAATGAAAATATTTTGGTCTCATATGTCAAGCCCTCTGGGGCTTGATTCAAGTCATGTTACGTCTCATTGAAGGTAGCATGCTGTATAACCTGTTCTTTATAAATCAAAACGGGCAAACGGCTTCTTAGTGGAGATGGAATTTTTTTCATTCGATAGTGTTCAAAAAGTTGGACTTTCTTTCCATTCACCAGTATTGAATCATTCTTTTCTGATAACCTAACTAAGTAGTCTGAAGAGTCTGTAGTGATTTTCCACTTAATCAATTGATTGAACCAAAGAAAGCAAACCGAATTATCTTTTTCAAATGTTTCTAACGGTTTCCAAATCGATGAAGTCTTTGAAACTATCCAAATATCGCCAGTTTGCTGACAATACAAAAAGCAATCAGATAGTTCGCGATCCGAAGTTTCGGCAAGGGTTTCAATTTGCCTTTCAAACTCCAAAAGGTTGCCCCGGTTGATCGGTTTCAATTGCATGATTTCTAAATGAAGATCCAATATTTGTTTTCTTTGAAAGCGAGTGGCAGCATCCCAAGTCTTTCGCGAAATGATGGTAAGTTCAGGAATCGCTAGTGTCTTTGCTTCTTTTAACCAATCCCAAAAGACTCTCTCGGTTTCTTTTTGTGAATTCCAATAAAAGGTATAGGGAGATAAACCTTCCAAGCAAAGCTCGGGTAAAATCTTTTTACGGATACGGTTTCGTTTAAATTGTTCCGAATCATTGGTCTCATCAACAGAGATAGGTAGTTCTTGTTTTAAATGACTTCTTGCTGATTGGAGTTCTGAATCCGAAAAAAAAACTAAAGGAAGAAAGCGGGGCAAGGGTTTTAAGGCAAAAGGAGGTAAGGTATGAAAAGACTTTGGACCACCACCTCTAGTCAAATGAAGCAAGACGGATTCGACATAGTCTTCTGAATGGTGTCCAGTTACAACATAACATTTTGTACCTGAAAGCTTGAGGATTTTATTCAATTTCTGATACCGAACAATACGTCCAGTTTCTTCTAAACTTTTACCCAGTCTTTTTGAAAGTTTAGGAACGTTTGACTTTCTTATAATTAAAGGAACCTGAAACTTTTCAGTTTGTTGAAGTAAAATGGCAATTTCTTCTCGCGTGTCTCGAATGCAATGATCCATATAAAAAGCCTGAATAGATTGTATTCCAAATTTAGTCTTCAAATATGCATAGAATGCCAGAGCCAAAGTAGAATCTTTTCCCCCGGAAAGAGAAAGTAAAACTGAGGTTTGTTTAAACTCGGAACTATTTAAATTGGGAATTCCGATTTTGTTAGAAACAGATTCAAAAATAACAGATAGTTCATTCACCCGAAACTGCCGTCAACTAATTCTTACGAACGGCAACCATTGTTATATCATCATGTTGTTCTTTATCTCGCATAAAGCTTCGAATGTTTGATAAAATTGATTCTAATATTTGTTTCGGTTCTTTCTCAATTGTCGCCTCGATGGATTGCACAAGTCTTTCATCCCCAAATTGCTCGTCCCTGTTGTTATATGCTTCGGTAACTCCATCGGTAAACATAAAGAGAGTATCGCCCGAAAACAGATCCAATACGTTTTCGTTTCGGAAAGGTTCTAATTCATTGGTAATTCCTAATATCACTCCACCAGTTTCAACCAATTCTATTTTATTAGTTGATTTTCGGTGGATGTAGAAGTATCCATGGCCAGCACCAGAAACTATGATCTTCCCCGTTTTGGAATTCCATTTCATTAGGATAAGACTCATAAATCTAGGTGTTACCGAGTCTTTGTAGCTTTGGTATAAATAGCTATTGATATCGTTTACTATGTCCCAAGTTGAGTTTCTCACTCTTACTAAAGAATGTAAAATGGTTCGGACTGTTGCCATGACCAGTCCTGCCGCAACTCCTTTTCCACTAACATCCCCAATGCAAAGGAAGAGTTCAGAATGGTCGGGTGAGAGAATGAAATCATAGTAATCCCCACCAATTCCTCGAGCTGGAACCATAATTCCCCCGAATTGAAATGAATTGGTGTCCGGAGCTCTTCTGGGTAACAATGTGGATTGAATTTCTTTAGCAATTTCGATTTCTTTTTCTAGTCTCTCTTTGCTGGATAGATTTTGATATAAAATCGCATTCTCCATCGTAATTCTCGCCAAAGATACAAAAGCATTGAGTGCTTCGATTTCTTCCTGAGGAAACCGAGACTCTGGCTTAATCATAGTGAAGATACAATCTGTACCATTCTCTAAGTGAACTGGCAAAATCAGTGCCTCTTTTCCAACTAAACCGATTTCCAAAAAAAACGGATAGGAAGATGGTTCTATTGTGATTGTTTCTCTATCGTCTAAAATATGAATTAAGTGTCGAACGTCCGCCGTTTGCACTTCAGTTGTTATCTGATAGTTTTCTAAGTTTCGAAAGAGTTTATAGATTTTGACCTCTCCACTATCTTTTGTTCGTTCAATCAGACAAGCTATTGAAGAATCTACAATCCCTGACAAGGTCAATAGGATCATTTTTATCATTTCTTCATGATCATGAGTATATAACTTACTCAGTGTAAGGGCCGCAGTATGAAGACTCTGAAAGTTCTTAGACTGAGTCTGGGATTTAGAATACAAGAGAGAATTACGTAAGCTAACGGCAAACTGTCCTAAGACTAATTGCAATATCTCTTGGTCTTCTTGGTAAGGAGACATTTCATCTTCTTCATAATCTAATGTTAGCATCCCCACAGCGACATTTGCATAAATGATGGGAAGAACCAATTGCGATTTCGTTCCAGTCAATTCAGAATAGAATTTATAAAAAGGATGAGTTTGATCTTTCAGGAAATAGAATTTGGATTCTCGCTTTGCCATGCTTTCGATCAAAACTCCGTAACTCAAATCGTAATCTATTTTGATTCGTTTGATCGCTCTTGCCAAAGATCTTTGTTTTGCGGAGTAATAGAGAAGCCTAATTTCACCTAGCTCAAGATTCGTAATGAAGATTCCGATTTTATCTCTTTTTAACCTTTCTGCTATAAGATTGGAAAAGCGATCCATTAAATCCTGCAATCCCATAGCTGAGTTGAAAAGTGATAGGCAATCCAACAGAAATTCGGTTCTTTCTTCGGAAGAAAGAACGGCGCGGGCAATTCTGGGAGTTTTTCTTTTTTCCAGAATCCACTCCCTGTCGCAAGTATTGCAGTAAAAGCGTCCTTGCTTGGTAAAACCTTCTGGCTTTTGCGCTTCCTGGCAGAGCAAGCATAAGGTTTCTTCGGCAAAATCGCTAATCATAGGAGTAAACATGGTTCTAATGGTTTTTTGCGGGATTGACAAGTAATTTATCCGAACCATTCCAGTTGGTACGAAAAATGCTCAATATCTAAGCAGTTGAGGATTTTTCTTGCAGTTCGCCTTGATTTTAAAACTAAATGAAGCTAGATTGGGCAAAACGATCATTTCCTTGGCATATCTTTATGCTGTACTTTTCAGCGTTTTGTATTTTTGAGAAACAGATTGATGAACCATAAAAAAACAAATCCTATCCTTTCCATCCAGGAAGTCGCTACGGCGATGAATTCAACCCGAGACCCTGATCGCCTCTTAGAGCTGATCTTGGATCGATGCATACAGATTTGCGGTGTAGAGTCTGGATCCTTGATGTTAATTGATGAAAGATCTGGGGTTTTAGAGCCAGTGAGCTCCAAGGGTCTCAACCAACAAAAGTTAAAGGAGACTCGGTTGCGCGTGGGACAGGGAATTACTGGGCTTGCCGCTTCCTCCGGAAAAGCTAAGCTAATCAATGACGTATCGGTAGATCCTGACTATGTGATTGTAAAAGATGACATAAAGTCAGAGTTAGTTGCTCCCATGATAGTTGAGGATGCAATCATTGGAGTTATTTCTTTGGATTCCAATCGATTGAACGCATTTTCTGAAGAGATGTTAGAAATTGTGACTGTGCTGGCAAACCAAGCCGCGCAGATTTTTAAAAACTTACAAAACATTCGCAATCTAGAGCAAAAAACAAAAATCCAAGCAACCCTCATTGAAATATCAAAGTTAGTCACTTCAACTTTGGATTTAACCGAAGTTTTCGAACATATAATGGTTACGATTGAAAAATCTTTAAAATTAGAGAAAGGAAGCATAGTTCTTTTTAGCAAGGAATCCGGCTTACTTAGGATAGTTGCAGCTTCGGGTTTGACCAATGAAGAAATTGAAAAAGGAAGTTATCAACCAGGCGAGGGCATCACTGGAAGCGTTTTTGAAACAGGGGAGCCTGCTATCATAGAATCGGTTGCAAACCACCCATCTTTTCTCAATCGAGTGGGTTATATGTCTCACTTTAAACATGATCCGCAAAATGTTAGCTTGCTTTGTTCGCCTATCCTAAGCGAGCAAAACATCATTGGCGTGGTAAACGCGTTTATTGTCCAAAACCGACATACGGACTTGAAAGGCCTATCTGATTTTTTACAGGTAGTTGCTTCTATCATATCACAATCTATAAAAATACAAAATCTTATTGAAGAAGCCAAAAAGGAGGTTTCCAGAGAGAACATTCTCTTAAAGCGAGAGCTAAAAAACAAATATAAATTTGGTTCTTTGATTGGAAAAGCCGACTTAATGGAAAAAATGTTCGAAAAGATCCAGTTAGTTGCTGATTCCAGAGCTTCTGTTTTAATCACAGGTGAGTCTGGAACTGGAAAAGAAATGATCGCAAATGCAATTCATTACAATAGCACCCGATCCGAGAATCCATTTGTTAAGATAAATTGCGCCGCCATTCCGGAAAATCTGCTAGAGTCCGAATTGTTTGGTCACAAGAAAGGGGCTTTTACAGGAGCTATTGCTGATAAAAAAGGAAAGTTTGAGTTAGCAGATACAGGCACAATTTTCTTAGATGAAATTGGAGAAATGGATTTAAACTTACAATCAAAGCTCTTGCGTGTGTTACAAGAAAGGGAGATTGAGGCAATTGGATCAACGAAAGCGAAAAAGGTAGATGTTCGTATCATTGCGGCTACCAACGCAGAATTGGAAGAACTGGTTATGGCAAAGAAGTTTCGCGCAGACCTCTTTTATCGATTAAACGTTGTTAAGATAACTACGCCACCATTGCGAGAACGGGCTGATGACATTCCTCTTTTAATCAACCATTTTCTTGAAAAGTATGCAAAAGAGAACAACAAAGCAATTCGAGGCTTGAATCGAGATGCAAGCAAATTGCTACTGAAATACTCTTGGCCAGGAAACGTAAGGGAATTAGAGAACGTGATCGAACGGGCTGTTGTTCTTGCGCAAGAAGACATGCTTTCCGTTGACGATTTCAGTGAGATTTTAGAAAAGTTTGATTCTAACAAAGACATACCAAACTCTTCACAGACTCGAAGCTCCGATAAAACCTCGAATTATCCGCAAGACACGCCACAGCATCTTTCTCCGGAGCATATGGACATAACGGCAGGTAGACTTTCTCCAATTCAATTGGAAGCTTTGGACGGACGAGCCATGGAAGCTGTAGTTAGCGAAATTGAATCGCGCCTAATTCAGTATGCAATGAAAAAGTATCGATATACAAAAACCAGAGTAGCAAAGTTTTTAGGGATCAATCGCAACACTTTAGATAAAAAAATCAAAGAACTGAATATAGAATACTAACTACTCAGAATACAGATGGTGGATATGATTGGTATCTCCAGTTTCAATTGCATATTCAAGTGCTAGGTGAATGTATTCTTTTGCTTTGCCAACTGCGGAGGGCAGTGTTTCTCCATGAGCTAAAAAGGCTGTAATCGCAGAAGAAAAAGTGCAACCACTTCCATGCGTGTTTCGATTTCTTTGGTACAGTTTCTCATAACGGTAGACAGAAATTCCATCAAAGAGTAGATCAATTGCCGATTTAGCATGCAACAAATGTCCACCTTTCAAAAGAATGGGAACCTTGAATTTCTCAAAAAGCATGTGGATGGCGGGTTCCATTTCTTCCTCATACTTGATCTCTTTTCCCAAAAGCAGACTCGCTTCATCTAGATTGGGAGTGATGATAGTCGCTCGCGGTAAGAGGTTTGTTTTTATGTTTTCAATTGCATCGTCTTGCAGAAGCTTTGCTCCGCTAGTTGCGATCATAACTGGATCTACAACCAAAAGCAAGTTTGGATAGTTATTTAAAACTTTCAGAACAGAATCAATGATCTTGTTAGAATACAGCATTCCAGTTTTGCAGGCTGAAACTGGGAAGAATTTAAGGATAGCTTCCATCTGATCTTCTACAAACTTTGGCGTGACTTCCAAAATAGCAGATACCCCATCTGGATTCTGAGCCGTAAGACAAGTGATCGCTGTTGTTCCAAATGTGTCCAATGCCGAAAAGGTTTTGAGGTCAGCTTGGATTCCAGCTCCTCCTCCCGAATCCGATCCTGCAATAGAAAGTGTAATGGGTACTTTTTTCATGGCCAACCTTGGGTTTTAAAATCGATGGATTCTTCATGATCAAAAAGTATCCCTTCTGCTTCTAGAATTTCTTTTTGTAGATTGGCTCGAAAAGTATCGCCTTTGAATGAAATCTTCCCTTGGGCATTTACAACTCGTTGCCAGGGTATTTCAGAGAGGTCAGTTTTCTTTAAGGAATTTAACGCATAGCCTACGGCTCTTGCCGCTCTTGGATTTCCTAAAAGAGCCGCAATTGTTCCATAGTTTGTTACTTTCCCCTTAGGAATTTCTTTTACCTTTTCGTAAACTCTCTGGTAAAAAGAATCTTTCTCAGTCATATTGAAAATTTTAAGAAGTCAAGGCATTTGTCCTTCAAAAAATAGGAAAAACCTATGAAAGTTTCTGAATACGCAAAACATCTGCTCCTTTCTGAAACTATCCAAGACAAATTGCTTCCTCCTCCTAAAGAAGTAGATTGGAACCAATACTCGCCCATCTGCTTGGAGAAACCAGGAAGGCATTCTTCCATTTCTTTTTCTGATGCAAAGTCCAAGATCCCGCGTTTAGAACATCTCAACCAACCTTTGCAAAGAGGATTTACATTACATCATTTTGCCAACCATGAATTGATGGCGATTGAACTCTTTGCTTGGGCAATTCTTGCTTTTCCCGAAGCTCCTTTTGAGACTCGGTTAGATTGGCTTCGAACTCTAAAAGAAGAGCAACTCCACCTTTCTATGTATTTAGAACGGCTTTCCAATTTTGGAATCAATTTTGGTGACAAACCTCTGAATTATCTTTTTTGGAAACAGATTCCAAACCTAAAAACTCCAGAACAATTTGCGGCTGTTATGTCAATTTCCTTTGAAGGAGCCAATCTCGATTTTTCTCAAATCTATGCCAGGGCTTTTGCTCATTTTGGAGACTTTGAATCAGCTAGCATCATGTTAAAAGTCTATCTCGATGAAGTAAAGCATGTCAAACGAGGTTGGGAATTTCTTTTTCCTAAGTCATCGCCCGAGAAAATAGAATGGGATTCTTATCTTAAACTATTGTCATTCCCTTTCACACCTAGAAGAGCAAAGGCTTACCATTATATCCCCCAGACACGATCAGAAGCCGGATTCTCAATTGATTTCATTGATAAGTTAGGTGATTTTAAAGACGAATACTCTCCTAAAATAAAGAACCAATCCTTAGAACTCTATTCGATTTCCGATTCAACCACTTGGGGTAAAACAGAGTTGCATTCATTTAAAAAACTTCAGAATCTGGAGAAAGTATGACACATCTTTTAAAAATCGTTTTTGGTTTCAGTGTATCCTTTTTTCTATTCAGTAGTTTGTTTTCTAAAGACAATCCATCTCAATTGGAAATGACCCTTCACGATTTCATGGAAGACTATACTAGACCGGCTTCCAAACACTTAAAAAAAACGGGCGATGCAGACCCTCTTTTAAAGATTCTTGCCTCTGTCCCTGAAATGGCACCAACTGAGGACAAAGTTAGATGGAAGGAAATCATTGATGAAAAACTCGCTTTGGGCAAACCGGAAGACACTTGCAAGGCTTGTCATACAGAATTTAAGAAAGACTACAAAAGTCAGTATCGCAAACGCCTGATCCCAATTCCGAAGGAAATCGAAGTTTTACAACAACTCTTATCCAAGTCCAAGTCAAAAGATTAAAATTAATCAGAAAAACGGGATAATTCGTCTAAAAAAGCGATTAATTTTCAATTTTTCTCCGGAAATTCCTGGGATTACACAAATTTTAATCATTACGAAAACACGGGTAAGCTTCTAATGTTCCAGACCCTGTATGAATCCGAGGATCCTCTTTGCTTTCCGCTTTTTTCTCGCTACATTCTTTTTCATTCTTATTTCAAAAGACTTAATTGCAGACCCGAAAAAAGTCGAAGAAGCCTGGCATCCACCTAAAGGTCTCAAGGTCGGGGCTTTTGTTGATACCTACTACAATCAAAATTTCAACCAGCCCAAGTCGAATGAAAGAGCCTATACAACGCAAGCTGTTCGAAACCAAGAATTTAATATAAATTTAGCTCATGCAGATCTTCGCTTGGATGGAGAGAAATTCCGTGGCCGTTTGGCTATACAGTTTGGAAATAGTGTCAACACAAACTATTCAGGAGAACCAACCAAAGACGTTAGCTCCAATCAATTCGCTGTGCGAAACATCCAAGAAGGCTTTGTTGGGGTTCGATTGTCACAAAAGGTCTGGTTAGATGCAGGGATTTATTTTGGTCATATAGGCCATGAAAGCTGGATCTCTCAAAAAAATAACAATTATACAAGAGCCTATGCTTTAGATTATGTTCCGTACTATAGCTCTGGAGCCAGATTGACTTATCAGTATTCAAATCAGCTTTCTTTTCAATTTCATGTGATGAATGGCTGGCAAAACATAACTGAAAACAACAAGGACAAATCACTTGGATTTCAAACAAAGTATGCAATTCTTCCTAATTTGACTTTTACGGCTAATTACTTTGCGGGAAATGAAGCACCTACCGCAGAACGAAAACAAAATCGCTTTTACCAAAACTTGATTACTGAATGGAAAATCAATGATCGATTTACCTTTGCGTTCTCCCAAGACATTGGTTGGCAATGGCAAGGGCAGTCATTTGACTATAATCCCATAGGAGTCCGATTGTTGGGAAAGCAGGGTGATTATTTGGAAAGATCGGGTAGAGCGTACAGGCATTGGTACCAAGGCAATATCTGGGTGTCGGTATTGCTTTCTCCTGACTATCGGTTGAGTTTTCGATTTGATCGTATGATCGATCGGGAGCAGGTTCTGGCGCAAACTAAAACACCTAATGGATTCAATGCCTCCGCTTATATTCTTACTCTGGATTTCCTTCAGTGGAATCCTGCCCTGTTTCGTATTGAGTTGGTTCGACGTTCTTCGATAGATCCCTTGTTTGAATACCGGAATACAGATGAAAAGAGTAAGCAAGAAACTCTATTAATAGGTGCTATAAGTTTTCTTCTAGAATAATTAAACTTTACTGATTCAAAGCCTTTTCTATGATTTCAAGACTATTTACTGTTCTTTTTCCTTGGTATGCTAATCGTACCGTTAAATCTGAATCTATAACAAATGTTGCGGCTTGAGAAAATGTGTTTGGTGGAATTCTCACTCCAAAGTAATCAGACAAGGAGAATTCTGGATCCGATGCAAATGGAAATGGAGTCGGATGCAACTCAAGCCAGCTTTGCAATTTTGACATCGATTCACTAGAAACAATGATCACAGTCCCTCTCTTATCGTGAAGTTTGGACGCCCAAATCGCTAAATTTTTCAAATGCAATTGGCAAAATGGACACCATGTTCCACGGATAAAAACTAAAAGAAGAGGGCCTCTTTCAACCAAATGCGAAATTCGAAATTTTTGGTTTGTTGTTAAATCCAATTCCCAATCTTCCACAGTTGAATCTAGTGGGAGCGCGGGCACTTTTTTCCTTGTCCCAGGATCTAAAACTTGAAGTAAAAACCATTGTTTCAGATTCATTTCTTAACCAATTTTACCAAGCCATTCGATTCTAAACAAATCCAAACGCCGATCCAACATATTGCGGACTGCGCCCTTTTTTCGTACTTCCTTCAATAGATCCAAATCTAAATCAGCGATTAGAGTCATTTCCGTATTAGGCGTAGCTTCTGCGGCCACAGCATCGTGAGGAAATGAAAAATCCGAAGGCGTAAACACCGCAGATTGAGAATACTGGATGTCCATGTTTTCAACATTCGGAAGGTTTCCAACAGAACCAGTGATAACAACGTAGATTTCATTTTCTATCGCTCGAGCTTCTGCACATTTTCTGACACGAAGGTATCCATTCTTCGTATCTGTATAATACGGAACAAATAAAATATCTACGCCTCGTTCGGCGAGAATTCTAGAAAGCTCCGGAAATTCCACATCATAGCAAATTAAAATACCTACCTTTCCGGCATCAGTATCAAAAACTTTTAAAGTATCTCCCCCACCTACTCCCCAATAAGCCTTCTCGTCTGGAGTGGCATGCAATTTATATTGGGAATCAATTGTTCCATCTCTTCTGCACAGATAAGAAACATTTTTTAATTCTTGGTCTTTGTATTCAAACATCGATCCAGAAATAATGTTCGTATTGTAAGAAACTGCAAGTTTCCCCAATTCATCTCTCATCTGCTCCGTATAATCAGCAAGAGCTCTTACTGCTTCGGAGCTTGTCATTTTGTTAAATTGAGTGAGTAGAGGTGCATAGAAGAACTCAGGAAAAACGCAAAAATCAGCATTGTAGCTTGCTACAGTATCTACAAAAAATTCAACTTGGTTTCTTAAATCGTCAAAAGAACTCACAGCCCTCATTTGCCATTGCACGGCTCCCACTCGTATAACAGTCTTTTTGCCCCCAATCAATTTTTCTTTTTCTTGGAAGTAAATGTTGAGCCATTCCAATAGGCATGCAAATGAACTATAACCCTTATTCTCTGGAAAATAGTTTGTGACGATTTTCCTAACATGGAAGTCGTTTGCTAACTGGAAGGATAAAACGGGATCAAACAATTCTTTTTGTTTTACAAGGTTTACATATTCCCCAGGTGACATTTTACTCTCATGTTTTTTGAAACCGGGAAGCCATCCTCCAACAATGATTCTGCGAAGGTTTAGTTTTTCGCAGAGTTCTTTTCTTGCATCATAGAGTCGTCTTCCCAAACGAAGACCCTGGTATTTTGGATTAACGAAAACATCCACACCATACAAAGTATCACCTTCATCATTGTGATTTGGTAGTCCACCCCCTCCTGTGATAGAATCATAAGTGTGGCGATCTCCATGGTCACTGTATAAAACTATCATTGAAATAGCCGCGGCAATCACTGCCCCGTTGTCCTCAATGGCTATTTGACCCTCTGGAAAAACGGCAATCTGTCTCTCATATTCTTGTTTGGTCCAAGCTCCATCGAAGGCTTTTGCGAAAACTTGGTTCATTATTAATTTAACATCTTCGTAATCTTCGCTTCTCAGATATCTCAACTCTAGCTTATGTTTATCTGTCTTTTTGTTGGACGATCGTACGCTTTTCTTTGCTGGGGATTTCGTTTTTGAATCCTTTATTTTAGATTCAATGTTCTTTGCTTCTTTGATTCGAAGGTTTGTGATTCTAGAGTTTTTATTTTCCATTTTATCTCAGAACTTTACCAGGATTTAAAATCCCTTTTGGGTCAAATACAGCTTTGATTCCCTTCATAGCTTCTAACTCTGCGTTTGATCTAGAAAACTCTAAGTAGTCTTTTTTGAGTAATCCGATTCCGTGCTCGGCAGAAATGCTTCCTTTGTGTTTTTGAATTAAAGAAAACATTTCAGGATCTACTTCTTTGCATTTTTGAAAAAACTCTTGATCGCTAATTCCATCGGGTTTTACAATGTTTAGGTGAAGATTACCATCACCTATGTGGCCAAAAAGTGCAATCTCAAAATCTGAATACTTCTTCTCCAATAAGGAATTCATATCGATAAGAAATTCTTCCATATTTCTTAGAGGCAAACTGATATCATTTTTATGTACAGTATGCGATAAACTTAGTGATTCTGAAATTCCTTCCCTATATTTCCAGAATGTCTGGTTTTGCCTTGTGTTTTGTGCTACAGAACCATCTACAATATACCCTTTTTCCGTAATGCTTTCTAAGATGGCGAAGAGTTTTTCCTCATCCGATTCGGAGGAAAGTTCGTATTCCATCAAAACATAGTAGGGACTTGGAGAACTGAAAGGCTCTGGAACTTGCAAGTGGTGTTTTACTTTTTCTAAACAATACTCTGTCAAAAATTCAAATGCCAGTAGAGGTAGGCTATGCTCATGCGTTTCTTTAAAAATATTGAGAATATGTGAGTATTCTTCAACAGCTAAAAATATAACTCTAATGTCTTTTGGTGGTTTGGTGAGCTTTACAACTGCTTCTGTAATAATCCCAAGCGTACCTTCAGAGCCAATGAACAAATGTTTTAGATCATAGCCAGTGTTGTTCTTTAGGATTTCACCATTGAACCGCATGACTTCGCCTTTACCAGTCACGACGGTCAAACCCAAGATCCAGTCTCGGATCAAACCGTAGCGTACCACTCGCACTCCACCGGCATTGGTTGCAATGTTTCCACCGATATGGCTTGATCCCGTTGCGGCAAAGTCCACTGGAAAATAGAATCCTCTTTCTTCCGCTTCGGAATGTAAGTTCTTTGTGATCATACCAGCTTGTATATGCAATGTTCCCAAAAATGGATCAAAATCCATTACTTGGTTCATCTTTGAGAGAGAGATTACTATCTCTCCATTTTTTGCTACTGCACCACCCGCATACCCTGTTCTTCCACCGGACGGGACGATTGATAAGTTGTTTTGATAAGCATAGCCAACAATCTTAGCCACATCCTCAGTAGATTCCGGAAAAACCAAAATTTCGTAATTAGCTTGGTATACTTTTGTTCTATCCAATCCAAAAGAATCAAAAGTTACTTTATCCATTTTTCCATCAGACTTTGTGAAAACTTTCGTTTCCCCAATCAATTGAATTAGTTCAGATTTAGTTTCCATTTTTATTCCTTTAGAGCTCTACCAAATCCACTTGGGAATTTAGCGCTGGATCGTCTTCACCGGGAGTCAAGCGCTCATAAGATCCGTTTTGCTGAAGAACTCTTGCTTGTGTATTGTCCCGCAAAAGCATTTCAAGAATGCGAACAATTCGCTTTTTATTTTTGTCAAGCAAAACTGGAAACATAACTTCAATTCTGCGCTGAAAATTTCTAGGCATACAGTCCGCAGATGCTAGATACACATCGGGTTTTCCATCATTATGGAAATAATAAATGCGACTATGCTCTAAGTATCTTCCTATAATGGAACGAACATGAATATTTTCAGAAACGCCAGGAATTCCAGGCTTTAAACAGCAAATTCCACGTATGATTAGGTCAACTGTAACCCCTGCTTGGCTTGCTTCATAGAGTTTAATGATTACGTCCGGATCTACAAGGGAATTCATTTTAAAGATAACCCTTGCTTCCTTCTTTGATTTGGCGTTTTTCGTTTCTTTTTCTATCAATTCCAGGAATTCATCTTTTAAAAAGGTTGGGGCCGCGTGAATTCGAGTGAGTCTAGGCATTTTACCCGAGCTCGTGATAGTATTGAAAAGAACGGCTACGTCTTCAGTTATTTGTGGATCAGCCGTAAAGAGGCTCAAATCAGTGTAAAATCTTGCAGTTGTAGAGTTGTAATTTCCAGTTCCAAGATGTACATACCGATTTAGTTTGTCCTCTTCTCTTCGAACGATAAGTAACATTTTGCAATGAATCTTTAGCCCTACAACTCCATAGACAACATGGACTCCGGAATCTTCCAGTTTCTTCGCCCAACGGATGTTTCTTTCTTCATCGAATCGTGCTTTCAATTCAACAAGTACGGTTACTTGTTTCCCATTCTCAGCCGCTTCGCCCAAATACTGTATAATAGGAGAATCTCCAGAGGTTCGATACAAAGTCATTTTAATTCCCAATACCTTGGGATCACTGCTCGCAATCTTTAAAATGTCTTCAATAGATCGAAAACTTTCGTAAGGGTGGTGCAAAAGTTGATCCGATTTTCGGATCTCTTGAAACACTGAGCCTGTCTTTTTTGATGCAAAACCGGGCTTTGGTGTTGGATAGGAAAACTTCAAATGCGAAGTCTTATCGAGTGATTGAAAAAACATTAAGTCAAAGAGTCCGAGCATCCTAGGAATTTCCATCACTTGGTATTCTTCCAATTCTAAAAGGTCTTTTAGCATTCCTTTCACATGACCAGCTCCTGCTTGGATATCGAGGCGAATGGCATCTCCCCACATTCGGTTCTTTAATTCGTTCTTCATCATCGTTAGAAGATCACCGATGTTTTGTTCCTCATTGATCGAAATATCTGCATCCCGGACAATCTTGAAAGTATGAATGCTCTTTACATTCATTCCAAAAAACAAATCAGCTAAGTGAAGTTTAATGATTTCTTCTAAAGGGAAATATCGTCTTGCTTCCGAGCCTTCGACTTTGGGTAACTGAAGGAATCTAGGAAGAACTCCTGGAACTTGCACGATCGCAAAGAGCTCTCTGGTTTTGTTTTTATCTTCGTCTGAGAAAAGGGTGATGGCAAGATTAAGAGTTCGGTTTAGAATATGAGGAAAAGGGTGAGAAGGGTCTATCGCTAAAGGAGTGAGAATTGAGGAAACCTCACGCTTGTAATAGTCTTTTACGAATTGAATTTCTTTTCCAGAAAGCTCAGCAGGGTCTAGAATAACAGAAATTTGTTCCTTTTGTAATTCCGAAAGTAAATCATTCAAACAAAAGTACTGACCATCCACCAAACTTTTTACTTTTTTGTACAATTCCGAAATTGTTTCTGAAGTTCTACGCCCATCCAGCGATCTTTCTTCGATCCCTGCCTTTTTTAAATTGATGAGTCCTGCGACTCTTACCATAAAGAATTCGTCCAGATTTGATTCTGTGATACAAAGGAACTTAAGACGCTCCAGAACGGGGTTTTTGGGATCTAAAGCTTCTTCTAGAACCCGGTGATTGAAATCGATCCAAGAGAGTTCCCTGTCAAAAAAAATATTTGGATTATCTATTTCGATCTTTTCAGCGGCAGTTGTTGTCATAACTCTACTCTAGAGAAGGAAAAAAATCTGTAAATTCCTAATCCTTTTTGCGGATTCGACGAAGTTCAAAGGGAGGACAGTATGCCAGCCTATACAATGCCCGGTCTGATGAC
The DNA here is from genome assembly GCA_027485405.1 of Leptospiraceae bacterium. Lineage (GTDB taxonomy): Bacteria > Spirochaetota > Leptospiria > Leptospirales > Leptospiraceae > Leptospira_A. The sequence goes on along the minus strand of JAIXRB010000024.1, from coordinate 27,573 downwards.
TGGCCAAAACACAAATGACATAATCAAGAAATTGGTTGAGCTGGAAAAGAAACCAGCCAAGCGTTGGGAAACTGACAATGAGTATGCCAAACTGCAAACACAGGTTTGGAATGAATTAAAAAACCAAAGTTTGCTTCTACAGACCAGAACTCGTGCATTAGTCTCTTTTACCGCACCATTTGCTACAAAAACTGTATCTTCCTCAGTAGAAGGCTTCATCACTGGAGAGGCCTCCCGATCGGCAAAGGCTGGGGATCGCAACTTAGAAGTTTTAGAGCTAGCTAGCAAACATCAGATTTCGGGAAACGCAGTCGATTCCACTGTCTCTTTGCCAGCTGGGGTTTTTACAATCCATGTGGGCAAAAACCAAGAAACCATCAACTTCGCTGGCGGTAGTTTGAATGACCTCATTACATCCATTAAAAACTCGGCAGGAACTTTGGTCAGTTCAGGGCTTGTTAAAATAGATCGAGATTCCAGCATCTTAACTATGACTTCAAATAAGACTGGAAAAGCGAATCAGCTTTTTTTCTCAGATCCAAATGGAATTTTGAAAGAAGCGGGTTTGGTTTCAGAATCCGCACCTTCCGAAGAATCGCAGAGTTCCACGATCGACCTAGATATAGAAACTTCCTCTCCTCACTCGGACAAAAAATTCAAAGAAAGCACGGTTCTTGAAAAGAAGCCAATATTAGGAGAAACAGGGATTATTATCCAACCAGATACAGCTTTTGTTTTTCCAATTTCAGAAAAAGAAATATCTAGCAGAACTAAGATTACTTTTGAAATGGAAGGAGAGGTTCCTCCCATTTGGGAAGTAGGAGTTCGCTACGAGAAAGACAACAGTGGTCGAACTCGTATGTTGAATTTAAATCTAGATTCTGGAAAATACATTTTACCCATTTCGGATTATGCAGAAGGGAAAAAACTAACAAAAATCATTCTTACGAATGGTGGACTCACCCCTATTACAATTAAATCTATACAGATCCTTTCTGAAGCTAGGCCGGGGGATGCCTCACCCGTGATCGTGCTTCAAGAAGCAAAAGATGCTAAACTCAAGATTGATGGAGTGGAAATCTTTCGCGAAAGCAATGAAGGAATCACCGACGTTTTGGATGGAATTTCGTTTAATGTTCATAAGACAACAACCGAACCTGTTACCTTGAAAATTCAGACTGACAATGCCAAAGGAATTGTACTGATAAAAGAATGGGTAGAAGCATACAACAGCTTAATGAAATTTAGTAAAGAAGTTACTAGTGTTGACAAAGATGCAAAAATGTCAGATAAAAAGGCAGTCGACTCATTAAAAGACCAAGACATTTCTAGAGAATTCTGGGAAAGCAAAAGTAAGTCCGGTTTGTTGTCTGGTGACAATTCTGTTCTTCGTTTGATCGCTGGTATGAAAACAGCAGCAAACTCATACTATCCGTCCAAAGGCTACCGAGTGCTTTCTGATATTGGAATTTCCACTGGCGCAATAGGCTCCAATTGGACCAAAATCCAAGAAGGTGTACTCGTGATAGACGATGAAGGATTGAAATCTGCTGTTTCGGAAAATCCTGACGGAGTTAGAGAATTGTTTGCCACAGATGCCAACGGTGACGGAAAAATGGAAGACGGTTTGGGAACTCGACTTTTGGAACATCTTAAGCCTTATACACAGTTTCCGGTTGGAATAATATCTAGTAAGATAAAACTTTTAGAAGAAAACATTGCACAAAACAATAAAAGAATCAAAGACAATGAAAGCCATTTATCGAGTTACGAATCTAAGCTAAAACAGCGCTTTCTTTATATGGAACAAGGTGTTGGAAAAAACAAATCGGTCGGAAATTATTTGCAAAACAACTTATTTAGAAGCAATGGGCAGGAGTAAACATGAACATTTATATCAATGAAGAAAAAATCGATACAACCTTAAATGGTGAGACCCAACTATCGCAAGTGATTGATCAAATGACCCAATGGATTGAAAATAATGGAAAATACCTACTTCACTTTACAGTAGATGGAAAAGAGGTTAGTTCCTCCGAAATCCAAGATCTGGAAGTGTCTACGACAGAGAGATTAGACTTTTTCATTGGTGAAGAACTCGACATGATTGAAAACAGTCTAGTCGAACTGGATTCCTATGTTGACAAGGTTGGAAACACTTTGGTAGGCCGAGACTCTTTGACAGAGCAAGAATCTAATGATTTGAAAGAAGGAATGCCTTGGATAGAAAGCATGATCTTCGCCACCAAGAACATTTTGCACTTAAACTTGTCGCTAATTCGACCTATGGGCAATGGAAAAAATGTAGAAGAGATCATAATTTCTTTGAAAGAAGGGTCTTCACAATTAGATTCAATGCAAAGTATCGAAGCTTTTCTAGAAAATCTGCGTGATCTAAAGCTCTTCTTGATGGACTTGAGTGGAAGGCTTGCGTTAGTTCGCCTAAGCGATGTCGAATTGAAAGAAATTATTTCTGGATTTCTCGATCGATTTGAATCAGTTAAGAAAGACTTTATGTTGGTCAATGAAAACTTTCAATCAGGCAAAGATCATTTGGCAAACGAAATTCTAACAGACGCTATTAGTGATCTCAATTCAGTCATCTCAGCCATTGTAACTATTCAGCAGAGATATGCAAATGTAGTTTGGTCGGACATTAGCATTGAAGGAAAAACTTTTTCAGAAATCTCTCTGCAATTAAACCAAACACTGGGCAGTGTAGCTCAGGCAATGGAAAAGAACGATATAGTATTGGCTGGTGACATTTTAGAATACGAGCTGCCCGATCTACTTGAGGCTTTTTACCCATTTTTGAAAGAAGTAATTCAAAAAGTTTAAATTTCTATATTTCTCTTTCTAGAAGCAGAGAAATAAAGTAGAAAGAGTAACAAACAGTATGGCATTATTTTTAGATTTAGACAACACCGTTCTACCGTCTCGTTTGGTGTATGAATCTACAATCCAGGCTTTAGCAAAGGATTGGGAGGAGAAAGGCTATGGATCTCAAACTTTTTTCTTCGAAAACTATGAAAAAGCCAGAAAAATCACAAAAGACCTGCTAGTAGGGCATTCTTCCAATCGCCTTAGAATCCTATATTTTAAGAATCTTATTGAAGCCTGGAAAGGCGAACTATCGGTGTCCCACTTTGAATTAGTCTTTTGGTTAGAAGGTCGATACAATTTCCATTTTTCGTATTTTCTCCAAGAGGAAAAGAGCAACCAGCCAAAATGGAAGGATTTGTTTGATCTACTACTTGAAGTGCAGACTAAAACCACGATTTGCTTTGTAACGAATGAAAATCTGCGGACACAAGGTTTAAAAATCCGAAGCTTTCTTCCGCCAGAACTCAAATTTCAATTTGTCTGTTCTGAGGAAGTCGGTCTTGAAAAGCCTAGTACAAAGTTTTTTGAGTATGCTCTCTCTAAAGTAAATGAAAGCCCCAAAAGAAGCTTGATCATTGGCGATAACCTGGATGACGACATCGAAGGTGGGGCAAGGGTGGGAATCCCAAGCATACATATAACAGAGATTTTTGGGAGCTCTGGGAAGGTGAATTCTTTACCAAGTCGGCATGGAACTGAAGTTTTTCAAACGGATCAAACGATCAGTGCAATAAACTTTGCCCTAGCTCGGCTTTCTCAAAGTTAAAAACAGAGTATTGTTCGCGTTCCATTTTCTGAAACTGAGAAAAAAAAGCAGCTTTGTAGAATAATAAAAAATCACCTTAGCTAAAACTGCCAATTGGCTTTTTGAACCAGAAACAGAAAGAATCGGCATTAATACTTTGAAATCAGGAGATTCAAAACCACATTGCCGTCCTAACTCAGCTAGGGTTGCCATGCTATAATTGTTCACGTGATCTTTTGCTTCCAAATAATGCCCATCAGCTTGCATTCCTTTTAGAAAAACTTTGAGTTTTGCCTTTGCTAACTGCACGGGAAAATTAGGAGTTTGTAAAAACAAAATCCCCCCAGGCTTGAGCAATGAAAAAAGATACGTTAAGAGGCTGTGTGGCTTCGGAATATGTTCAATGACGTCCCAAAGTGTGATGATATCAAAGTGATTTTGTTGTAGGCCTGAATCTTGGACAAGACCTGAAAAAACCGATTTCAGTCCGTTTTCTTTTTTTGCAAAGCCAACAGCTTTCTCGGAAATCTCGTAACCAACCACTTCCCATTTAGGTTTTGAAGTTAGGACTGCTTTGACGAAGTAGCCTAGCCCACAGCCTACGTCCAATAAGCTTCCGTTTTCCTTTTGAATATAGTGAGAAATGAAATCTTTATAAATTGCGCGATGAGCCTTGTCCCACCATTCCAAATCGTATGATTCTTCTCCGCCATCCCAATAGCCTTCGTAATGTTCCGTTTGTTCATAACCAGAATACACATGTCCGCAATTCGAACATTTAACAATAGCAATATTGTTCTCGATGAAAACGGTAGTACTTTCAGGACTGTTGCAGAGAATACAATTTTTCATGAATTACCTTTTATGGTTGTTTTGAGAGGTTATAGGTCAAATGAAAAACCTTGTATTTCTTCGTAGGACTTGCAATATCGGCTTGTTCTCGAAAATTTGTCCTAGGCTAGAATCCAATGAAAATAAAATTCACGAAAATGGAAGGCATAGGTAATGACTATGTCTATATCGATTCCACAAAAGAGGACATTCGGCTCACTACGGACCAAATAATCCGATTGTCAGATCGAAACTTCGGTGTCGGTGGAGACGGTGTCATATTCATTAGAAAGTCAACATCAGGAGATTTTCAAATGGATATGTACAACTCAGATGGAAGTTCCTCAGAGATGTGCGGCAATGGTATCCGCTGTGTTGGAAAGTTCATCTATGACCATGGTTTAACCAACAACAAATCTCCCAAAATAGAAACTGGGAAAGGTGTATTGACCCTTCAGCTATCTCCTGATAACCAGGGAAAGATTTCTCTTATTTCAGTTGATATGGGCGAGCCTATCCTTAGGCCTGAGCTAATCCCTGTTCAGTGGACAAGTCAAGATACGATTCTAGAACAGAAAATCACAGTTTCCGGAAAAGAGCTTTCCTTTTCGGCTGTTAGTATGGGAAATCCCCACTGTATAATCTATGTCGAGAACGCCGAGAGTTTTCCGGTTCGTGAATTGGGGCCTATGATCGAACACCTTCCCATTTTCCCAAAAAGGGTAAACGTTGAATTCGTCCAAAAACTAGGGAAAGACCATCTCTACCAAAGAACGTGGGAACGAGGTTCTGGTGAAACTATGGCATGCGGAACCGGAGCTTGTGCCGTTGCTGTGGCTAGTCATTTGAATGGAATAACGGGACGACAGGTCCAAATCGATCTCAGAGGGGGCACCCTATTTATAGATTGGAAGGAATCAGGCTCCGTGATTATGACAGGTCCAGCTCGTGAAGTCTTTACAGGTGAGATCGAGATTTGATTTCTAGTTCTTGATATAGTCCACTTTCTGAAGAGCTTCCATGCGCTTCTTTGTTTCACCTGCTAGCGCCTTCATGCCCTCTGCCAGTGGGAGTGAGATGTAATCTTTGTGGTCAATTACTTCACCAAACACAAGGTTGACTTCTTTGTAGACAACTCTTTTTTTGATATTGCAAACTTCCTTTGGCATCCCCATAAAGGCACGAACTAAGGGAGGAAGCGGAATGTCGGATACTACTTCTTCTACTGGGATCAAAACCGCTGGAAGAATGTCGACTTTGTTCCGAAGACTAAATGCAGAAAAGCCTTCATGGAAACTCGCCATGGGGCCTTTAAAATCGTTTTTAACCATATAGTCATGACCCTCAGGAAAAATGCCGAGTACGTCCCCATTTTTGAAAACCTGCTGAACTTTTTTGATAGAGGACATGGAAATGTTTCCATCAATTGCCATAGGAATGGTGCCCGTTCTTTCCACTAGGTCTTTGAAAAGGGGAATGCGAGTGGTATACTCTGCGGCAATCCAAGAAATAAACCTAGGGAAGGCGGCTCCAATCACAAACGGATCCATATCACTTCGATGATTGCACGTTAGAATGAGTTTTCCAGTAGGCACTATGTTGTGATAACCGTAAACATGTGTAGAAACAGCTAAATTGAAAAAAGGAGTTATAAATTTCTTAATATTTTCAACATTTCGTTTTGCTTTGTCAGCTGATACTTCCATTTTCAATCTCCTGTTAATCGTCTCCACCAAGACTTTTTGGTTCCATTTTTAAGGTTAGCCCGACTGGATTTTGAAGTCGTCGATTTCACCAAGTTTGCCTCCGACCCAGAGTAGTTCTCTTCTTTAATCATCTGTTTTTGAGTTTCTGTGGCTAGAAGCAGACTCTTTTTCAAATCTTCCATTTTTTCGCGTGCCGTCGGGTTGGAAGAGACAAAGTTGCGGATACTGTCCCACTCAGGGTCTTTTTCGTTTCCATACACTGCAAAATTGATAAGGTCGATTTGATCAAACTCTAGCATAAGGGACTATGCCTTGAAAAACTAGAACATTCCTTTCGAATTTCAATCTATTTTTAATTCTAAGAGTGAAGAAAGCAGGAAGTGTTTCCCGATCTTATAAATGTGAAGGGTGGAAAGAGTTCAAAGAGACATAAAAAAAAGGACGCAAACCAGACAAAAAGCAATCTACCAGACAACGTTATTCCTTTCCCGATGACACCACCCAATCGCGGAAAAATTACAGATCTCGTCGAAGACCTGTTTCAGGAAAAAGCACATTGGGGAGATGAAGTATGAGACAGTTTTTTCGTTACCTTCGAAGAATCAGTATTATGGTTTTCGCATTCGTCGTTTTTTCGGATTCTATGTGTCTCCGATTGTGGATTGTTTCTTCTAAGCACAGAACTATTGATGAAAGGCGAGAAAATCGTTCCTACCAAAAAACCCGATCCCTTTTGAAAGCTAAACAGTGGCTGGAATATAAATTAGAACCAGAATACTCTAAAATAAAAAAAGAAAATCCAGAAGAAGGAATTTTAGTTGGAGAAGGGCATATTCGTTGTTACGTCCCATACGGAATTGGAGAAGTGGATGCCAATGAACACCAATTTGACTACTATATTGATATCAAAGATGGGCAAGCCTCTATTCGAATAGAGAATATTTTCTCTTTTATTCGAGATCCAAACGACATTATTTTAAATTACGGGCCAAAAGATGAGAAAGTGGCAAAAATCACTATTCGCTCTTGCTTTAAGCCACTGTTAGATGATTTTTTTGATTATGTAAAGTGAAGTTCTAGGTCTAGTGGTTTGAATTTTAGTCGAAAGTTCAGCTTAAAAATTTTATTTTAAACTTTTTTCAATCCAAACCTTGGGTAGTTCCGATTGCCCCAGTCGTGACCCCGCCAGTTGCATTGGTCATTGGAGTTCCTGTGGAGGAAGTAGTGAAATTTGTAGTGGACTGATTATTTGGATTTGAGTTCCGCTGAGATGGTGTTTCTGAAGTCGAGTTTGCAGTGGACCCAGCAGAATCGTTTTGCTCTAATAAGTCCAAAGCATGGTCTACTTTTTTTAAAATCTGACCTGAACAAGCAACGCTTGCCGCAAAAAGAAAAACGATAACAAAAAGGACACTGGCGAGATTGCTTCGATTTTGATCCATATCTGACTCCTAGTTTAAGGAATCAAGTGTGGATTTGCAACTGCAAAATATAGAATCTGTTCAGATTCCTTACCCCGGATGGGATAGCTTCCTAATTTTTGGCAATATTTTTGCAGTTCAGGAGAGAGAGCTTTAAAAGTTACATCTGTTAATAACAGAGATTTTCCGATGGATTTGGATAGACCTTCTACACGAGAAGCTGTGTTGACAGTATCTCCAATTACCGTGAACTCCAAACGATGATTGCTACCAATGTTTCCACAAAGCAGGTTTCCAGTATGAATCCCAATCCCCATTGAAATCTTTTCTTGATCCAAATGCCTTGTCAAATTTAGTCTTTGCATTGCTCCTTCCATGGCTAAAGCGCAGGTGAGAGCTTTATCTGCATGATTTTCGACTAAAAGTGGTGTACCAAAAACTGCCAGAATAGCATCACCAATAAACTTATTCACATATCCTTCGTTCTTTTCTATTTCCTCTGTCATTAGTGTGAAATACTCATTCAACAGAGAAACGACAGCTTCTGGAGAACTTCTCTCGGATAAAGATGTGAATCCTCTAAGATCACAAAAAAGAATAGTAGCATAGGCCAATTGACCCCCAAGATTCAAATCGTTCTTTAAAATATAGTCTCTTATCCTCGGATCAACTAACTTTCCAAAACTAGACTTCATTTTCTCTTTGTCTCGAAGATCCAAAGCCATTTCATTGAATGAATCACCTAGAACTCCGAGCTCATCTGAGGAATGAACCAATACCTCAACATTGTAATCGCGGTTTTGAATCTTTCTAGCGGCAATAGCCATTGTTTTGAGTGGAGTTTGAAACACTTTTCCTAGAATCCAAGAAAGAATGAATGAAAGAGAAAGTAGAAGTAAAATCATGAAAAACAAAGTGTCTTTAAAGAAAATGTCTGTTAGCCTTAAAGTAGAGTTCAGATTGTATTTTGCATTCAAATAGGCAATATAAATGACTAGAGTAGGGAAAAGAGAAATAGAAAACCAATACAGGATCAGTTTTTTAAGAATAGAGAAACCATTGTCTCGAAAAAACCTTCCAACGCCTCCTTCTGGCATCAAGTAGGGTAAAAAATAGCGACGACTAAAGTAGTCGGCTACAAAAAAACAAAAAGCAAAGATAAACAAACCCCAAGTTACATAAAGCGACAAAGTAATCTCTGAAAAACCTTTGTTACCATATTCACCTAGCAGAACAGTAATCCTCCAATTGGATAAAAAAGTTGAGATTTCCCATCCTAAAAGAGTTGAAAGTCCAAGTATAAATGGTCCTGTGATCAATCTTTTTTTTGCTAATTCAGAAACGGGCTTATCTAGTCTTCTTGCCTCCAGTCCTCGTAGAACAGGAAGGTGGTAAGAAATTTGAAAAGCTGTTATAACAAAGAATGCCCAAGAACTTGTAAAAATCAGTATTGCATCTTGTGAAAGGGATTTAGTGATTTTTTCATTTATAACCAGATATTCGCCTGTGAGAAACAAAGGTAATGTAGCTGAAATAAACCCGAGAGCGAGTAAACAAGATAAAAAGCCAGTCCCAAGCTGGGTCAATATGTAGAGAAACTTCAATGACTTCTCTCCGCTTTGCTTTTTCGTTTCAAAAGGATTTTTTGAATGCGAATATGCTTTTCATCTGTTAAAGGGAAAAAGAGAAAAAGAAATGAACCTACTACAAAGAAAAAACCAACCCCTGGCCCAAATAGCAAAGCCAATCGGAACCCAATCTCAGGGATTTGCTGTTCAGCCCCTGCCTGAAAACCAATCGCATCTAAGATGAAACCTGTGATGGCTATTCCAAAAGCTTGGGATAGCTTTGTTCCCATTTTCCAGAAACCAAAATAGAGTCCTTCTCTGTGATCTCTGGTTTTCATTTCATCGTAGTCGACTACGTCAGTGAGAATGGAATCTAATATCAAAATGGAACCCGCAAAGATCCCCCCCAAAATGGCAACTAACAAAGGAGGTCTTATCTCACCAGGGGGAAAAAGCGGATAGGCAATCATTGTCAATGCTCCCAATGAAAAAATTCCGAGAAAAGCTGGGATCTTCTTCCCGTACTTCTTAGAAATCCAAACCCAAAATGGAATAGATAAAATCAAAACAACGAAAAAAGGCAAAAGGATATTTATGATAACGTCCGATTCCTTTAAATTCAAGCGATACTCATAGTAAAACAAAGATATGGCGGAGTTAAATGTGCGCCCAATTGTGGCTATTACAAAGGAAATCAAAAGTGGAAAAAAAACAGGATTCCTGAGCACAGAAACAAAGGATTTAAAAAACGGTAATTTTTTCACTTTTTCGATTGGAGTTATTTTATCGTATCCCTTCGTAACTAGAAAAGCAGTGAGAGAAGAAACTAAGATCACCACGGCAACAATTTCAGCCGCCATAACTCTCGAAGTTTGTATATTGGCTTTTGAACTTTCATCACCTAAAGAAGAGAGAATTGCCACTGGAATGATCATCCCTAAAAGCATACCTATATTACTAAAAAAAAGTCGCCAACCGAAGACGGAGGTCCGGTCATTTCGCTCAAAGGTTATCTCACCGCCCAAAGCAATATGAGGAACTGAAAGAACGGTCATTGCCGTATTTACTAAAACATAGGAGCCTAATAGATAAAAGAATTTGCCCCATTGGGATGCGAGAGTAGGCGGGGAGAACAAAAGTAAAATCGAAAGAGATAGTAGAAGTCCACCTATAAGAAGATATGGTCTACGTTTTCCCAATCTTGTTCTGGTGCGATCCGAAACGGTTCCCATTAAAGGATCACTGATCGCATCCCAAACGACTGACATTGCTAGTGCAATTCCTGCCAGAGTTGGGCTAAGCCCAACAATCTCAGTATAGAATTTTAAAAGATAGATTTGGGAAAAAAGCTGAACCGCAGTGATCCCTGTTTCAGCAAATCCATAACCTGCTTTGACTGAAGTCGGTATAGGCTTCAGTTCAGCTACAGGCATTAGTTGGTTTCGACTCCTCGAAGAGTTAAGCGATCCCGAGCTTCTTCGGACTTATTGCGCTTTCCAACCTCTTGGTATAGCTTAGATAGAAAACTCAATGCCGCATTGTCCCATGGATGCGAATTGAAAAATTCTTCAGCAAGGGGAATTGCTTTATCAAATTCTTTTTTTAGAAAGTGACTTTGAGCAGTTTCCCATTTTTCCTTTTCATTTGATAAATCATTAAAGTCGGATCTTGGAGTTTCGTTCAAAGAATGCGATTGAGGTATAAACTCAGCCCGAATCATGGATACATCATCAACAATATCTCCAATCTTTCTTAATTCTTCATAGATTTCCGTTAGATTTGCTTTTTTGCTTTCGACTACTTTCAAAAAAAGATCTTCGTCAACATTCATTTTGATTTCAGAAGCTAATTCTTTTCTGTTTAGATTTAGATCATCCTTTCCATCCGAACCTAGAATCAAAACATCTTTCGCTTGTAAGCGAAAGGTTGATACTTTGATTTTACTTTTTACACCTAATGTTCCAAGCTTTCTGTAAGAAACTGCGCTTCGGATAAAACTTGCCTTCTCATCCCGGTAAAGCACAAGCCAAGGATGCTCAGCGTTCAAATAGTACATAAATCCAGTTTGGTCTTCAATGAGAGTAAGAGATAAAGATACAAGCATTGTGCCGTCAAAAGACTCAAAGACTTTATGCATTTCAATAAATGAATTTTTAAGCCATCTCTCTGGTGTTTGTTGTCTAATTAGTTCTGAGTTTTTCGCTCTTTGGAGAATAGAAGAAAAAATTGCACCTAGCACCAATGCTCCGCCTGCCCCTTGCATCGATTTACCCATAGCATCCGAGTTCAATAAGATTGTGTATTTCTTTTTCTGGAGGAAAATGCTGCTTGCAATGTTTAAATCACCTCCAATCTCGTAGGTTTTTTCTTTGAATTCAAATTCCTTTTTTTGCTTTAATAGGGATTCTAAATGAATGGTTGAGCTTTCGTTGTCCCAGACGCCTAAAGGGTTTAAAAGTAAATGTGTTAAGTAATAGTCTCCGTCTTGCCTGTTCTTTAGAGTTTGAACTTCGGATAGAGTTTGGTTTAGTTCTTCGGTTCGCGTGACCACTTTCTCTTCCAAGCTTTCATTCAAATCCCTAATTTCCGCATACATTTCTTTTAATTTTCGTATAACATTATTTAAGTGAAATGCTTGCTGTCCAAAATCATCGCCGGACCGCGGCATTACCACTACGTTGAAATTTCCAGAAACTAGCTCATTTAGAAAATGATTAGTATCGGCAATCCCTTGTTTTACGGAACTTGCCACGATGTATGAACATGTTATTAATGGAAGAACAAAAATAAATCCTACAATGACAATGGGTACGAGTGGATCCTGAACAGCCGTATCTCCCGTCATCACAGAATAGAGTATGTAAGAAAGCACGGAAACTGGCATGAGGGCAAGACTGATAAAGGCTAGGAAAATCCGTTGAAAGTAATCAAACCGAGGAATCTCTTCTGGTTTTAGTTCTATATCTCGAATCTGAGGAAGATCAAAGAGGGGACGAACGGAGTTTTCTGTGATAAAGTAGTATGTGACGAAAGAAATAGGAGGTATCATCAGCAATGTGAATACACCAGATCGAATCACCGATGGCATGTATTCTATTGAATACGAGAAAATCGATATGATTGGTATGACTCCAGCAAACCATCGAAGTACTATTATAGTAGCTTCCACTAAAGGATAGCGAAAGAGTTCTAATTTAACTTTTTTAGCGTAATCCCTATCTTTGTAAGTATAGCTAATGTTTGAGGAAGGTTCAGGGATATGGATTGATTGGATTCGGAATGCCAATCTTTTTATGTAAAAATACCGCCATACTGTGCCTAAAATCCCAATCCCAGTGGCAAAAGTTAAACAGAGACCTACGAAAATGACCCATTTATCAAAACTCATTTTTTGGGTAATCACAGCATAGTATACTGCGAAAGGAACGGGCACCGTGTGGGTGAAGACTTCTAGTTTTCCCGTCAATTCCCAAAAGAATTTTTTTGGATTCATATATAGTTGATTAGTCGCGCTCCTCCCAGCCAAGAGAATTGATCATTCCTGCTGTTACAGCAAAAACGGATTGAAACCCTGCCCAAACCCACCAAAGGTTAGACGGCTGGATTTGCATTAAGTTATAGCAATAAAAAGCCGGGGCTACAAATGCACAAATTGCGAAACTAATTCCAAACAAAAGGCCACCCGAAATTCCCTTTGGTAGCCCAGGTTGAGCAAACCCGTAAAGCACTCCAAAGAACAAACTTTGGATCAAATCTGCTACAATTGGCCCAATCCAATAAATGTCCCCTAAAGGCATAAAGAGGGATTTTGCTACTTCAGAGTGATAGTATTTGCTGAAAAAAAGGATTCTGAGCGGAAAAGAAAACGCTTCCCAGAAACCAAAAACAAGTAGGAACCGAATCAACACTCGGTTCCAATGCTCAGTTTGGTTTGGGTAAGTTCTAACGTCCAACGATAAACACCATATTGGTGGTCGCTGAACCTCCAATGTTTAACATCAGACCGTTTTTGGCTCCTTTGATTTGGTAATCGCCAGCTGTGTTCGTAACTTGTTTATGCAAGTCTAGCATCATTCTAACTCCTGATGCACCCACAGGATGTCCAACTCCAATCAATCCGCCAGATGGGTTGATTGGTTTTTTGCCATGAAAGTCAATGACACCACTTTCGATCGCTTCATGCTCTTTTCCAGGCTCTGAAATTCCGAAAGCAGAAATTGCCGCGTATTCGGAGGAAGTAAAGCAATCGTGTGTTTCAAAAACATCAATGTCTTTTACATCTAGATCAGCTCGTTTATAAGCATCTTTTACCGTTTGGCGAGTCCAAGGCAGAATGTACTTTTCTCCTTTGGATTCTTCTTTTTTTGCATCAAACGTAATTGGAGCCACACGATGACCCCAACCCTTAACCCGTGGTATGTCACCTAAGTCTTTGTCATGTTTTTTAGCATAGTCTTTCGCAAAGTCTTTTGAAGCTAGAATTGTTACTGCCGCACCGTCTGTTACTTGTGAGCAATCTGTGATGCAAAGTCGACCACCAACCGCCATATTGTTTGCGCCACCACGAAGGAGGGCATGTTCTTTGTTCATGAACCAGGATCTTGTCTGCGATTTTGGATTTCTTTTAGCATTCGCATAGTTGATCCGAGAAATTTCAGCAAGTGCATCCATAAATCGTGTTTCCGAAACATCATTTCTCTCTAGGATTACATCCGCTAATCGACCGAAAAGTTTTGGAAAGGGAAATTGAACCCCTTTTGCTTCTTTTTCGTAATAAGCCGCTGTTCCTAGAAAGTCGCCACCCACTGACGAGGATACAGTTTTCATTACTTCGATTCCCAAAACAATTGCAAGATCATAGTCTTCCGCTCTTATATGAGTTACAGCCGCATCCAAGGCAACCGAACCCGAAGCACAGGCGGCTTCGTACCTTGCCCCTGGGACTCCGTAAAAAGCAGGATTCACTTCAGTTAAGAAAGCTCCTAAATGTCCCTGGTTCGTGTATTGTTCGGCATCAAAATTACCTACAAAAACAGCAACTCGATTGTCCTTATTTAGTTTTTTAATCGTTTCATAATCGATTCCAGTTTTGTCGAGAGCATCTTCCATAACTTCTCGCATCATTGACAGAAAGGATTTTCCTTCTTTTGACCAATTCCTTTGAAAATCGGTTTGCTCGCCACCTAATACAAATACTTTTTCACTCATGGGATTCTCCTTTTAGCCTTTAAACAATGATCGTGCGTCTAGTTTCTCTCCTAGCTCGTAGAACTTTTTGTTCGACGATGCTTGGGACAGTACTTTGGGAACTGGAAGTTTGGATTTCTCTAGGATTTGGATGGTTTCTTTGGGTCCACCAAGGAAATCAACAAAAGCCGAAGCAGGGACCCAATTGAATCCAAAGCCCATAGCCGCATCTGCCATCTCTTTGGTTTCAACCACTTCGCCAACAATCGACAATGAATAACTGATGTATCGACCTATGAAGTAGCGAGCAAGATCTGCTTCCAAGCCAGTTGCCGCCTTTACAACGTCCATAGCGGATTTATACTGTGATTCTTGGATTTGCTTTCTCGCTTGTTTAATAAAAGGAATGTCAAATTTCGGATAAGGATCGTATGATCCTGTTTTGATATTATAAACAAACTTTTCTTTTTTGCCTTCTGAAGTCTTTGTAATCTTGGTTAAACCTTGTCCGGACTTCATACCCAATTTGTTTTCGTCGATCAGTTTTTGCATATAACCAGGCAGTTGAAACGTAGAGTGAGCTTCGTCTTTCGTGTTTGCAAAGATGTTGTCCACAATTGCTTTGTGAACATCGAGACCAACAAAATCCACAGTGGCCAAAGGAGACATTGCACGTCCCGTATAGCCCGACATGATTTCATCCATAAGAGCGATGCCACCTTGGTCAGCATACTTTTCTGCATACTGAGCAATTTCGTTCATAAGCTGAAATCCGATTCTGTTTCCAGCAAACGCAGGAGTGTCATTCGTATAGACAACAGCTCTGCCTAATTTTGATTCTAAGTAATCACCTAGTTTCTTTGTAAACTTGGAATCATTGCCAGGGTGAGTCACCAACTCACAGAGGATCATCTTGTAAGGTGGATTGAAAAAGTGTGTGCCATAGTAGTGCTTTTTGCCATCTTCATCAAAGGCGTTTGATAATCTGGCGATAGATAGTCCTGAAGAAACTGTTGAAACAATTGTTCCCGGTTTACGAGAACTTGCGATTCGTTTGTTGATGGGTTCTTTTACTTCATAACTTTCAGCAACCAACTCGAAAACCCAATCGGATTCTGAAACGGCTTTTTCTAAATCTGCGTCATAGGTACCCGCAACCAATCTATTTCGAATAGTATCCGTCTTAACCGAATTAACTGCGGCTTCTATACCTTGCTTGGCTTTTTCCAAATCACGAGCCAGCATATGGACTTTTGCTTCGCCGAAAGCGGCGATGACTCCAGCACTGCCAGAACCCATGGCTCCGTTGGCACCGAGAATAGTAACTGTTTTGATTTCTCTCATGAAGGATTTTCCAATGTTTTTTCTACCTTCTTTTCAAAGGAAATCAAAGGGAAAATCGTTTTTTTTGTCATTTTTGTTACAAAATGCAGTTGCTTGGTAATCAATCCTCTAGGTCAGGCAATTCCTCTTCGTCACCGCTACCTTCGTCCTCGTTTTCCGAATCACCGCTACTTTCCTCCTCTTTGGGAGGAGGTGTCGCTGGAAGCCCAGCCGCTTCTCTTTCTTTGATTGTTTCTCTAATTTTTGATTCTGTTTCAAACAAACGTTCGATGATTCTTTTCAATAGGAGAAACAAAAATTCAGGGCTTTCTTGGCTCATTTTACCAAAAGTCTGTCTGTTTATGACTCCTAGTTTTGCCACTTCGGATACAGCAAGAATGGATGCCGCCCTCGGGCTATTGTTGATAATTGCCATTTCACCAAAAAACTCACCAGGTAAAATGCTTCTGAGTTTAACCTGTTTTCCATCTAAGCTTTTATAAATATCTAGCTGACCCTCAAAAAGGAAAAACATAGCTCCGTTCGATGGAACTCCTTCTCGAAACAGGACATCTCCCCGTTTGATAGAAACCATAGTCAATTTTGCTAGTGATTCTTTTAGTCCCATTTTACTCTGATTTGTCGCTGACCAAATCTTTCAGCCTGGCTTCTGCTTCGATCAATCTTTCTACATACGTTTGCAACAATGCATAAACAAACATGGGATTGGTGTTGGCAATTCTAATCAAGTTGGCTTTATCTAGAATTCCCAACTGAGCTCGGTCTGAGTCTATCAGAACTGTCATGGCTCGAGGACGATTGGAGATCAAAGCTATCTCTCCAAAAAACTGTCCTGTTGTTAGTTTTCTAACCTCTTGGAAGTTTTTCTGATCTGGTGTTCCCATGCCCACCGAGAGAGTTCCATTTAGAATAAAGTACATTTTTTCATTGGAGGCTTCGCCTTCTCGAACAATGATTTCCCCTTTGCGGAAAAGTTTGGTTGGAACGGTGTTTACGTATTCAAAGATGTTGATTGTATTTGAAGACATATGGATTTAGTAAATCGTCCTAGTGCCAAATTTGGAAGAAACCACACCTAAGAAAAGAACTGTTTTGTGAAAGATGAGAATTCTAATTTTTCGAAATTTACTCACTTCAAAATTGCTTAAAACTCGCGCATTCTGCGTAAATTTTAAAAAGAATTAAAATTTGCTCAAAAATTAAGCAGATTCTTAGAAGAACCCTTGGATGGGGCTGTCTGGAAGGTTCAAAAAGTCAGCAACCCAACTCCAGGGAATGGCAAACCCAATCCCTGTCCCTGGAGAAAAGCCAAATGCTGATCTTTCAATACCTACTAGTCTTCCGTAGCGATCAAAAATGCCGGCTCCGGACACTCCCGGATAGGATAATCCTTGGACTTGGAAATAGGGAATCAATGGGTTTGTTGGGTCCTTTCCTCGTGCCACAGGGTCGGAAACTCTTCCCTCCAGGAAGGAATTCTCAAGCGTATAAGGAGCTCCAATTAAAAATAAGGACTGACCTTGCCTCAATTGCCGAGAAGTCCGAAGTAATGGTGTTTTAGGAAAGGGAACTTCAGTTTCTAAAAGTGCTAAATCAATAGTTGGTTCAAAAAAAATAACTTTTGCCGTTCGCATTTCGCCAATGGTTGAATCTCGTTTGAGAAGAATGGGTCCTCTTCGGTCTTTTACAACATGGTAACAAGTGAGGGCCAGCTTTGAGCTAATCAAAACCCCTGAACCAAATGGTTTGGTTTGAGTTGCCTCGGCAATTGAAATGGATTGAGCTCGGATCCGAGCTAACGTAGCGGGTGGAATTCCTTGGGCTTTTCGATCAAAACAAGAAAAAGAAAGGAAGATTAGGAAAATTAAGGAAAACTGGCGGAGGTACATCTCCACCAGTTTTAAAAACACTATTCGGAAGTGAAAGTACAAGTCGTTTCGCTTGCCCAATCGTCATCTGTCATGTCAGCAAAGCTCTTTGTGCAAAGGAACTTCCATTTGATTCTTTTGTTAGTCAAGGAAAGAGTTGATCCCACGTCAGATCCACCAATCTTTCCAGTCAATACTAAAGTTCCATTCGCAGTTGTCGTTCCACCGAAACCGTAGATTTTCTTAAGGAATTCTGGGTTTTCATCGGCAGATTCTTCAGCATTTGGATCCTCCAATGCATCTGGTGTTCCGTCTCCATCCAAATCTGTATCATCGATTCCATCACCATCAGCATCCGCTTTTCCAAGGGATTTCTTTTTCGTCTTTTTTGCAGATGCTTTTTTTCCTCGTTTTGAAGAGGAAGGGAAGGTCAGTTTTTCCCCTTTGTCGTCCAAGAAAGCTGTATCAGCTAGTGTGTCTGTCTCTGTAAGTGTTGTAACAGAACGCAATTCTTCGATTTTTATATCAGTTCCCGCAATTTTTACCCCATCACCAGTTGAGTTAACGGTAAGGTCTTCTACAGTCTTTTTCTGCAATGTTTCTTCGGTACTTTCATCCGCAAAAGAGTAAGATCCTCTTGGTTCTATGCTTCCGCTTTCGATGTTTACTCGAGTTTTTGCTGGGTAATTTGCAAAATCTGTCGCTTCGTTTATACATTTATTGAAGGAAACAGATCCGCCAGTCATATTTAGAACTAAAGAGTCCAAAGTTGCGCCAGAAAGGGAAGAGGCAAGCTTAGTTAAAGTCGATGTTCCTCCTTTTGCACAAGCCGTTGTTCCTGAGAATTCCACATCTGTTGATTCTGCACTACAAGCCGCCCCACCAGAAGTGCAAGTAACTGAAGTCAAAATGGTTCTAAGACCAGCATAGGGTCGGTTTTCTGCCCAGCCTGGACGAGTGGATCCCAAATAGTTGTCCATGATCCAAGTTCCAACCAGCCGCTTGTTCAATCTCTGGTTTTTTGGAATGAAGAAACCGGTTCTAGCGGCTCCTCTGGCGGCACTCGCCGAAGACGTTCCTGCAGTTCTACCAGCCGAAGCTTGGCGAACTTGTGCTCGGGTTCCAGTTACGGTTCCTGTGGGAGTTGCTCTAGTTCCAAAGAGTAACCCAGTTAAATTATTTTGGTCCGAAGTTCCTTTTGGGCTACAGCCAATCATCATTGCCATTCCAAGGACGAGTGTCCCAAAGAAATATTTTTGTATTTTTGTTCTCATTCTTATCTCCAATTCGGATTCACAGGGAACCCACTGGAAAATAAGCAATTTCCATGCCTGTTTTTAGTGAATGTTGCTTAGGATCAAGACCAATCTGCCACTAAAACAATTCTTTCGAGCCATAATGCTTCCAATCCCAATGAAAGCCACTTTTCTCCCCAAATGCCCAGCATTCCTCCAGCCAATTGGAATCAGGTTCAGGCTTCAGAGTCAAAGAGATTGCCTCAATTTCTTCAAACATAGCTACTATTTCAGATTCTAAAAAATGAGCATTTTTCGGGATATCTCTCTCTAAAAGGATTCCTGCCGCCGCGTACAGTGCCACAGCCCTCCCTTGCAGCAAAAGCCCTTGGCTCGAGGACAGGGTTTTTGAAACAGAGTTCAGAGAAACCAACTGCTTGAAGAAAATAAGTGTCGGTGAATTCCCTTTTCCTTCGGGGAGAATGAGCCAGTCGTCTTTAAAAATTTCCATGCTTGCCGATTCTCTATTTTCCTGAGACTTTTGTTCGTATGTCCGATTTGCAATGGAAAAACCAAATCTTAGAAAAAACCTTGGAATTGGGATTTTCATTTGCCGGTCTCTCTCAGGCAAAGATTCCCAAAAGCGACAAAGAGAATTTTCAGAATTGGGTCGAGCTGGGTTTTCATGGAAGTATGGACTGGTTCCCCCGACAAAAAGCCATTCGAGAGGATTTTCAGAATCTAGGATTTCGAGTAGAGACAGTTTTGGTTCTCGGTCTCGTCTATCGATCCTTAGAATCGGAAGAGATTTGCTCCAAATCTAAAGCAAAAGTTTCAAAGTATGCTTTGGGAGAAGACTATCATATCGTATTGAGAGAAAAAGCAAAGCCTTTGTTAGCTTGGCTAAAATCCAATTTTCCAAATTTTCAATTTCGTCAGGGTGTTGATTCTCTTCCCATATCTGAAAAGGTATTAGCGAGAGAAGCCGGCTTAGGTTGGATTTCAAAAAATACCAATTTGATAAACTTGAAGAAAGGATCTTACTTCTTTCTATCATGCATTCTTACCGATATGCCTTGGTTAGAGGCTTGGGCAGAAAGAATGGAAACAGATCATTGTGGCAATTGCCAGGCTTGTCTAGAAGCATGCCCAACGGGAGCTTTGCAACCTTACAAAATAGATGCTAGAAAATGTCTTTCCTATCAGACTATTGAATCAAAATCGCTTTCGATTGTTGACCACTCCAGTTCCAAAGGTTGGGTGTATGGATGTGACATTTGCCAAGATATTTGTCCGTGGAACAAAAATGTAGCTAACAGAAATTCGGTTCTAACTTCTGAAAACAAATTTAAACCTTTCGCCTTATGGCACCAAACAAACTGGGACCAAGCAAAAGATTGGGATCAAAAAAGATTTGATTCTGATTTTGATAAGAGTCCCATTTTAAGGATTGGGCTGGAAAAATGGAAATCCAATTTAGCTTAAGCCAGCATTTTTAAGATAATCATTCTTTCCTTTTTGAAACTCCCTTTGTATTTCCCGAGCTATGATTTCTGGATCCTTGGCAGAACAGATGGCAGACACAACGGCAAGGGAATCAGCTCCCAGCTTTGCAATTTCAAAAGAATTGGAAGCATTGACCCCTCCGATAACGGTAATATGTTTATTTGTTCGAGCTCTAGCCCTTTCCAATCCATCTAAACCCCAGGGAGAAGAAGCATCCAACTTAGTTTGCGTGGGAAACAAAGGAGACAATGCAATCGAATCACAGGGTAGGTGGATTGCGGATTCCAGATGAGAATCATTTTCGACCGAAAGCCCAATCCAAACTTGGTTACCTAACAGAGCTCTGGCTTCTTTGACCGGCATATCGGACTGCCCCAAATGAACTCCATCTGCCCCAATAGATTTTGCTATGTCCACGCGATCGTTGATAATCAAATATGCCCCATATGAGTGGACCAAGGCTAGCAATCGTTCTGCTTTTTTTGTAAATTCGTCGGTTTTTAAGGACTTTTCTCGAATCTGAATCAGTTTGATACCTGCACTCAGAGAAAATTCAATTACTTTATCAATGGAGTAATGAATGCAGAGGCTATCGTCTGTTACTAGGTAAGCACCGAAAGAGAAGGGTTTTGGATTTATGCGATTTCCGATTTCCAATGATTGGCAATGTCACCAGAACTAAGGTTGTAAAGTGCATCTAAAAAATGCATCTGAAAGCTTCCAGATCCAAGGGCCTTCTGCATAGTTAATTCACCAGCTATGCCCATAACAGCCATAGCTGAAACACTAGCTCGGAAAAAATCAGGTTGAACGGCGGCAAAGGCGCCACAAATGGCAGTAGCTGTGCATCCAAGACCAGTTACTTTAGTCATCATGGGATGCCCATTTTGAACCTTGGATTGTTTATCGTCTTTTATTATATAATCGGTTTCGCCTGACACCACAACTACGGACTTGGTTTCTTCTGAAAGTTTTTTCGCCGAACTCAAGGCAGACTCAGAAGACTCAGTTGAATCGACTCCTTTTCCTTTTCCCGATGAAGCCAAAGTCGACATGATTTCTGAGGCGTTTCCCCGAATGATCGAAGGGTAACCCGATTCAAAAATTCTGCGAATAGCTTGGTTTCGAAACTGACTTGCGCCAGCACCGACCGGATCTAAAACGATTGGCTTTTCAAGCGACTTGGCTTTTCGAACAGCTTTTTGCATGGCAGAAACCCAAGGCTCTGAAAGTGTTCCAATGTTGATGACTAAGGTGGAAGAGATTGCCACCATTTCCTCCACTTCTTCGGGTGCATGTGCCATAATGGGTGAAGCCCCGATTGCGAGAAGTGCGTTTGCTGTATTGTTCATAACAACATAGTTCGTTATGTTGTGAACCAGGGGACCGACTTTTCGTAAGGTTTCCAAATCTTCTATAATTTGTTCCTTATGAAAAGTGGTCATGAAATGGAAAATTTACTTTTCTTTACCTGGGCAGAATTCAGCTTTTTTTTCTTTACCTGGACAGAATTCGGCTCTTTTTTCTTTTCCTGGGCATTCTTTTGCTGAAAGGAAAGAAGCTGTGAGTAAGAAACTAGTGATGATAAGGATTTTTTTCATAACGACCTCGTTTATGTTTAGACTATTCCCTTCGGAGGATGGCAGTAAAAGCATTATTCGTCGAGGGTTAAAATTTCGTAACCTTTTTCAGTTACTAAAACTGTATGTTCAAACTGAGCCGAGATTTTTCCATCTTTGGTCCATACAGTCCATTTGTCTTTTTTGTCAAAAATAACTTCCCAAGTGCCTAGATTGATCATTGGTTCCACCGTAAATATCATTCCAGGTTCAATTTTTGCCAGTTTTCGATTGGTTTTGAAATGAGGGACTTGCGGCTCTTCATGGAAGTTCTTCCCAACCCCGTGGCCCATTAAGTCGCGGACAATTCCATACTTTTTTGGTGCCAAAAATTCTTCGATGGCATTGCCTATATCGCTGATTCTATTTCCAGGTTTGACTTGTTCAATCCCAACCCACATGGCTTTCTGAGTCAGCTCGACAAGTTCTTCCGCCTCTGGGCTGACCTTTCCAATTTTGAAAGTGCGTGAAGTGTCTCCAATGTAGCCATCGACTCGGGGAGAAACATCGATGTTGATGATATCGCCTTTCTTCAGGACGTCTGCAGACTTAGGGATGCCGTGGCAAACGATATTATTGATTGAGGTGCAGATGGATTTAGGGTAGGTGCCTTTGTAGTTGAGAGGTGCCGAAGTGTGCCCATGTTTTCGGGTATAATCTTCGCAAAGATCGTTCAATTCTAGGGTAGTCACCCCTTCCTTAACGAATTGCCCAATGTAGTTCAAAAGACGAGCCGCAAAACGACCCGCCTTTCTCATTTTCTCAATTTCGGAACGATTCTTAATGTAGATCACAGATCTAGAAATTAAAAATCAGTTGCTCTCACTGTCGATCTTTTGTTGGCGTTTGTTCTTTCGATTGCTTTGTCTATCAATCGATACACCTCTTCATTCAAACCTTCGATGGCGTCGCCGGAAGTCATAGATCCTTTGGATTTGATGTATGCCTTTACTTTGGATGCGACGATCAAGGTTTCTTTGGAAGTGCTTTCGTTTTGTTCTTCTGACATGGTTTCCTCTAAGCTTATTTCTTTCTGGCTCCGAGGATTGTATCGACTAAGGATTTTTCAATACTTAATTTTTCACTAATTGCCTCAGCGCTCCACTTATAGTTTTCATAGAGACTCAGGATTGTGGCTCTTTTTCTCTCAACCAAAGGATTTTGGTTCTTAGTCTTTTGGTTTGCGCCAGAATTGGCAGTTTGATTTTGGATGGCTCCTTGGACCACATCTAAGAATTGGGAAAGCTTTTCAAAAGTTTCATCGGATTCATTCAAAAGAGATTCTAATTCTTCTTTCGTTTCTTCTGATCCGGATTTTAGCTCTTCCAATCGTTTCTGGAGAACCAGAATTTGTCTATGGCGCTCTGACAGATCTGCCATCAGCTCTTCAACCTTGTCAAATTTTCGTTCTACGCTTTCGAGCATGGCACTTCGGTCGGCAAGATGGGCTGTTTTGTTCTCTGTGATGCGAACCGTTTCAGCAAGTTCTCTTTCTCTAGCTTCCACAACCTCAATTTCGCGGTCCAGAATGTCCATTCTTGCTTGCATTTCTCTTGAGTTTTGCTTTTGCAATTCGATTGAATCCGCAATTTGCAAAATGGCATCTTGCGATTCTGAGAGAGTCGATAAGTAGGTTTCCAGTTTATCTTGTTTAGTTGTTACTTTGTCAATTCTGGATTCTAGTTCTTGGACCAGAGGTAGGTTGTCTCGAAGTGAATCCAGCTCATGGCTGACAGATTTCAAACTTGTAAACATAGATTCTATCTTGGAGTCTGTATCTTCTGCTAGATTCTTTCTTTCTTCCCAAGTAGAAAGCTTTTCATCTATGTCCTGCTTTAATTCCGAATAACGGTCAGAATAAGCTACGAAAAGCTCTAACTCAGGCTTTTGCACTTCAAGTGTTTTGAGAGTTTTACTAATCTGTTGAACTGCTTCCGATGAGCGATCTGCAATTTCTTTGGCAGACAAAAATAGGTCTCGATGTTCTTGGATGGATTCGATTTTTTCGGTCAGGACTTCTATTTCGTCAGAAACCTTTTGCACTTCTGCTTGAAAAACACTCAGACTTTCATCTTTTATATCGCGAGTTTTTTCTAAATTGAATTCAATTTCTTCTTTGAGTTCTTTAAATCGAACTTTTGTATCATTCAAGAAAGATCGGTTTTCGTCTGTTATCTGGATAATGGCTTTAGAGTAATCTTGCTGATAGGACTCTATCTGCTTTCGTGAATCGTCTTTTGATTTTTTTATACTTTCTTCTAGACTTTTCTTAACAGTTGATAAATGAATTGTGATTTTTTCTTCTAGTTGTTCTAGTTGTAGATTACCTTTATCCAACAATTTGGTGAGTTGACCTGTGATCTTTGCATCAATTGTTTCATTTAGCAAATCCATTTTCTCGGATTGCCTGCTAAAGAAAGACTCACCAGTTTCTTCCAGACTTGCAAGAATTCGTTCAACTTCCTCTCTTGCAAACTTAGTTTCATCTTCTAGTTTCTTTATCCATTTAGTTGCGGAGGAAGCGACCGATTCATCTAAGTTTTGTGAAGCAAGAATGGACTCTTGTTTGAATCCATTTAAAAGCTCGGAACCTTGGAGATGAATTTCTTTTAATCTGGATTCTATAGATTGGATTGAATCAAATTGCGATTCACGCATTTTATATTGTTCTTCATCCCATTTAGCTAAGAATTCTTCCAATTCACTATTGACTTTTTGTATCTTTCCTTGGATCAATTCTTCTGTTGTGGCAACTTTGGATTCCACATTTTCCAGAATTTCTGAGGCAGTTTCTCGAAGTGCGGATTTCAGGTCTTCTACGTATTCATCTACTTCTTTTGTCTGATTTTGAACTGTTTCTTGCAGGTCTGAAATTTTCTCTTGGGTTTGCGAAAGAGAAGACTGCAAAGCTTTTTCTTGCGAAGAAAAGTCTGAGTTGAGTCTGCTCTCTAAATCCATTTTTAGTTCATGGAGAGATGATTTAATTGATATTTCTTGTTTTTCTCGAGCCGCATCCAGATCTTTTTGGAAGTCTTTTAATTCTTGCAATGCGCTTCGTTTCAATGACACTGATTCTTCTTTTAAATCAGCCGAGATTCTTTGGAATTCTTCGCTGAAGGCTTCAATCTCACGAATCAATTCTTGTTTTCTATGATCAGCTTGTCTAAGCAGTTTGTTTTCTGCTTCTAGGTATTTTTCTTGAAACTGAATGATTGTTTGATTGATTTGATCCGCTTGTCTTCTGGTTTCATTGATAATCTCATCTCTTTTTGTTAGAGTTTCAAGAGATAAATCTTCAAGATCTCGCTTTAAACTAGCTGTTTCGTCTTGTAAACCAGACATAAAACTTTCTTTGGTCGCAGAAACTTGTTCAAAAATAATTTCGAATCGATCTTGGATTTTTTTCTCAAGCTGTGACTGTTTGTCTTCAATCTTTGAGTTTGCTTTGATCGTTTTTTCTTCCAACTTGTCATCAAAGCGGTCAACGCGTTCAGATAAAAGGGAACTGACGTCTTCAAATTGGGAGATCTTTAAATCAATTTCATCTCTCGAGTCTTTGATCGAATCCAATAGATGATCGACTTCTCTCCTAACTTGATCCAGCTTTCCTGTGCTTTCTTTGACCATATTCTCGACATGATGTGATAATTTGTCCTTAGCATCTGTCGCAATTTGAGAGATGGTTGAGTCTAGAAAAGAAGTTTTACCTTCTACTTGAGTTTCTAGTTCAACCAATTTATAAGCAAGAGATTGTAAAATTTCATCAGAACGTTGGTTCAGTTTTTCTTGAAACATCTGAAGAATGGATTGTCCTTCTTCATGCAATCGATCCATTTCATCTCCCAACGAAATGAGGTCTTTTTTATGGGTTTGGAGCAACGTTAGACCTTGGTCTAGAGATTGTGACTCACGACGGATTTCTGTTCCGAGTTGAGTTACTTGGCCCATCTCCAGAGAAAGTTGAGACAAATAATCTTTGTTCGCTTTGATTTTTTCATAAAAATCTCGTGACTCGACTGTGATTTGTTGGAAGTCTTCGCCGGTTTTTCGGGATTGCTTTAGAAGGATTTCAAGATCAATCCCTGCATCTTTTACCAATTGCAATTTTTGAATGGCAAAATGATCAATCTCTTCCGTTAGTTTACTTGCGTAACGCTTTAATTGGGAAAGCTTGGCGTTCGATTTGTCTAATCTTCGCAGACCGATCGTAACAGCCACACTGGCTAAAAATGGTAAAAAAAAGAATTCCCAACCCATACTAAGGAACTGTAATAAAATTATGTCTCATACTGGAATGTTTGGAAATTGTCTTTGGAATCGTTTTTTGGCAAGCTATTTTTAATCCACGGACGGATTCTGCGTTAATTTTTTATACTTTTAAGCGGAATTCGGAGCGAAGCCACTGTTTCCGTCTCATTTGAAAAGATCTTAAAGTTCTCTGTGCTAATTCCTTCTCCCTTAAGAAGTATCACGCACAGAGCGATTCCAATTCCTTCACCTTCTGAATTGTCCCCACGTTCGATGAAATACTCCATGATATCGTTGTAGTTTTGCGCATGGAATAGGGAATGTTTGATTTTCGTCATTTCGCCTTTGGCAAGGGGGTTGTTGTTTCGAACCTCCACAGAGATTTCGGTTGGATTGTGCTGGAATCGAGTCTCTACGAAAAATCCAAGTCTTTCGGCTTTTTCTAGATACCCGGTAGTTTTTCCCTGTTGCAGAAGGCTTTTGAACCGCCGAACTCCAAGCTCGTACTCGGCAGGCGATTGAATGTTCATTTTGTTTTCAAGGAAGAAAACTCTTTTAAAATTCGCTTTGTAACCATTTAACACGAGATCCTTGATCAATGTAAAAAAAATTGAAACGAATCCCGGGATCTTATAGAACTCACAAAGCTCAGTAAGAAATGCAAGCAATTCATCATCTGTTTCTTTTCTTGGCCCAAAGGATTTAAAAGAAAAATCTTCACCATTTTTCAGTTTGGTGTCTGTTGGTAAGGTCATCGATTAGAACTGGTAGTTGTCGGGAAACAAAGGGATACATTTCTTTTTTTCTTCATCGAGTAAATTTTCCATTTCCTTTCTTAGCTTTCCTGTGAACTCTTCAACCGTCTTCTTTTTATCTGCTTTATACTCGGCATGAAAATCATTCAAAAGGAATGGCTTGGCATAACGAACATATGCTTTCGATGGGCGGTTCCAACTTTCACCAAAAAGCTCCGTTTCAAATCGATAGACAAATTCATAGAGTCTTTCCGCACTCGGGAACTCTCTTAAATACGCTGTATTAAAGGAAATGTAATCATAAGCTTTTTGTGCGGCTTTTCTTGCCCATCTTGCCATATCTAAACTGGGCAATTCACCTTTTGGGTCTGGCATTCCAATTGAAACCATTTCCAAAACAGTAAGAATTCGGCGTAGTTTTTCGATGGCATTTGCCTCAGGATCCCATTTTGGGATTTTTGCCTTAGCGGCAATGTTGTCTAGCATTGTGTGCCGCAGTTTTCCAATTCGATAATCAAAATCCTCAAGTTTTTCCTTTTCTGGGTAGATATTGTATTCACGCTCTTCCCTCTCAACCAGTCTTCGCCCAACAGAAAGTGCTCGATGAACAATATCCTTACCAGTTTTTGATATCCCCAGCTTGTCTTCCATTCGGGT
>JAIXRB010000142.1 GCA_027485405.1 Leptospiraceae bacterium | reverse complement strand
TGCACTATAAAAAGGGATAGCCAGACTATAAAAAATCAATGGCCAAAATGCAGTAGCCGTTGACTCCAGGGTCCACCTCCCCCCAAAGTAAATGGCATTCAAAATGCTATCTCCCAAAAGAACCAAACCTATGCTTGCTGGAATCGTCAAAAAGAAACCAAAACTCAGTACTTTTGTAATTTCATTTGGGACTTCTTCTAATTCATTTTTTCGTAATGTAGAGAGTAACGAAGGTAAAATCGTTGTCGCCAAGGCAACACCAATGATCCCCGTCGGCAATTGCACAAGCCTTTGGGCATAGTCTAAACTAACCACAGCACCAAGCCCAGGGTTTTGGTTTTGAATATAATTCGCGAGAAATATATCAACTAGTAGCCCTAATTGGTAAAAGCTACCGCCAATCGCGGCAGGAATCATTAATCTGAAGATTTTAGTTATTGCCGGGTGTTTTAAATTCCATCGAAAGAGCGGCCAATACCCTAATTTTCCAACGTACAGTGCTTGCACCATCAGTTGCAAAACACCACCCACTACAATTCCCGATGCTAAAATGAAAACTCGATCATTCAGATCCGAATAGAAGGGAAAGATAAATATAAAAACAATTATATAAGCTCCATTTAATATAATTGGAGAGAGAGAGGGAACAAAGTAATGGTGCTTAGAATTGGAAATCGACATGAAGATCGAAGATAAACTTGCGGTCATAATCAGGAAAAAAAGAATTAAAGACAAATCTACCACCAAATTTCCGTATTCTGGTGTTCCACCTACTAGATAAGGAAGAAAGTCTTTTGCAAAGAAAAAGAATATGGAAACAAAGATTGATAAGCAAAAGAACAGAAAGCTCAAAACAGTTCCTGTCATAATCCTAGCTTCTTCTACACCAATGGATTCATACTCCGAGAATATAGGCATAAAAGACTGAGATAGAGTTCCTTCTGCTAAAAGATTTCGAAACATATTGGGCAACCGATATGCCACACTGAACGCAGAGGCAACTAGTCCAGTTCCAAAACTCACAGCCATAAAGTGATCTCGCAAAAGACCCAAAATCCTAGAAAGTAGAGTATAAAAAGATAAGGAAAGACTCCTTCTCGTGGAGCTTACAGATTTTTCTGGCTGTTCTGCCATTTTGATTTAAGTAGCTAGTTTTTCCAAGAAACGTAAAACCCCATCCCGACCAACAAACACTTCTGTTCGGCAATTGGGGCATTGGGGCTTTCCTACTCTAAGGGCGCGAAGTGTGGTTCCACATGCTTCACAAGGAAACACTCTTTCAAAGTTGGGAGGTGTAGCCATAGACTTCGGCAAAATCCTCTTCGGTAAATTTGCTTCTTCATTTGCGGCAGACTTTGGATTGAAATTTTCTGGAAACGTTACCTTTCCACCTTTGCGCAATGCATTCATTTTCCTTTCTAATTCTAAAGAAATGGTTTCTTGCATTTCTTTCTTAAGTAGAGAGATTCTGTCCTCTAATTGAATCCTTGTTCCATCCACTATCTTTTCCTCAGTCTTTGAAAAAGAAGAAGCGATAGGTTTTAATTCAGAAACGGGTAGAGATGAACTATTTGATTTCGGGCTTCCTGAAAAATAGAATTGAACCTTTTTACCCACTGGCTCTGGTTCTACATTTGTTTCTAAAAGTTGCTTCTCTCTTTGCAAATAGGTTTCGCCTTCTTCCAAAGAAGAAGCGATGGGTAGTTTTTGCATCAGTCCCAAGAGACCCAGAACACTTTGCACTTCTTCTCGCAATCCATACATTACAAAGAACTGATTTCCTGATTCTCTGAAACTCTTTTGAAGACGCAAAAAGAAAGCGATTCCGTGAGAAGTTAAGTATTCTACGGACTGCATATTGAAAATAAAGTTTGTATAGCCTTCGTTTAACTGAACTTTGACATATTCATATAAGTCCAAAGATGAGTTTCCGTCTAGGGCACCTTTTAACTGTATTGAAAACACCTTTTCTTGATTCTTCATTTTTAACCTAAGTAGATGGCATCCATCACTCTGCCGGATTGAGGAGTTGTGATAGCAGGAACAGGAGAAACTGCTGGTAGTTCCTGAATTTCTTCTGAGACTCGGTTGGAAACATTTGAATTAAGCATTGTTTCCTTTTCTGGTTCTAATTTCGAATCTGGTAGATCGGAGTAGACTTTCTTTTCTAAAAAACTAGGTTCAGTTTCAATCTCAGTCGACTTTCCATCGGATTTTGCAAAATACTGGAATAGTATAAAAAGAGCACTCAAGAACAAGGTAGCGGAGAATGCAATCACCGAATAGTTCAATACCATCCATTGGCAAAGTTTCCATTGATTCTCAAACAAAAGAACTAAATTTCCTCTGGTATAGGTCATACAAACTAAACCTAGGACATCTAACTTAGATTCATGATAAACAGGAGAGATCATCTTTGCCTGATTTGCATTGGCTTCAGGAATCAAAGACAAGACCTCACTCGCCCAAACGGGCATTTTGGGAGGAAACGGCTTTTTTAGATCAGGAGTCAAAAGAGGCTCAGACCATTCCCACTTTCGCATACGAAGTGCAATTCGAAAGAACTGCTGTCCTTCATAAACAGGGGAAGGTTTTCTTTTTTCTACAACTTCTGATGTATAACTGGAATTACTATGCGATAGAATCACACCTTTGGTATTCACCAAAGCAATTTCATTGATTACAAAATGCTCAGGGTCTTTCCCAGTTTGTTCTTGGTATCTTTGAAAGGTTTTGTTTAACTCTTGGATTCCAGCCTTATGCCATCTTGTCTCAGAAGCTTTTGCTAAAGCCAAAACTAAATCACGAGCTCTATGGTCAGAGAGAATTGCTTCTTGTCGAAGTGAGTTTCTTACAGACTCGTAAAATGACCAGCTCACAGCACTTAATGCTACAACTTCGAAAATTAGGAATAGAAAAAACGAATATAAAATGGCGCGTAAGATCTGCATTTTCTCTCCCAAAGGAAAGATCGGTCATTGAAAACAATCTCCGTTTAAAAATTTTTCCAAAAAGACCATTTCGAAATCATGCCGATTGGGCTGAAACTCCAACTGTGAATCATTTTTTTTAAAACTAAACATGGAACTTGCCTCGATCCCACAAGGCCGAATCATCTGAAACGTTTGCAAATCGTTCTCGGCATTGATCGCAAACCCAAAACTAGTAAAATAGGACTTTGCGTTGATTCCGAAAGAAACCAACTTATCTTGGGTGCCTTGTCCGAGGTAGAGACCAGGGCTGTTTTTGTTTCCCAAAACTTTGATTCCAAAATACTGATCTATGGTTTCCACCAAGGCTTCTTCCAATTGGCTTAGAAACCGCCCGAGAGACAGATTCCTTTTTTTTAAATCGAGATGCAAATAACAAACCCACTGGCCAGGTTCGTGAGCTGTGAAGTCCCCGCCCCTAGATACTTCTACCCAATCTACATTTTTTTTGGACAATTCTATACTTGGAACCAGCAAGTTCTCTTGTTTCGCATTGATCCCTGAGGTAATTGTGGGAGGGTGTTCCAGAAAGAGGATGCACTCTTGCCTTTTGGCTCGAATCCTAGATTGAAATCGCAAGTAATTCTGGTATGGTATCAATGCATCTAACGAATACACTCTCAAATGATTGAAATGGAAAAACTTCAGCATGCTATCCTTTTTATTCTAGAAAAGTCACCAAATGGTCGTACGAAACTAGATCTTTGCAAATTGCTCTACTATGCTGATGGAATTTCCTATCAAAAGCACAAATCCATGATCACAAATGCAACCTATTACCATTTAGAAGAATCCCCATTTCCCGCTCCACTCTTCGATTCTTTGGCTCAAATGAAAAAAAGCAATGCATTGACTATAGAGCCTTTTTTTTCAGGGGAAGGAATCCAGGGCTTTCGTTTAAAGCAGACACAGAATTCTACTCACAGCCTTTTGACTAAGGAAGAAAAAAGAATTCTGTCTAAGGTATTAGAAGTTTTTAAAACAAAAGTGGAATCAGAGAGTAGCCATTATCCAAATTTGTACGAAAATTACGTAGTAACTCCACTTTACGAAGAAATTCCCTTCCGAGAAGACCGAATCAATACGAAAGTACACGTATTGTCCCAGAAAAGACTAATGGAGTTTTCTGGGAAAATGTATAAGATTTTGTTCGAGAGGTCCCAAGAATGATGATCACCGTTTGCAAAAGCAAAATCCACCGCGCTACAGTCACCGAGGCTGAACTTCATTATGAGGGCAGTCTGACAGTCGACGAAGATCTTATGGATCTGGCCGGAATGGTCGCTTTCGAGCAGGTTTCCGTTGTAAACGTGAATAACGGAGCCCGATTCGAGACTTATTTGATCAGGGGAAAACGAGGTTCCGGGGTGATTTGCCTCAACGGAGCCGCGGCTCGATTGGGGGCAAAAGGTGACAAAATCATCATCATCACTTATGGACAGCTGGACGAAACAGCCTTGCCCAAAAACTATGAACCTAGAGTGGTCTTTGTGGATGATGCAAATCACCCAAAAAAGCCCAAATGATTCTAATCTTTTACTGACAAAATAGCGATATTAAAACAAAACCTTCAGTGCGACGTACCATGAAACAACTTCTAGCAATTTCGGCTCTATTCCTCCTCAGCTTGGGTGCAGCTTTGTTCTCTCAAGAAAAAGCTCCCCAAGGGACTATTCCTGGAACCGGTTACAACGGAACTAAGCCCTACGATATCTATCCTCTAGCCATCTACGATCCGCGTATCCGTATGAAGCACGTTAGCTTTATTCGCCGACATGCTGACACTGGTAGAGGTGAGTTCCTGGATGTGCAGATCGAACTCGAATCTCGAGTTCCAGAGGACAACAACTACACTGTTTACGTATTGGCGGCATACGAGAGAGACAAAGTAAACGATGCAGAACGAAAGCTTGTCCCTTACCCAGAGTGGCGTAAGTTTGATCCACTGAAAGAAGATCGTATACTGTATTTTACCAATGTTATGCCGACTCCAGTTACTGCGAAAGAAGTTTGGGGAGAAGAGCTTTTCAATAAAAAGAAGCAGGACATGGAAAAACTTCACT
>JAIXRB010000077.1 GCA_027485405.1 Leptospiraceae bacterium | reverse complement strand
CCCTCGCATTTTTGTGTCGGCTATTTTCATCGGACAAAAGGCAATGCGGGCGTTGTTAGATGCACCTCGAAAGATTGAGCTCTTTTCAGCAGAAGGGGAGGGGGATTCGGATTAAAAACTTTTTTTTGGAAAACTGCTAACTTGAAGCCATTCCTAGTTTCTCTTACTTTGAATCAATAGGGAAGGTTTTCACCTTTCCCGATTTACAATATTTCAATAATTCTCTGTCTAGAGTTACTAGAGTTGCACCCATCACCCGGGCTGTTGCCACTATAAGTCGTAGTTAGCTGAAATGTGGCGATCGACTATCAATTTCCTTTTCTATAGCTCTTTGAACAATCTGATTCAAGGAAACTCCTTCGATCAATGATTTTCTATAGATCTTTCTATGCAATTCCGTAGTGATTCGTACATTGAATGATCCTTTAAAAGATTTTTCGGGATTCTTCTTGGACTTTTTGCATAAATCTAAATAATCTTCAACTGCAGCTTTAAAAGCTGTTTTTATCTCACTAACAGATTTGCCTTCAAATGAAACGAGATCTTCAATGCCTTCAATCTTGCCAAAAAAGATTTCATCGTCAGAATCGAAGTGCAGTGATCCCAGAAATCCTTTGTATTCTATAGTATCTTTCATTTGATTACTCCTTCTGCAATTAATTCTTCCAATATCTGGTTCATTTGGTATGCTTTTAGAATCTTTCCTGGATGAGGTTTATGAAGTCTTATTATGTGATTCGTTTTCGAATGAATCCAAGCAACTCGAGAACCAGATGACTTGCCTGATGTATCTTCTACATAACTAAAAGATCCTAATAATTTTCTAAGTTCATCGTAAGTAAAGTCCTTAGGTTTACCTTTAAACCTATCAATGAGCTTTTCTATTTTCGACACAATTGCAAATATAAACTGATAAGCACATTTTGCAACTAGAAAATAGTCGCTTGATTTCTTAGCTAAAAAAATGAAGATTCTGCCCCCCACCAACTGCAAAATTTTTTCTTGACAATTCTTAAAAGTCCCGTCACATGTATAGTATGGGACTTCCGAACTACATCATCCAAACCTTTCCTCCTGACCTCCACAAACCTATGGAGTTGGTCGGAGATTGGATGGAAGAGCACTCTGACAAAAGGGAAGACTTCACTGAACTAAAAGAGATCGTGCGCGACTTGGGCAGTTCTATGATAGAGCTAAAGGGAACAGTCAAGGATCTTGGAATCACTGTCCAAGAGCTAGCTGAAGCCCAAAAGCGAACAGAAATCAAGGTAGAAGAACTTGCAGAAGCCATGCAAAAGGGATTCGAAAGAAGCCAGAACCAGATCTCTGCACTGGGTTCACGTTGGGGCATCATGAACGAGGAAACCTTTCGCAATACAATTGAGTCTTATTTAGAAGAGTTTTCAAAAGAGCAAAAGCCGTAACTAACTCCCACCATTAGAGCTTTCGAACCCGAACACTTCCAAACTCGATTTTCTCTTCAAATGCTTTGTCGAAGGGGATCTCGTCTAGCTGGCAAAGAATGGCGCGGATGGAACCCGAATGTGCTACAACCAATAGTTTATCCAGTTTCTTGCCGGCTAAAGATTCGGCTTCCTGTCGTTTGTTGCCTTTGGGGCTCCAGTCTTCCAGAAATGACTTTGTTCTCGCAATGACATCTGTGAATGCTTCACCGTTTGGTGTTTTGCGATTTACGAAATCAGCCATCCAAAGCATGGTTTCCCGCTTGGGCAGTTCGTCCCAAAGCTTCCCATCCCAATCTCCAAAATCCATTTCTTGCAATCTTGAATCAAACAAAAGGTTGGTGGCTTGGATACTGTTTGATTCTGATATGTTGCTCATAGCTTTGGTTTGGGATTCAGAATGGTAGAGAAGCAGATCTTCGGCCAAAGCCTTGGCGCGAGGGAGAGGGCTCGCCACACAATGGGAATAGGGAAAACGCAAGGAAGCAAAGGTTTCTATGGTCGTTTTTCGCACAGGTTCTTTTAAAGGAAAGTCGACCCTTCCATAGCAAGTTCCTTTTTGGGCGTTTGTCTCGGGGTGGCGCACCAACACTAAATCCATAAAAACACCCCAGCCACCCAAAGAGCTGTCTCTATCGCTTGTTGGACGGCACCCAATCCATCACCGGTAAATCCGCCTATCCATTTGACCATGAGATGGTTCATATACAATCGAATGAAAAAAACTGGAATCAAGACGGAAGCAAACCAAGGCGAAAAATAGACCAAAGTAAAAAAAGGCAAAAGTCCGAAGATGGAAGAATACAGATATTCGTTCAGATTTAAAGATTTTGCCATAGGTTTCGCATAACCATCTTCCCTTGCGTATTCCCCCCAGTATAGAAAACCAACAGAAACCCAGCGACTAAAGCTATGTGCCGTAATAAACAAAAGCCAAGTTTTTAAAACAAGTATAGGATAAAATGGACTCTGGGTGTCTTTCCAAACTTCAAACGACTCTCCCCCTCCCAAAATTCTCACAGCAAAGAGAAGCAGAAGCCCCATAACACCAAAGCTACCAACTCGACTATCTTTCATAATCCGAAGAATGTCCTCTTTGTTCCAACCCCCACCAATCCCATCACAAAAATCAGCAAATCCGTCTTCGTGGAAAGATCCAGTGAGAATCACTAAAATTCCAATACTGCAAACAAACGCGACAATAGGCGATACGAAAAATTGTAATGCATAGAAAGTGATGAATCCAATCGTTCCGATCATACTTCCGACTAAGGGAAAGTATTTTGCACATTCTTCTAGCCAAGATTCCTGGAATCCTACCCATTTTGGGATAGGAAGTCGGGTCAAAAACCAAACTCCGATGAAAAACAACCGAACTTCTTGAATTAAAAATGTGAACATGCTACAAACCTGTTTTTTCCTTTGCTACCTTAGCTTCTTCAAAGGAAGCCATTTCATTGAAAAAGGCAAGACTGAGTTGCACCAAAGGGTAAGCCGCCAGTGCCCCTGTGCCTTCTCCTAGCCTCATTTGCAAATCCAGAAGGGGTTCCTCTCCAAAGTAATCTAGCACCAGCTTGTGACCCTTTTCACCGGAAGTATGTGCAAACAACGCATATTCTAAGATACTAGGTTCTAGCTTGCTTGCTAGAAAAAAAGCGGCAGTGGAAATCCAGCCGTCTACCAAGATCGTTGATTTTTTTTCGGCAAGTGCCAAATAGGCTCCCACCATTCCCACAATTTCAAACCCACCATACTCAGCTAACAATTCAATAGGATCAGAGGGATTGCCTCCTCGCTCCAAAGATTGATTCAATACATTGAATTTTTGAACTAGCTTTTCTTCTGGAAGACCCGTTCCTCTTCCGACCAGGTCTTCGAGAGGCAAACCCGTCAAACCATGCAGTAGCAAAGATGCCGATGAAGTATTGCCAATTCCCATCTCTCCTAAGATCCCAAAATTGGACTTAGGATGCGAATGGTTC
This sequence comes from Leptospiraceae bacterium, assembly GCA_027485405.1. Taxonomy (GTDB): domain Bacteria; phylum Spirochaetota; class Leptospiria; order Leptospirales; family Leptospiraceae; genus Leptospira_A. Next base: position 28,101 of record JAIXRB010000077.1, on the reverse strand, counting down.
CAAATGACCTCCTTACCAAACTGAAGCCCCTGTAGTACTTCTTTGGTGGTCATGGCAGGTTCGCGTAGAAAATTGTGAGTGCTCTTTCGGATCTTCTTTGGAATCAGTTCCGAAAAGACGGGAAGTCTTTCTGGGTCAAAATCATAGTCCACGCCCATGTCCACAACCTGTAGGCCAATTCCAAGATGCTTTGCAAACACAGAAGAAGCGGCGCCACCTTGCAAAAAATTTAAGACCATTTGCCAGGTTACCTCTTTGGGGTAGGCGGACACACTCTCTTCTGTTATTCCGTGATCTCCAGCAAACAAAAAACACTCGGGAAAGGAGATTTTGGGTTCTAATGAGCTTTGGATAGTGGCTACTTGTTTGGCGATTTTCTCTAGCTTTCCCAAACTGCCCAGGGGTTTGGTTTTAGAATCAACCTTAGTTTGAATGGCATCCAAGAGAGTTTGTTGCGTGCGGTTTTGCATGGGTTTTTACTCAGTCAATTCAAAATTGAAAATCTTTCTCTCTTTTTTTCATTCATTTTTCGGAGAAAATGAATTCTCACCCAAAGAATTTTTATAACTATGTCTCTCTAGGGACATGGAAGATTTCGCTCATCTACATTTGCACACGACTTATTCCATGCTGGACGGTGCCATTCGTATCCCTGACCTCATGAAACGTGTCAAAGAACTGGGCATGTCCTCAGTTGCTATCACAGACCATGGCAACATGTTTGGTGCCATAGAGTTCTACAAAGAAGCAATCAAGCAACAAGTCAAGCCAATCATCGGTTGCGAATTTTACGTCATCCCTTCTCGCACAAAGGAAAGCGAGTTAGACGAGATTGCAGACGGTGGTGCCTACCATATTATCTTACTTTGCAAAAACGAAGTTGGATATCAAAACATGATCCGCCTTGCTTCTCGATCTTTTACGGAAGGATTTTATAGAAAACCACGCATCGATTACGAAATCCTGGAAACGTATAGCGAAGGTTTGGTCTGTCTGACGGCTTGCCTCGCTGGCGAAGTCAACAGACGAGTCTTAGAAGGCAAAGAAGACAAGGCATTTGCCTTAGCAAACAAACTACATGAGATCTTCCGCAAAGAAGACTTCTATTTAGAGATTCAAAACCATGGTCTCAAAGAACAGGCAGTAGTTGCCAAAGAGATCATAGCCTTTTCTCAAAAGACAGGCATTCCGCTCGTTTTAACAAATGATTCTCATTTTCTCGGCAAAGACGACAAAGAGGCTCAGGACATCCTCCTTCGCATCGGCATGCAAAAAAACATCGATGACGAAATGCGGTTCGGTTTCAACGAAAACTTCTATGTCAAAAGCCCATCTGAAATGTTTCGTCTTTTTCCAGAACAACCCCAGGCATTTTACAACACTCTTGCCATTCGCGACAAATGTACATTAAACTTCACTTTCGGAAACGCCCTCCTTCCCCCATTTGCCGTTCCTGAAGGCTTCGATACCGACAGCTATTTGGAAAAGTTGGTTTGGGACGGAATTAAAGAGCGATTCCCCGATCTAAAACCTGAAGTCAAAACTCGAACCGATTTCGAACTAAAAACCATCAAAAACATGAACTTCGCCGGTTACTTCTTAATCGTGCAAGACTATATCAATTTTGCTCGTAAAACGGGCATCCCAGTTGGTCCAGGGAGAGGATCTGCGGCAGGGTCCATCATTGCCTATGCTCTTGGAATTACGAACGTTGACCCAATCCGCTATAACTTGTTATTTGAAAGATTTTTAAATCCAGACAGAAAGGACATGCCCGACATTGACACCGATTTTTGTGTAGAACGCAGAGAAGAAGTGATCAATTATATCAAACAGAAATACGGGGAAAACAGGGTAGGGCAGATCATCACATTTGGCTCTTTGGCGGCAAGAGCCGCCATCAAGGACGTAGCTCGCGTTTTTAATGTAAGTTTTTCAGACTCAAACGAAATGACCAAAGCATTCCCTAAGAAACTGGGCATTACCATCCAGGAGGCTCTGGATACGGCACCCGACCTCAAAGCAATTGCCGAAAAAAGTGATCTAAACAAAAAAGTGTTTTCCATCGCAAAGAAACTAGAGGGCAACTACCGTCAAGCAGGCAGACATGCGGCAGGCGTGGTTATATCGCCTAATTCGCTAGAGGAAGTTGTTCCACTCTCCACAGTTTCAGAGAAAGGAAAAGAAGGTAGGTCCATAGTAACCCAGTATGATAAAAACATGCTGGAGCAGGTCGGGCTAATCAAGATGGACATTTTGGGTTTAAAGAACCTAACTACCATCTACCATGCTGTCGAATTGATCAAAAAACGGCACTCTATCGAAATTGACCTGGATAAAATTCCGCTAGATGATGGACCTACTTTTTCCCTTCTCCGAAAAGCCAACGTATTGGGCATTTTCCAATTGGATTCTTCCTCTGGGATCAGGGACCTATTTGCTAAAGCACAAGTTCAAAAGTTTGAAGAGATCGCCGCACTTTTAGCACTCTACAGACCAGGGCCTATGGGCTCAGGAATGTTAGATGACTATTTAGATCGAAAGAGCGGCAAAAAGAAAGTCCAATACCCTCATGCCGATTTGGCAAAAGTATTGGAAGAAACCTACGGTGTAGTTGTTTACCAAGAACAGGTAATGGGCATTTCTCGGATCATGGGAGGGTTTTCAGTCGGTGATTCTGACGTTTTGCGTAAGGCGATGGCAAAAAAAGACAAGTCCAAACTGCCTGCCCTCAAGGAAAAATTTGTAAAGGGCGCAGTTGCCAACAAGATTGCAGAAAAGCTAGCAATCGAATTGTTTGAACAACTAGAAAAGTTTGGAGAGTATGGATTCAACAAATCGCATTCCGTTGCCTATGCTTTTGTAACCTACCAGACCGCATTTCTAAAAGCCAACTACTCTATCGAATACATTACTGCATTGTTATCTGGTGATCATGGCAAAAACACGGACGTCGTCAAATACATAAATAACGCCAAAGAAATGGGAATCCGCATTTTAGGTCCAGACGTTCGGGAATCCCAGGTCTCGTTTGCCATAACGGATTCAAAAACCATTCGTTTTGGACTCTCTTCCGTCAAAGGTGTGGGAGATCTCGCCGCTCAAAACATCATTGCCAACCGAGAAAAACAAAAGGGATTTTCCGATCTAGATGCCTTCTGTAAAAACATAGACACACGTTTGGTGAACAAGAAGATCATAGAAGCCCTGGCGCAAAGTGGAAGTTTTGATTCCTTTGGATTTACTAGAAAGTGTGTTTTTGAATCCGCAGAAACTCTATTGTCCTATGCACAAAGAATCCAAGAACAAGAGAAAGAAGGTCAATTTTCACTTTTTGGCAACAGCACTCAAAATTCAGGTTATCAACTCAATCTTCCTAAATCTGGCGCCGAATGGGAGTTTGATGATTTGCTTAAGAAAGAAAAGGAAACCACAGGTCTTTATCTTTCCGGGCATCCTTTGGATAAATTCGCTTCCAATCTCAAAACGCTCAATCCAATCACTATCGAAAGGTTAGAAGACGTAAAAGCAAAATCCAAGGTGGACGTAGCCGGAATCCTCTCCAAAAAAGTAATCAAACTCACCAAGAAAAAAGAAGAGTTCATCAACTTTGTCATAGAAGACCAAACAGGCGAAATTGAATGTGTTGCCTTTCCTCGCACCTATGCCGATTTTAAGCCACTTTTCCAAGAAGACAAAGCTCTCTTTTTGAAAGGAATCTTGGAGCGAGTAGACGCAGAGGAATCTGAGCTCAAAGGTCAGATCATCGTAAACAAAGTAGAAGAGTTAAACCAAGTCACCATCGAACAAAAGCTGGAAAAGACGCTTCATCTCACTCTAGATCTTACCGGGGAAGCGAGTAGAGACATCATTTTAAAGATCCAGAACGTGCTTAGCATTCACAAAGGTAGTTCTTCTGTGTTCTTTCATCTGACAGGGGCAGGGGAAGACAAGAAGGTGATCAAAGCACACGATCACTTTTCCATAGAAATAACCCCTGATTTAATGAGCACCCTCTCTGAAATAGTTGGAGCAGGAAAAATTCGTTATACGGTTGGTGAAGAGGTTAGAGTCTTTGGCTAATCTACTTCGTAGCAAGTCTCTGAACAGTAAACCCAAAAGATCGTTCGGCTTTTAATCCTTTAAAATCAGAGGCAGTCACTTTGATTTGGTTTTCCCCTGCACGCAAATTCAAATTGCCAACTAGGTATCTGTCTTTGAAAAAAAGGTCTTCAAACGTCAATCCATTGGTGGTGAGCCATTTTCCGTTTTCAAATCGCAAACTGGAAAAAGAGGCTTCTTTTATGTTCTCGCCATTGAACGTAAATTTGACGGATTGAACCCCTCGACGTTGGCTCTTTTTGACTCCAGCATCTATGATGGAAACAGTAAGTGGAAATGTAGTCGAGACATTGATGGCATCTCCGTCATTGATATTGGTTTTAGAATCACCCACATGGATTAGTAAACTAGCGATTTGAGGTGGCATATTGTCTTCGATAGGCGGTAAATATGCCATAGGGTCAAGAAGGGTCTTTCCAAAGTCTTTTCCGAGAACAAAGTGTAAGTGTCCACCCGTTGAGTGCCCAGTGTTTCCTGAGTATCCTAGAGTTTCTCCTTTTTCAAGATCGGTTTTTTTTCGGATATTTTCATGTCTACTGCCCGCTAGGTGGTAGTATCCACTGATATAGCCACCAGAATGAGAAAGCCATACAATGTTTCCTGAGCCTCTTTCGTCTTCAAAAGGATTGTCTTCTTTGTAATGGGAATAGAGGATCTGACCCGCCTCCAATGCAGAAATGGGCTGGTTTACGGAAGAAATGTCCAAGCCGTTGTGGTAGTGGTCCATTCGAGATTCACCAAACGTGCTGGTGATCAGTTCAGAAAGCCCAGAAATGGGTACTGGCCATTCAAAATTGAGTTGAGAAGCCTCGCTACTCAAAGGGGTTTTTAAAAAAAAGCTACAAACCAAAACAAAAAATAAAAGAAAACTTGCTAATTTACGAGTCATGGAGCCTACTCCTATATATAATTTATGGGGAACCTTGCCCTATCCAGCGACGAAATTCTAGGCTTAGTGCAACACTGTGGCACCGGTGAAACTACCGCCTTAAAGCGGTTTTTCGAGCTTTATTCCCAAGACATTTACAACTTTCCAATTCGAGTTTTTCATCTTTCCGAAGACGATGCCTCAGATTTCTATATCTATGCTTTTGAAAGGCTCAAGTCAGGCAAACGCTTTCATAGCTTTGTCGGAAAATCTAGTTTTAAAACCTGGTTTTATTCCGTTCTACGCAATTTGCTCATCGACTGGCAAAGGACGAAACGAGAATTGAAGATGACTTCAATCCAAAAAGTAAACAAGGACGGAGTCGAGTATTCTACTATTGAAGACGAACCAGACCTGCGCTTGGACAAACAGCGAGAAGCGGAAGAAATTTCGGAACATTTCCAAGAGGTTTTGCGCGATGTCAAAATCGAGAGCCGAGTTATTTTTAAACTGTCTTTTATCTATTAGCTGCATCTAGATCGCGAAGAGCTGAATTACTTGGCCGACAAATCGGGTTTGGGTTTGGTTGATTTGCAAGTAGAGATCTTAAGATTCCGAGAGATTCTCTCTATCCGTGAAGCTGAAAACATTGAAATGGAAGACAAGATCACTTCCTTGTACCTCAGTATCATAGATTTAAAGTCCCAGATTGAGAAGGTTTCCAAGTCAAAGGACCCCGAATCCCTTCGATTTTTGGACCGATTTGAACATTCTCTACAAAAGAAGTACGAACAACGACGCAAACTGATCGAAAAGAAGCAAAAAGGGCACTTTCTAGTCCGCACACCTTACAAAGAAATCGCCAAGCTTCTAGGCATTTCCGAGGGTGGAGTGAGTGTTGCCTTGATTCGAATCATTGAAAAAATGCAGAAACGGGCATTGCCTTTGTTGGGTTCTTAATCGAATTCTCGTCTCAGTATCTAGGTAGCGCATCAAATGTCAGAGAAAAACAATCCACATTCTGAAGAGCTCAATCGAGTCCTTGCCGAAGGATCCGACATCCATGGGCATTTAATCCAAAAACCAGAGGATTTCCAGGCACTTTTAAACTGGGAAGAATCAATGGTAAGTGCCATTCAAAACCAGCTCATTTCGGAGCATCCACTCTTCGAAGCCTTGGACATCGCAAAGGCTTTGCAAGCAGTAGAGCGCAATCCCATCCCAGTTCCACCATCCTTGTTACAATATGTTCAGTCGCAACTGGACAAACCAGCTCGCAAAGAAGGAATCATCATACGAATCTATGAGAATGGTTTATCAGCTATTACCAGTTTTTTAAACCCTCAAGTTTGGACCCAGCATGCCCACACAGCGCCCATTATGCGAACAGGTTCCGATACAGAAAGTAAAGATCAGAACTTTGTGATTTTTCAAGAAAAGCTGGAACAAGGCTTTTCCTTCTATTATCAAATAGTGAAGGAAAAGGCGGACGAAGTGTTCCTTAGCATTAGAGCCCAAAGCAATTCAGAAACGCCCTTTCACCAAGTTACTTTGAAACGAGAAGGCAGGTTTATTCTGTCTCGTAACGTGGAAAGAGATGGGCAGTTGAGTTTTTCGGGTCTCAAAGCGGGCAACTACACAATCGAATTCCAAGGGGATTCTTTTTCAAAAGCAGTTGACCTTTTGCTTCTCGCAGGCTAAGCTAATAAGGGATGCTTTCCCTAGTCATTGACAGAGTTAAAAATATCAATGTTTTCAACCTGTTTGAGAACTATGTTCCCACCGACGAGGCACATTTACAATCTACAATAGATGATGATCTGATTCTTGAGTATGTAGGTGAGGTCAACAAACTAGTCAAAGTTAGCCAAGCTGTTTTAAATCAACCTAACCAATACATCAACGCCAACATTTTGAAAGAGCTTCGCATTTTAGGCGAAACCTTTTTCAATCAATTCTTCCCAGCACCTATTATTGAAAAACTAAGAACTATTCGAAGCAAGAGTGCACATTTCAACATTGATCCAAGTTTGGCAATCATTCCATGGGATCTTTTGCACGATGGCAATTCCTTTCTCTCGGATCGATTTTACATAGGTAAGACTGTTAAGGGAGGTTTGCATGCGTCACCTTCGCAAGAGCGAGATAAGATCCGAATGTTGATTATTTCAGATCCAACCGAAGACCTACCTGGGGCACAGAAAGAAGGGGAAATGTTGTTTTCCATTCTTTCTCAGAGAATTTCTTCTAAGACATTAGAACTCGAGTTTGTTGGTGGAAAACAAGTAACCAAACTAAAACTGCTATCTCTTATCAAAGATAAACATGTGATACACTACTCTGGGCATTTGCATTTTTCAGACGACTCACTCGAAAACGGTTGGCTTCTCTCGGACAACAAAGTCTTAAAAGCTAGAGAAATCAAAGCTACAGGAATAAAAACAGATTTGGTGTTTTCAAACTCCTGTCTGTCTTCCAAAAGTAGTTCTAAAACCTTAGATACAAACATCTTAAACCAATACGCGGGGGCATTTCTATCATCTGGAATCAAAACCTTCATTGGAACCAATTGGGAGATTCCTGACAGCGAAAACACAATTGATTTTACGATTCGGTTTTACTCGTTTCTTTTTGGACAAAAATCAGTGGGAGAGTCTCTTTTTCTCGCTAAGGAGTATGCTAGGCGAAACAACAACAGCAATGATTTGACTTGGGCAAACTATTCCTTATTTGGAAATCCAAATTTCAACATTTTTCCAACGGACAACTTAACGACCATGGAAAGAAGGGGATTCAATCCTGCTTTGGCTGATAGCTTCTTTCCTTCGCCACTTGTTTCCGCTTATTCCCGCTATGTTGAGCTTTTGAAGTCTGGCGCGAGTCACAAAACCAAACTGATTGCTATGATCCAGGTTTTTGAAGCCTTTTCAAAAGTAGTGGGAATGCTCATATTCTCAGATCATCATTATCATTCATTGGGTCAGTCTATTCCAAATAACTTGGATGATGCTCTTTCGTTAAAAAAATGGTGGGATTTGGTGTTTACTTGCCTTTGGGATTTTCGTCGTCTAAACATCCTTCCTTTTTTTGAATCAGTGTATCCAATCATGGAAAACCACAAAGAAGTGATTTTAAAGATTTTAAATTGGCTGGAAGAATGGGGAGACTCTCAGCTTCCCAAAGCGGAGCCTGAATCGTATTTGATTCTTTTTGAGTTTTTTATTCACAATCTACTCTCAGATTTAACGGAGTTCGAAAAAATCTCTATCGTTGTCGTTTCTGAAAATTCTCAGTCTCACTATGTTTTCAAAGGCACAAAACCAGGGCTAGCTTACTTTGCTTCGGAGCATTCATCCGATTCTTGGCTACAAGGTTTAAACGAATGGAAGGGTTCCGTTGTTGCTGTGCACTTTGGCAAAAAGAAGATCATCCCGTTTCCGGCTTTGGTTCGCGACAAGAAAGAGAAAGGGGATCTAGATCTTATTTTTCCAGGCTTTCTCGAAAAAAACTTCGCATCAACTAAGTTATAGTTATTGTTATGAGTCTTTGTAATCCTTCCAATGGATCCTATTCTTGTGGAGCTTGCTGTGGATTGTTCAATTTGGACATGAAACCAGAAGGAATAAAAAATCTACTAGCCGATAGAACTTCACAATTCAAAGAAAGTGTAGATTTTAAAGTTCGACATACAGTAGCAGAGTTTCGCCAAAATCGGGAACGAATTGAATCAGAGCTTTCCAAGAAAGATGAGACAACCTACAACTGTCCCTTTCTTGGTTATGTGGAAAATGAAAAGATTGGGTGCATGATCCACCCCATTTACACTGGCGATCCCAAAAGCCAAAACTTCTCTTTTTATGGGGCAAGCATTTGCCAAGGCTATGACTGTAAAAACAAAGAAAGACCAACTGCTAGGGTTTGGGAAGAGTTCTTTGTAAAGCTCGCAACGACCTCAGTTGAGTATTCTCATCTAGCGTCTGACCATATTTTGATTGGGTATTTAGAGCTTTGGATCCAAAGTAAAGGATACTCTTTAGCAGAGGGATTGGAAATTCTAGAGCCCGAAATACTTAGGATTCTAAAAAAAAGATTGGAAAGTCTTGAATCATTCTATCCGACTTCTTTTGAAATTCTTTCGGACCCTTTGCCCGACTGCTCTTCCATTCAAACTAGAATGGAAGAGTATCTTTCGAAAAGTTAACCTGATTCACCAAGCGACTGCCGTTCCAACTCCTTCAGAACAGGTTTTGGCATAAAAAAAGCCATAGAAAAGCTTTCCTCCGCGCACCTGATAGTCGATGACTCCATTACCACCTACTTTTTTTGCTTCGGCTAAAACACCTTCATACATTTCCATTGGATCTTGAATGCTTGGCAAGAACCCATAAATGTAATTGCATTGTTCAAAGCTAACAACCTTGATTGGTTTCATCTTTCGAGTGGCAGACGATCTCGTAGAGAGATTTGTAGGTTCTTTAAAGCCAACTGTGGCAGTGCATTGGATCAAAAGAAACAGAGCAAAAGTTACAAATAAAATTCCCTTTTTCATATTGATCTCCTAATCCAAAACCTTTGCGGGCTGGCCTTTTACGACGACGCAACTATCAAAATACACTAACGGAAATCCAATCACTTTTGATTTCAACTGCGCATCTAAAATGACGTCAGCATTTTTACTTTCAAGGATTTGCTGGATTAGCTGAGCATGAGTAGGTGCCGCAGTACCCCATGCAAAGAAGATCCCTGCTTGCTTGGTGCAAAGTTCTTCTTCTATCACAGGTCCAACTTTCTCGAGTTTTGTAGTTTTAGCCGAATCTCGGGTAGCCAAGGTAAAACTGGGGATTCCCATGGTCGGAGCTCCGCATTGGAATGTCAGGAGGATGATGCCTAACAGCCATCCAATGCCAAGGATTGGTTTTTGGTTTGGTTTTCTCATCCGAAACAGGATATTCGGATTTGGGGAAAGTCAAGAAAAAAAAGGCCTCGGAAAACTTTCGTCTCCCGAGTCCCTGCGGTTGGATTAGCCTTTGTTTGTAGCAGAAGCTACTTTTTGCTTAGTTTCTTCTACAGTTGCGTTTACTTTTCCAACAAGAGCTTCTAACTGAGAAACTCCGTCTTGTAAATACTTTCTAAGGTTAACAGAAAGTTCGCTTTGGTCTTGCGCGCCTTTTGCCGCTAGAGTTTGAAAGTCAGAGTTGATCTTTGTGATCACAGTTTCTGCTTCTGTTTTTACGGATGTAACCGCTCCTAAGATAAAGTTGAGTCCGTCTTTTATTTGTTGTTCCATTTTCGTTTCCTTGTTTTGATTTTGTTTGTGCAGTGCACAATTCAAATTTGCACACCGCACAAATTCTGTCAAGATTTTTTTATATTTTTTTCCTGGTTCTCGGCCAATTCTGACCGCCATGACTCCTCTTTTTACCCCCATTGTTTGGGAATCCTCCGCCCTAAAGCTCCTAGACCAAAGAAAAATCCCTAAGGAAAAGTCCTATATTTCCATCAATTCTGTTTCCCAAACTGTTTGGGCGATTCGGGAAATGGTTGTCCGAGGAGCTCCCGCCATCGCCATCACGGGTGTGTTTGGTTTGGCTCTGGGGTGCAAAGGAAAATCGGGCAATGTTTCCGAACCAGAATTGAATGAATTGTTCCAAGAGATCCAGGAGTCCAGACCCACTGCTGTGAATTTGTCGAGGGCTCTCGCAGAAGCAAAGTCCTTGGTCTCTTCCAATGAAACTTGGGAATCGTTAACTCAAAAATTCTCCGCCTTTGGGAAAAAACTCTTAGATCTTGATCTAGCGGGCAACCAAGTATTAGGTGAAAATGGAGCCAAGCTTTTTTCGAAAGATAAGAAAACATTAAACATAGTAACCCATTGCAACACAGGAGCCCTTGCCACCGCGGGTCATGGCACGGCATTGGGGGTAATCCGGTCTCTCAGAGACAATGGATTCACATTAACTGTGTTTGCGGATGAAACCCGTCCATTTTTGCAAGGGTCTCGATTAACAGCATTTGAAATGATGGAAGAAGGAATCGAGTGCTTTATTATCACCGATGGCATGTCAGGCTGGCTCTTCCAGGATCGAAAGATTGATGCAGTGGTTGTCGGCTGTGATCGCGTTGCAAAAAATGGAGATACAGCAAACAAGATCGGAACGTATACTCTAGCTCTTGCCGCAAAGGCTCATAGTGTTCCTTTTTATGTCTGTGCCACAAAGGATAGCTTTGATTTGAGTTTGTCTTCGGGAAAAGAGATACCCATTGAGATGAGAAACCCAGACGAAGTGACCTTATACCAATTTTTAAAAGACCAAGATGGAAATCCTCTCTTGGCGCCAGGAACTACCTCTCCCTTGGGAGCCAAGGCTTTGAATCCTTCCTTTGATGTTACTCCTGCTCATTTGATTCATTCTTTTATCACAGATTTAGGTGTGTTTTCTCCAAGCGATATCGAAAATCGTCTAAAAGGAAAGTAGGTTCTCTTTTGAAAGAAGATCAAGTAGTATTAGGTGGGGGATGTTTTTGGTGCACGGAAGCTGTTTACCTTCGGGTTCCGGGAGTCCTCAAAGTTGAGTCTGGCTATGCTGGGGGTATGACAAAAAATCCAACTTACAAAGAGATTTGCACAGGCAAATCAGGGTATGCCGAAGTGATTCGAATTACTTATGACTCGCAAATAGTTTCGCTCCAACGCATTCTCGAGATTTTTTGGCTAGCGCACGATCCAACCACTTTGAACCGCCAAGGCAATGATACTGGAACCCAGTATAGATCTGTTTTGTATTTCAAAAATGAGACAGAAAAGAAGGCGATGGAAGACAGCAAGTCTGAAGCTCAGAAAAAATGGAAAGACCTGATCGTAACAGAGATTTCACCATTGCCCGAATTTTACATTGCGGAAGACTACCATCAAAACTATTTTGCACTCAATCCTGGCAATCCTTACTGCCATTATGTGATAGTACCTAAAGTCGAGAAACTAGAAAAGATCTTATGACTTGGGTTTCCAAGCCATCATCATTGCCTTGTCTTGGCCTGAGGTAAACTGCATCATAAAAGCCGACTGTTGCTTTGTGATTTTTTCGATCTGTCTTCGATAACGAATGATCCCACCTGGATGAGCTGTGTTGCGAACAACAACCTTAACAGGTTCTGGGTTGTAACGAGAGAGTTTTAGTTCTTCCACTTTTCCCTTCAAAAGCTCAACAGTTTTCATTTTAGTTTGATAGGCATCAAACACTTCTTTGAACTTAGCTTTTTTGGATTCGTCTACCTTTCCTCTAGCCCTTTGCACAGCTTCTTTGATCTTTTGAATCTCCGGGAGAACAGTCTCTAGTTCTTTTTCATACTGAGAAAGTCGGTTTGTTCCTTCCACAAAGAATCTATCGTTTTTGTAATGGAACCCAACTTCGATGATTGTGTCCAACTGGGCTGAAGATCCTAGCGTAGCTAAGGTGACTCCTTTGTAAGCCATAATTTCAGACCCAACCAAAGATGAACTATCTCCGCTTAAAATCAAAGAGCCTAGGCAAAGAATCTTTGAATTTAGAATGAAGTTTTCTACAATGCAATCTCCATCTACTTCGATGACTGAGTTTTCAATAAACTTGGCTCGCAGTTCCCCGCGAACACGGATTACGTTTCCTCTTGCTTTTCCTTTGATTCCGGCTTTGACTTCTAGGTCTTCGCCAACAGTTACGTCTGGGCTTTCCACGTTTCCATCAATGTACAAGGAACCATTGCAGACAACGTTTGCGCCTTCAACAATAGTGCCTTTGACACGGATCGTTCCATCAAAGTTGATGTTTCCTGTGCCTAGACCAACATCCGTATCAATGCTGAGTTCGGGGGATACAGCTAGAGAATTGTCAGTGGAAAAAACGGCACCATTCAGAGTGGCAAAATACTCTTTCAAAAGAATGCCTGGGTTTTCTGGATCCTCTTTGGTTTTGGAAAGAACGTTTTTTCCGAGGACTAAGCTTGGTTTGTCGATTGCTTTTGGGTAGATAGGTTTGCCAGTTACATCAACACCTTGTTCACCGGCCACTCCTTCAAACAAAGTCGCTAGGATTTCTCCCTCTTTTACGTGGACGTATTTATTTATATTTCTGAAGTCGGCACTTCCATCCTCTTTTAAAACTACTCTTTGTGCGCGAGGAAAGTAGAATTTGATCCAGCCGTTCTTTCCTTCTTTAGCTGGAATTCCGTTTGCTATTACATACTCAAATTGAGCATTGAGATCTTTGTTTGGTTTTCGAACTTCCGCATCTATGGAGGCTCCAGCCTTTTCTGTGGCTGTTAGGTCGAGACGGTCTCTATTGATTCCAGCTTTGTCGATTGCTTCCATAAGCATCGCCAAACTTATGTCACCGCCACCAGTTAGGTATTTTGGTTTTGCAATAATAGTTGCGGTAAGGCCATCTTCAGAGGCTTGGACTCGGAGACCGCGCTCCAAATTGAATTCTAAGGGTTCTGAATTAGCTGATTCTGCCACGATACTTAGAATATCGGAAAGGTTTTAAACTTGATACAAATTTATTCTAATTTCGTAACCATTGGAAGAAGGACCCGAAGGTCTCTAATAGTGCCGGCACCCCTAAAATCTGAGTGTGTAAGGGCAATTGGTCTCCATGGGTGAGCGCACTAGATGTTCGAGCTACGAATTTATGTCCCTTGGCTTTCAGAATCATTGATAATTTTTGCATTTCCAAAGGACTAATCACAGGATCAGCCACCCCATGCAAAAGGGAAACGGGGGATTGTAAACCACCGATCTGATTTGCCGGGCTCAAACTATCGATCAAACTCTTTGGATGTTTTTCTTTCATTGCCATACCGATTTCTAATCTGTACGATTCTTCATTTAACAGTTTTTGAAAAACCTCTTGGGCAACAGAGGAACATTTCAGTAAAAGCTTGGGGTAGAGTGCATCGTCTCCAGTTCTCAGATTTGCATTGTCCAAAGCCGCGGCAAAGAATACTGGTTTCAGTTCTTTTCCGATTTTGGGTTCTAAGCTATCATAGTAATTGTAGAAGAGGATAAGAACACCGTACGAATCGTACTTGTAATTTTGAAAGACAAAGGGGTAGGTATCATTGAAATCGCAGTAGGTTCCAACAGCCATTAGAGATTGGATGCGATTGGCAATGGATGGTCTAGAAAAACTCACTAGTCCCATTCCACTAGAAAAGCTAACAGAAAAATATCCGAATCGCTTTCCATCAAACCAGGTTTTGTTTTCTGTCAGTTCTTTGCCTAGTTTTTCAATGTCATCGATTGTTTCTAAAGTAAACCGAAGTCCTTTGATATCTTCCAACTCGGGGATGACCACAGAAAAACCCGAATACGCCAAGCTTTCGGCGAGCATTGTGATTCTTTGGTCATCAATGCCCAAATGATTCATCCCATGTTGGAAGTAAATGCCAGGGTTTTTTTCTTTGATCGATTTTTGGGGATAGTAGAGCCTTGCTTTTTTGCTGTTTTTCAAAGAAATGGGTTCAACGCTAACTCTGCGGTCTTTTGCCAGTCCGCCATAGGTTAAAACCAATGGAATCGCCTGAAGGTGAGGGATCATTCTCGGAAAGGATTTCTAGGAATCGAAAATTTTTCCAGCAATAAAACGACATAAAGTCTCCCTAAGTAGAGCTGTTCCAATTCCTCTTTTAAGAAAAAGATCAATATATACTGGCGAAATCTCTCTTGGTCTATGGGAACCAGTTTGTGATTTCGGTTTTGAGGTTGTTTGCTCTCAATCTTGTATTGCCCGAACTGCATTTCTTCGATCAGGTTGACGCTAACTTCATTGGCAAAGTCCAGCATGATTGTTGCCGAATTGGATTTTGTTGTAGGGTCTAGGTGAAACGACTTTGCAATGCGTGGAAGGAGTTTTAGCTTTGTATACCCATCTAAGCCCAAAAACAAAGACCCATTTAGGTCTCCGCTAAAATCTACTTGGGTACAGTTTTCAAAGCAAAGCCCTTCGTTTTTGGATGGGCCATAGGCTTCTCGAACTGCTTGAATCTTCAATATATCTTCTGTTAGCTCTGGCAATATGTTTGAGACAGTCAGGATGAATTTTTCATCTAACAGAGGATCCATAATCTAGGCGGCGAGGTAGCTCAAACTTTCTTTTAAAGAGGCAGTTGATTTTTCAAACCAGTTTTCCAGCTTTGTTCCTTCTGCTTTAGAATCTGCAAAACCCATAACAATTTCACAGTCCAGTCCATTGAGGTCTGCGTCATCGGCAAAGAATTGGATAGCTTTGCAAAACCGATTTAAGTCTTCTGAATCAATAAACAAACAAAAGCTTTCATTCCCATTTTCAAAAAGACGAACCCCAAGCCCCGAATACTCGAATAAGAAATCATCTAACAGCAATGCTAAATGTGTTTGTCCTTTTCCAAAAGCAAGCGACACCAAAGTTTGGGTTCGTTTTTTAGCAAAGCTTTCAATAGCCTGATTTCTAGCTGTTTTTTGGGAATAGAGAAGGGATTTTAGATTTGTCTTTTGTTTTTCGAAAACATAGAAATCATACAATGCCTCCGAAAGAGGTTTCCAAGTTTCTAAGAGGCTTTCACCAGAGCTTTCTGCAACCGATTGAAACTCTTCTTTGAATTCAATCCGAACCGCGCCAAAGATAATTCCGTTTGTCGATAAGGGAAGAAAAACCACTCCATCTTCGGCTGGGCAAACGAATCCGTCCCACAGTCTCAAAGAGACAAGTTCTGGAATTTCAAGTCCATCGCCCTCTGAAGCAATCAAAAGATCCTTTTTTTGCCATAGGCATTCATGGAATTGCGAACTCTTTGGGTAGTAGTAGACAGCTTGAGAGATTTCTGAAGGCAGAGGGAAGCGGTTGGTTGTGACAATATCAATAAAGGATGTTTTTGCCCGTTTGCTTTGGATGTCATCTATGATGTCTTCAGTGGATTTTCTCTGGAAGTAGGGAGAAAAGGAAGGAGTTTCTTTTTGCTCATTTGCACTGAGTGTTTCGTTAGATGCTTGGAGTTCAAAGGTTTCTTCTTCTAAGTTTACTATTTCTGGGCTACCTTTTTTGATATTTAAAATTTCAGACAAAGCCCAGACAAAGAGTCCCATCAGTAAACTTGTGATTCCCAGAAGAAGCAGAGTTGTTCCACTGAAAACAAACCAAAAATGAGACAAGAGTCCAAAAAGAAAAAAAAGTAAGGGAATAGAATATCGTTTCATCTCACGCATGCCGTTATTCTATATTACGGATTAGATTCGGTTTCCCTGAATCATTAAACAAAAAGCAAAAGAAATGAAGCTCTACTCAGAACTCGCTGAATACTACTTTACTATTGAAGAAGCAGGGCGCAAATTTTCGGATGAGATCTCATTTCTAAGAGAACAGTTCAAGCGACATAAGATAAACACGGTCGTTGATATGGGGTGTGGAACGGGAGAGCATGTCAAAGAACTGTTTGCCCTTGGGTTTAAGCCGATGGGAGTAGATGCTAGTCCCAAAATGTTAGAAATCGCAAAGGAAAGATATCCTTACTGTGAATTCACAGAAGGAAAAATGGAAGAGTTCTACATAAAACAGGCAGTAGACTCAGTGATTTGTCTGTTTGGGACGTTTAACTACCTCTTAGAGGACGAAGTTGTTCTGGATTTTCTAAGAAACTGTCAGAAAAATCTGAAACAAGCAGGGCTTCTGGTTCTAGAAATTTGGAATTCGGACCCCATCCACCGAATCAAACGAAAACCCATTACTACTGTTAGCAATGTTAGGCAAGGGGACACGGCAATCCGTAGAAACCGTGGTTTTCGTATGACACGAGAAGATGACATTTCTATCGTGGAAGTGAATTATATCTACAATTTAAACCAAAAAGACCTAAAAGACAAACATACGATGCGGGTGTTTTCCTACCCACAGGTGGAAAAGTTTTTGCATGCGGCAAAATTTGAAATTTTGAATGTTTTTGGAAGTTATACAGAAGAAAAATACCTCAAGACCGGGGCAAGGATGATCATCCTAGCGAAAAAGAGGTCTTGACGAAAAACAAAATCGTAAAGAAATTTTAAGGAGAGGGCAGGCATGGCAGAAAACAAAACATTTCAATTGGTAGTGATTGGTGGGGGACCTGGGGGCTATGTAGCCGCTATTCGAGCCGCACAGCTCGGACTATCCGTAGCTGTTGTTGAAAAAGAAAGAATGGGTGGGGTCTGCCTCAATTGGGGTTGCATACCCACAAAGGCATTGTTAGAAAGCGCGCATGTCTTAGAACATCTGAAAAAAGCTGATCAGTTTGGACTTGTAGCAAGCAATGTGTCCGCTGATTTTGCAAAGGTCGTCAAGAGATCCAGATCTGTTTCAGATCAAATGGCAAAAGGTGTCGAGTTTTTAATGAAGAAAAACAGTGTCACGGTTCTTCCGGGCACAGCAACGTTTCAATCAGCTAAGGTTCTCGATGTGAAACCAGAATCGGGAGATCCTTATACAGTAACGGGTGACTATTTTATCATTGCTACGGGAGCAAAAAACAAACCACTCCCCTTTCTCCCATTTGACGGTAAGCTTGTGCTATCGGCCAGAGAGGCAATGGTTGAGCCAAAAGCCCCCGAACGATTGGCAATCATTGGAGCAGGAGCCATCGGTGTTGAGTTTGCTGATTTCTACGCGACCATGGGTTCCAAAGTTACTATGATCGAATTCCAAGAACACCTGCTTCCCAACGAAGATCATGAAATTTCAGGCGTACTTGAAAAGAGTTTCAAAAAACGAGGAATCGAACAGTTTTTAAATACGGGCGTTGAGTCCGCGCAAATCAATGGCAATGCGGTTGAGCTGACTTTGCAAGACAGAGCATCGGCAAAGAAAGAAAAACTGACCTTTGACAAAGTCATTGTTGGAATAGGTATTTCACCTAATACTTCTAATCTGGGGCTGGAAGGCCTGGGAGTCAAAACGAAAAATGGATTTATCGAAGTGGGGCTTCACTATGAAACCACTGTATCTCATATTTACGCGATTGGAGACTGCATCCCAACTCCTGCTCTAGCCCATGTGGCAAGCGCTGAAGGAGTTCGTGCCGCAGAACATATTTCCATCTCTCTGGGAAACCCCCACGATTTAGAAGTCCATCCTTTGAATTATTCTTACATTCCTGGTTGTACATATTGTCATCCAGAAGTGGCTAGCGTGGGCATGACAGAGAAAAAAGCTCTTGCCGAGGGTAGATCCATAGAAATTGGAAGGTTCCCTTTTACGGCAAGTGGTAGAGCTCAGGCACAGGGTGACACAACAGGTATGGTTAAGATCATCAGCGATAAAAAACATGGTGAGATTTTAGGAGCCCATATCATAGGAAGTGGTGCAACGGAGCTTATCGCAGAATTGACTTTAGGTGCAAACATGGAGCTCACGGTGAAAGAATTGGCTCAAACTATTCATGCCCACCCAACTGTGTCTGAAGGGATTATGGAAGCCGCCGCGGCAGTACTGGGCGAAGCAGTCAACATCTAGGAAGAGAATTCATGCAATTGAATGTAGTTCTTGTCTTTTGTGTTGCTGTTGTTTTCAACGCTTTGGCAAACATTTTGATCAAAACCTCGGCTTTGCCAAGCGCGGCAAAAGACGAGGCAACAGGATTTATGGCTCTAGTGCAAACCGTCCTAAACCCCTACTTTGTAGCAGGCTTGGTTGCCTTTGGATTTGCCTTATTGGGATACAAATTTGTTTTAGGTAAGGGATTGAAACTTTCCCTTGCCTATCCAGTATTTACTTCCTCTGGCTTTATTTTGGTCTTAATGGCTTCGGCATATTTTTTCAAGGAAAAACTAACGGTTACGCAATGGATTGGGATTGGATTTATTCTCATTGGGGTTTGGCTTACCGCTTTGCAGATGTTTGAGATTGAGTCTTAGGAGGATTTTCCTCGCATTTATTTTATTTATCTCTTACGGCAATTGCCGAGTCGTTGACTTTTGGGATTCAAATTTCGGGAAACCAAAGTCGAAAACGGAATTTCCTACCAGCATTGTTTCTTTATCGTCTGAATCTGGCAAAGACGATGCCACTCAAAGGCCCAATGTAGTATTTGTAGTTATCGATTCTCTTCGTGCCGATGTAATCGGACGGTATGGAGTGACACCAAACCTAGAAAAGCTTCAAAAATCAGCATTCACCTTTGAAAACCATTTGGTCAATGCGTCTTGGACTAGGCCTTCGACCCTGATTTTTTTTACAGGGCAGTATGCCTCTCGGAGTTCCGTAAACCTTTGGGACTATGCAACCCCAAAAGAAGAAGCCGAAGGATTTCAAAGATCCAAGATACCCAAGCTCCCTGAAATCTTATCGAATAACGGATACTATTCAATCATGATTGGAAACAATCCCTTTGTGACTAACAAAAATGGACTGGGCGTCAATTGCGGGTTTGAAACAGTTCAGGATTTTTCCAATCTATCCAATGACACACCAAAGATCACACAGGCGACCATTCGATTTTTAGACGACTTTTCAGTTCAAAAATCGGGGAAGCCTTTCTTTTTGTTCTTAAACTACAATGATCCGCACAAACCCTACACACCTCCAGCCAACCATTTGGCTCGTGTGAAGACAGAAGAAGATCTGGTAGAACTGAAACGAAATTATTTAGGGGAAGTGTCCTACGTAGATGAGGAATTGGAAAAGGTTTTTGAAAAACTGAAAAACCTTGGTGTTTGGGAAAACACAATTCTGTTGGTTACGGCAGACCACGGTGAGGTGATGAATCCCAAACATGCAACTTCTTTGTTTACTGGAACTGATACCTACTTCGGACATGGTTCGGATCTTTTGCTGGAAAACATCCATGTTCCTTTTTTATTGAAGATCCCAAACCAAATGCAAGGGAGGAAGTTCACTGCGAGAACCCAAAGCGTGGATATTTTTCCGACTCTTATTCATTTAACGGGAAGCAAATATGAGCAATCTTCCTCGTTGGATGGCTGGGATCTTTCTGGTTTTTGGGAATCCAATACTAAGAGTCAGGATTGGAGCAAGCGCCCGTACTACGGAGAGACTAGGTTCACGCAAGGCATCGGAATAGGCTCTGACTGGCTTTTGCAAAAATCGTACCGTTTTCATAAGAAAGGGTCTTTTTGGGAATCCCTCGTTGTCGGAAAGGAACCTTTGTTCTACTACAATGCAGATAAAGATCCGAACCAAGAGAGTCCAGTAAAAGTGATGGAACCAACTCAGATTTCCCTTCTGCCTGAGCCTTTGCTCCAAGAAAAAATTTTCTTTCTCCACAGTAACCTTCGTAAATTAGAACCTCCTATTTCCGAATACTTTGTAAATTTTTCCAAGAGTGTAGCCGAGAAAACTAGCAAAGACGAAATGGTCTCCCTTCAGATCAATATAGATGCCGGGGAGCTTCGATTGCTTTCGGGAGAACCTGTTTTGACTCGTCAGACCGCGAAACAATGGATTGTGGATGGAGCCAAGTCGAACAACTTCTCATTCCAAGTGTATCCTGACACCGTATTCCCTAAAGTACAGATTCTTAGAAATGGGGCTAGGCTTCCCACTTCTTTGTGGGGAGTGGGAACTTTTGGGATCAATCCTGAGTATTGCAATCAAAACTGTGAGGCACTTTGGAATGGTTCTGGAGCTGATTCGAACAAAAACAGCAGTCTTCTGATCCAGATTTGGCGGAGAGGAGAGGAGTTGCGGCTATCCAAAGGCAAATCCGAATACACGCCCGAAGCTTTGGATATTCTAAAGAAGCAGGGCTATGTGCAGTAAAGACTAGTGGAAATGCGTTATTCGGTATTTGTTACTGAGACATCCACGGCATTGATTGTGTTATAGGCTCCTGTACTCACTGCGTGGGCTGTTACAATTTGATACGTTGTAGGACCATCTAATACACCATTGTCTTGCCCAGTAACTGTAACTGTTTGGGGCGTTGACCAACAACCTGCACCCGGGCACGAGTTAGTAAAGGTCAATGACGCAGGAGAAACAGTTCCTTCAAAAGTATTGCTGCTCGAAAGTCCAATCACTACATCCGATAGCGGTCTCGAATTCAAAACAATAGTAAATGTTGTGGTTCCTCCTGCTTGAGTAGTCACTCTTCCCGCTGTAGGCGACACTGTGATCCCTGCTACTTCATTGTCATTATTTGTGACGGGGACATTGGGTAAGGCGATACCAGGCAAGGTATTGCCATTGAAAGCCGAATCTGTTGAAGACATTTGGTCGACGTTTCCTTGGGTGGTTCCAAAAAAAATAGAATAATTTACATTCCCGTCAGCAGTTGCAGGACTATCATCCACCCCAGTTATGGTAACATTCTGATAGTTGTTCCAATCACCGCTAGTAAAAGTCAATGATGCCGGAGAAACAGTTCCTTCCGCAGTGTTGGAGGTACGTACCGGAATTGTGACGTTCCCTGTTGGCCTTGCTCTAAGTCGAATTTGGAATCGAGCCAGTCCTCCTGCTTCTGTCGTAGTTAGGTTCTGTGAACTTACTAAACCTCCATTTGCATTGGCGTTAGTACCGCACGCCGCAGGAGAGAGATTTGCACAAGGAACAATATCAAAAAGATTATGAACATGGGTTATGATTCGAGAGAGTGGAACCCCAGGAGAATTAAGAAGCCCGGCGTAAAATCCCCCGTTTGTGGTTCGACCAGTTCCTGCTCCAGTGTCAGGTTCCGTCCCGGAAAACGAAAAGGTGACAGCATAGGTTTGGTCAGTCGTTACTCCAGTAGGTGATCCCTCAATAGTAATTTCTTGAGCAGTCGTATAATTCGAGCGTGTAAAGACAAAAGAATTAGCGGAAGTAATTGTTCCGTATGCTTGGGATAAAGCGACAGTGATTGTTATATCCGCTAAAGGCTGAGTCGCTGGATGAATTGTGATAGTAGTCCTGGCACCAGAATTGGAAGTTAAAGAAGAATCTGTAGGGGCAATTGTTATTCCAACTGTATCATTGTCTGTGAATGAAAATGTTATATCATCTGGATTATAAGTATCAAAGGTGGCATCTGAACTTGTGGCGACACCCGTTGTAATTGTACAAGAAATATCTCCATCATCAACTGCATCATTAGTTGGAGTAACAGTGATTCGATTGTGTGGTCCTAAAGTATTCCAATTGGTTGGAGTAATCACCAAATTTCCTGTTTCATTGTCGGTTGTGCTTCCAATATCCAATTGAAATTGATCTACATTGGGTGAAGTAAACAAACGACAGGGAAAGTTAGTATCTTTTGATATAGGTATAGTTACATCATGAGTAGGTGCACTAGCCAAAAAGAAATAAACATAGGTTGCACTAGCAGCTTCAGAAACTGTCGTACTGGAAGGCAAACCAACAGTGATTGGAGTCGCATTTACATTGTAATTTACAAGTGTAGCTGGAGTGCCCGAAGAATTGTTATAGCTTGTATACCAAGAAGGCAATGTTCCCACCTCGCCTCCAGCAAGTACCTCAACATTCACGGTATAGTTAGCATTTATAGAATCCCCATTATCTGGTGCGCCGCGAATCCTGACATCTTGGGTATGATTCCAGGTAGTATGTGTGAAAGTGAAGTCACGATTAGAGGCGACGGAAGTTCCATTAGCTTCCACAATATTTCCCTCCGCTATATTCGTCGATGAAACTCGAACAGTTACAGTATTCCCAGTTAACGGTCTATGGCGTAGGCTGAGAGAGTATGTAGTTTCGATCCCGTTTTCGGCTGTCACAGCCGCATTGGTTCCTTGTAAGACAAAGACAATTTTATTATTTGCGGCTGGGTTGTCATTGTCTGATACATTTATCGTAATATTTCCAGGAGTCAGTGAATTATAATCCGTCGTAATGCCTCCGACCGTTACTACGGTAGGTCGAAAAAAATACGTTTGTGTTAACGACTGATCTATACTATCATCACCCATTACAATTGTTACTGTTCTAGGATTACTGAAGTTAGCATTTGTAAATTCTAAATAAGAAGGTGTTATTGAAACATATTGAGTGGAATCCGCACTTGGAACAGTGTCAGGGTTTAGATTGATCCCCACACTCGCTGAAGCGCAATTTTCGGGAGCTGTTGCCCCTGTACCGCAAGGCGCAGAATTAAGTCTCACTGTGAAAGTAGCAGATCCTCCTTCCGTAACAGAGATAGTAGAAGAAGAATATACAATTCCTCTTGTATCATTGTCTACATTCGTCAACGTGAAATTTCCTGTGCTATTCAAATAACCAGGAAAATCGGTAAGATTTTGTTGGGGGCGCTGTCCTGCGTAGAACGATCCACTTGCAACTGGTATCTGAATTGTTGCAGTTACATTTCCATCATCGAAGCTATCATTGACAGCTCGAATTCGGATCACTTGAGGAACATTGAAGGAACTGGTGCTTGTATTTCCAGACCAAGAAATGGGATTGTCTGAAGTATTTGTAAACACGATCGTTCGATTTGTTATCACTGCATTTGAATCATTTAAAAGTACAAATTCTGAAGAATCTGAACTTACAATAGGCCCGATTGTAACATTGGCACCTGGTAGTATGGAGAGGCTGATAGAAAAAGTATAGACTGTCCCTTCCGTGAAACTTGCTGAAGCCTCCGACGCCGAGGACAATCGAATGAAAGGAGCTCCACTATCATTGTTTGTTGCATTGGAAACTGGTATGGAAAACCCAGAATATTTCGAGTCTGCTGATACGGCATTCGCAAATGAAATTTGAACAGCAGTCGGTGGACAAAGTGCAGGAGGAGTGGGTTGCGGATTGCAAACATCTATGGCTCCGTCCACCACTGAGGTAATTGTTACAGTTTGAGGCGTGTTCCAATTGGCGGGAGTAAAAGATAAAGAGGATGGACTCACCGTTATTTCCGCCGTATTACTTGAAACAATGGAGGGAATCGAAACGTTCGCAGTCGGTTCGCTATTCAATACCACGGTAAATGTTTGGGTCAAGGGTCCCGAGTTTTCGTCTACGGCAAGTGCGGTTGCCGGGTTTTTTGTAAATCCCGCCGTGTCTTCATCTGTTACAAAAATCGTTCTACCTGTTGAAACCGAAATGGTATCATACCCTACGTCTCTACCAACCAAAGTTGTGTCTACAGATCCAAAGCTAATCAGCACCGTTCGAGTATCTTCATCAACATTGTTATTGATGCTAGATGCGGTTATGGTCTGAGGAACATTCCAATTTGTTGCATCAAATGTTAGAGTATTAGGAGTAATATTAATAAGGCTTGCATTATTCGTTGAAATTCCGGTGATCCGAACAGATTGCCCTGAAATTGGTTGAGAAGTCAAAGAAACCTGATACACTTGAGAACCACCTAGCTCAGATATTGTTACAGTCGATGTTGGACTGATGGTAAAACCACGGGTATCATTGTCTTGGTTCGTGATTGAAGGAAAGTTTGGCCCAGCTATATTGTTATAGTTTTGATCTGTGGATGTAGTATTGGAAGAATTGATAAATACGGACTTATCACCATCTGCCACAAAGTCATTGATTCCAGTTACAATAACAGATTGGGGTGTATTCCAATTGCTAGGTGTAAAAGTGAGTGAACCTGGAGTGACAGAAATCTCTGCAGTGTTTGAAGAAGTTAAGGTAGGTACGACAACGTTTGCTTTTGGAATTGAATTCAAAACAACTTTAAACTCCGCTTGCCCTCCTTGTTCTGTTGTGATAGCTTGGCCAACTGTGGTTACGGTAAAGCCAGCCGCATCTGAGTCTCCATTAGTAGCTTGAGTAACAGGAACAGATTTTCCATTTTGCGACGGGTCTTCGGAATTTGTAATTCCTGCAGAGATCGAATAAGACTTAGTTCCATCGATGATAAAATCTCGAACTCCAGTTACGGTTACTTTTTGAGGTGTATTCCAATTTTCTGGAGTAAATGTCAATGTGACGTCTTCAACCGTAGCTTCTGTTGTTAGGGAAGATTTAAAGTCCTTTATTGTCACATTTCGGAAAGGCTTAGTTTGTAAAACGTAAGATATAGTTGCGGTTCCGCCATTTTCAGTTGTAGTAAGACCTGTTACTGGATTTGCGGCCACGCCTGAAGATTCATCATCCGTGTTGACTAGAGTAAAAGAAGTGGTTGCTCTGCTTAAATATTGCGGATCTTCTGTGACAAATTCTCCTAAAAAAACTTGGTATTGTATGTTCCCATCTGACAAACTATCATCGACACCTGCTACCCGAATGATTTGTTCAACGTTCCAATTAGTGGAGTCAAAATTTAAAAATTCATTTGATCTAAGGACTCCCTCCGTTGGATCGCTAATTGTAATTGGACCAACTCGAACTTGAGAGGAAGGCCTTACGCTTAAACTTACAGAGATTTGAACTTCCCTTCCTGATTCACTTGTAAAAAGACCACTTTCAATTTGGGATTTGATT
Source organism: Leptospiraceae bacterium (assembly GCA_027485405.1). Lineage (GTDB taxonomy): Bacteria > Spirochaetota > Leptospiria > Leptospirales > Leptospiraceae > Leptospira_A. The sequence continues at coordinate 2,733 of JAIXRB010000077.1, read as the reverse complement.
TCTCCTTGAGAAGTCGGAGTCTGCCCAAACAAAGTGAAGAGCCACAAAAGTATAGAAGGCGCTTGCAATGTACGGCATTGGCTGAGACAAAGCAAAAAAAGAACTAAGAAAAATCGAAGGGCTTTCATTACGAAACGTGGCTTTCTATTTCTCTCTGTTCTCCATTATAATTAACGATATTTGAAAGGGCAATTCTCTCTTTTTCAAAAAAAAATCACGAGTTTAGGCTTTTTTAATAGACTTAACTTGTTGAACTGACTATTGAAAAGCCACTACGAACCAGTCAACGGAAGAAGGATTGCTTTCCGAATTCTGTCTCTCAAATTCGATTTGCGTGCAAGAGGAAAACCGAGCGGAAAAGGTACCTGAGTCCTGGTGGCTACTTATTCCACTTAGTCCAGTGTCATTGGTCCAAACTATCATAGACTTTCCTACATTCACATTTGTAATGCTTTGTACTTCAGTTGTAATTGCACCCCCGACGTTTGTAGTGCCTCTTTGGACATTCGTTCCATCGGTCATTTCAATCACATACCATGCTACCTGGTTTACTCCGGTTGTTCCTTTCCTACGAAAAGTCACAGTTGTTGGATTGGTAATTGTTCCTCTGGTATAAAGATCAAACTCCACACCGTTTTGGCTGTTCGCTCTATTAGAACTGAAAAACAAAAACGATTTAGAGGTATCCACCGAAGAAAGTATGGTGTCTGTAACTGAGCTCGCTCCCCCTGGAATTTCTGCATATCTAGCTTGGACATTACCGGCACTGAATTCGACGACCTGCCACTCCGCCGTGAGAGAAATTCCTGTCGCTTGTCGTTGCAGTAGGAGATTTGTGCTTGTTGTCAACCGAGTGATTAAGGTTCTTTGCCCATCAATTGTCTGCAAAGTACTAGAGGTTCGCGAGCCTCTCTGAACTCGTACCCCATTCGCATATTCAATGACATACCAGTTTAAAGTGTTTGTCGAAGTTCCTCCACCAGTCACAATGCTTATCGTTGTAGGTCCAGTAAGCTGGCAAGTTGTAAAAACACTTAGGTCTGAACTCGCTAATTTAGCACCACAATAAACAAAAGCCTTTGTTAAATCAACAGCTCTAGACAAAGTTGCCGTAGTTGTTGTGCTAACATTAATCAGAGTTCCGGATTTAAAATTACCATTTACGATAGCAGAATCCACTGAACTGGCAATGGATACCGTTGCAAAATAGGATTGCGTTATTCCGTTTCCAGCTCTAAATAAATATGTAACAGGGCTAGTAAATGTAGGACTAAATTTGTTACACTAGTTCCAAAGGCAAATCCGAATACACGCCTAAAGGTTTGGATATTCTAAAGAAGCAAGGCTATGTGCAGTCAGGGTCAGGTAAAATGTGTTATTCGGTATTTGTTACTGAAATTGGACTACAAACCAATCGATGGTCGCGAAATTAAATTCATCGTTTTGCCTCTCGAATTGGATTTCAGTCGCAGAATTAAATTTTGCGGAATAAGTTCCCGAATCTTGTGTGGTCGCACCAGAATCTCCTGTCTGCGTGTCATTAGACCAGATAATCATAGATTTATTCATGTTTATGGAACTTATGTTTTGATTTATAGTAAGATGAGTTCCATTCGTACATGAACTAGAACAACTTGTAGTTCCCGTACTGCTCCCTCTTTGTACGGTAGTTCCATCTGTCATTTCAATCACGAACCAGGCAATATTGTTAGCTTGATTAGTTCCGCGTCGAGTAAATGTGAGCGTGGTTGCATCTGTAATCGTTCCTCTTGTATATAAATTTAATTCAACGCCACCCTGACTGCTTCCTCCATTATAGCTAAAGAACATAAATGATTTAGAGGTGTTTACAGAAGTGATCGATGCAGTTGTTGAAGAAATTCCATTGGCTATGGTACTTATGCCAGCCTGAACATTAGCCGCAGTGAATTCAACCACTTGCCACTCAGCGGTTAAGTCGATACCAGTCGATTGTCTAGCCAATTGTAAGTTTGTTGTTGTTGTCAAACGAGCAGTTAGAGTTCTTTGTTCATCATTGTTATTAGCACCGCTGGTCGTTCGAGATGTTACAAGAGCAAAGGATTTTGATAGATTCACTGAATTTATCGTTATAGCTGCTGAGCTAGAGCCAGAAGCAATGGCTTGAGAACCTCTCTGAACTGTCACTCCATTGGCATACTCTACAACATACCAATTCACAGTATTTGTGGATGTTCCATCTCCTATAAAAATACTTACTGTGGTAGGGCCTGACAACTGACAAGTTGGGTTTAATCTTAAGGCCGATCCAGTTATTTTAGCACCACAATAAACAAAAGTCTTTGTTAAATCAACAGCTCGAGAAAGGGTTGCCGTAGTAGACGTTGTTACATTATTAATTGTTCCTGACTGAAAGCTACCATTGACGATGGCAGAATCCACGGAACTGGTAATTGTCACAGTTACAAAATAGGATTTAGGATTGTTGCCAACATCTCTTACGATATATTCAATTGGAACTGAACCTGAATTTGAAAAATTATTTGAAGTTACTCCGCTTGTTTGTGGTGTTCCTCCAACTGTTACCGAAACTCCTGAGATCGTAAATGTAGCCACAAGATTTGTCACGTCCGTTCCAAAGGGAACGGTAACAGCAATATTGGTTCCGGAAATATTGCCCAAGATAGAAGGAGTAGAAAATCCAAAAGAAACAATGTCTTTTGCCGTGCCTAAAGCTGCGGTTACATTTACTGT
>JAIXRB010000196.1 GCA_027485405.1 Leptospiraceae bacterium | reverse complement strand
TGTATAGAGGAAAACATACAGAATCAAAGCACCAAATGCGCACAAGGCTGTCAGAAGATTTACTTTGTAAAGGAGAATGCCAAAGGCAAGAATTGTAGTTATCGATCCTAGGCCTAAAGCTTGCCCAGGGCTTACAAGCCCAGAGGGAATAGGTCGACCTTTTGTACGATACATTACGGCATCTTTGTCACGTTCAATATACTGGTTGAATATGAAAGAAGCAGATCCCATCAAATAAGTACCGAACAAAGTAAAACCCAAAAGAGAAAGGCTCGGAGCTTCTTTTCCGCCTAGAAATAGCCCAGGCAATACAGTCGCTAGAACTAAGAGACTTACCCTAGGTTTCGTCAATTGGTTCCAGATTTTCAGGTAATGGCTCATTTTGTGGTTCGGAAATGGTAAAAGCAAGCAGTGTAAAATGCCAAGAATACAAAAACAGCATTGAGAGTATGGAATGCAGTAAGAAATTTAGGGAGCAGGTAAATTACGTTCAAGGCTCCAACCACAACTTGGAGTACAATCAGATACGAACTTATCTTTAAATAGAATTTTGTCTGTGGATTGTTCCAATTAAAAATCCCAAATGCCGTGGTTCCCAAGACCAAAGCCGAAACAAGATAGGCAAACCAGCGGTGCTCCATTTGGTAGCGAATGGGACCCACCATTTCCGGGAACCAAGAACCATAGCACAATGGAAAATCAGGGCAAGCCAAACCAGCATAATTCGAACTTACTTTCCCACCCAAAATGATTTGATAACCAATCATTGCGGAAACAAAAAAAAGTAAATAGTTCCCTGGTTGACGGAAATTCCATTTTGATTCTGCTTTCTCAGAATCAATACGGGCAATAGTATAACACACTGTCAAAAGAGCAATGGCATTCAAAAGATGCAAATTAACTGTGCTTGGATTTAATAGCTTTGTTACGGTCAAAGCCCCTAGAGTAACTTGAGTTCCCAATAGAATCATAGAAACAAGAGCAAGACTTCCAAACTTAGCTTTGCGTTGCGGATTTAAGACGATGTAAAGAAAACCAGCAAGAACCACAAGGCCCAAAAGCCCCGAATAATAGCGATGCCCAACTTCCATAAAGATTTGAAAAGTCCACTCGGGGACAAATTTTCCATGGCAGAGTGGCCAATCTGGACAGGCAAGTCCCGAATCGGTAGCGCGAACTAAAGGTCCGTAAAGTAGGTTAAAAAGAATCAAACCAGAAATCGTATAATAAAGCTTTGAAATTTTCAAAATGGGAGACCCTTAAATCCAAACTGATTTCATTTTCTTTGCAGAAAATAATTTTACATTTTTTAGACTAAAAATTGTTTGAGGATTTAAAGCCAGTCGTCATATAGAGAGAAGGCAGGATTTTATGAACAAGAACGACCTTTACAACAAGGCTGGCTACTGGACTTTTTTAATAACTTTAGCGGCAAACCTACTTTTCTTTGTGTATATTTCCTTTGTTCACCCAGGCATTCCTAGCAATCCAGGTGAAAACTACGGAAATGAATCGAGCAAATAGACGATATTGAAGTCGAGCCAGTTTCTCGCCATATCGACTCTATTTTTAGCTACATCCCTATTGGGCTACGACCCGCATGCCAATCTCACCAAGGATAACAAACTCCCAAAAGAGCTGAAAGACATCGGTTTTTCCGATGTCACTGGCAAATCTTTAAATTGGGATCTTCCGTTCCAAGACCATACGGGAGCGACACTGAAGCTTTCTAGTTTAGGAAACCAGGGGAAGCCCATTTTGCTCTCCCCAGTTTACTTTAAATGTCCTACCTTGTGCAATATCCATATGAATGGGGTAACAAAGGTATTGCGGAAGATGGATTGGACTGCGGGCAAAGAATTCTCTTATGTCGCTTTTTCGATAAATCCGAAAGAGGACAAGGAAGTGTCTTTGCCGAAACGCATGGCTTACCTCCAAGAATACGATCGAAAAGAAGCAGAGAACGGTTTTTTCCTTTTGACCGGAGACAGTGATTCCATCCAGCGATTGACCGAAGACTTGCAATTCCGTTATCGATGGGACGAAGACAGCCAACAATACATCCATGCCAGTGGTTTGTATGTGTTGACTCCAGAGGGAAAGGTTTCGCGGATTTTTCAAGGTATCGATTGGAACCCAACGGATTTGAAACTGGCTCTCATTGAGGCTTCTGGCGGTAAAATCGGTACTTTTGTGGATCGAATGGCTTTATTTTGTTTTCAATTTGACCCCAAAAAAAATAAATATACGATATACGCATACAGGATGATGCAAATCGGCGGCGGTCTAACTTTTGTAGTTCTCGCTTCGTTCCTAATTGTCAACTGGCGAAAAAACAACACAAATCTACCGAGAGGGGTTACTTAGATGAACTGGATTTCAACTCTAACAGCAAACACGTTTATGCCAATTCAGGCTACCGAGATAGCAAAAGAAGTGGATATGTTATACGCTTTCTTGATCATCTCGAGTCTGATTGCATTCGTTATTCTAATAGGTGGCATGACCTGGTTCTTAGTTAAATTCAAAAGAACTACAGTGGATCAAAAATCCGCCTATATCACTCACAACAACTTTGCAGAGTTCTTATGGTCATTCATTCCGCTTTTGATCATGCTCGCCATCTTCTATTGGGGTATGGTAATCTTCAATAAACTGCGAATCATTCCCGAAGTCGTAGACAATGAAATCCACGTAACAGCAGAGCAATGGGCTTGGACATATTCTTACCAAAACGGAAAAGAAATGTATAGCTCAGCAAACGAGCCTATGGTTGTTCCTGTAAACAAAGCGACAAAGATAGTTTTAACTTCAAAGGACGTTATCCATAGTTTTTACGTTCCAGCATTTCGAGTAAAACAAGATGCAATTCCTGGAAAATTCACTGAGCTTTGGTTTGAACCAAATCAAACAGGAGAATTCATTGTTTTCTGTACGGAATACTGCGGAACCAAGCACTCAGGTATGATGATCAAGATCAAAGTCGTACCTTCTGACGAATTTGCCACTTGGTACCATTCCGAGAAAAAAGGAGCAGATACTCCAGCCGACAAAGGAAAGGCTTTGTTTGCTCAGAAGGGTTGCGCTAGCTGTCATTCTCTCGATGGAACTCGAGTTGTAGGTCCAACATTTAAAGGTGTTTATGGTCTGGCTCGCAAGTTCGCAGATGGAACATCTGCTTCTGCCGACGAAAACTATTTGAAAGAGTCCATTTTGGTTTCATCAGCAAAAATAGTGGAAGGTTACCCAGCGGCAATGCCTATCTACCAAGGGCAACTTTCCGATGAAGAAGTCGCGAATTTAATCGAATACATTAAAACTGTAAAATAGGAGTAACGAAAATGAGTTCAGTTCAAACACAACACGCTCATGATGTTCATGCAGGACATGATTATCTAAACCATCAGTCCGGAATCTGGTCTTGGATGACAACCAAAGACCATAAACGAATTGGTATCATGTATCTTGTCACGGTGGCCACCTTGTTTTTGATCGGTGGTTTCTTCGCCATGGGCATTCGATTGCACCTGGCAAAATTCGGAGCTGAGCCACTCTTAGATCCGGACACCTACAACAAGTTTATGACTTTTCACGGTGCCATCATGGTATTCATGGTGATCATTCCTGGCATTCCCGCCTTCCTTGGAAACTTTGTTTTACCAATTCAGTTAGGTGCAAAGGACGTCGCTTTTCCTAGGCTAAACTTGGCTTCCTACTATATCTTTCTGGCTGGAGCGGCTCTCGCGGCTTCCGCTATGTATTTTAACCAAGTCGATACTGGTTGGACGTTTTACACTCCGTATTCAACGGCAAAAACAGGAAATGGTGTGATTCTCTTAGTCCTCGGGGCTTTTACAATGGGTTTCTCTTCCATTCTAACTGGATTGAACTTTATTGTTACAACCCACAAACTTAGAGCGCCAGGCATGGGTATGGATCGCATTCCTCTTTTGGTTTGGGCCCTATACTCTACGTCTATCATTCAGATCCTAGCTACACCAACGCTTGCTATCACTCTTCTTTTGATTGTGGCAGAAAAAACGCTCGGAGTTGGAATCTTTGATCCAGAATTGGGCGGGGATCCAGTTTTGTTTCAGCACTTCTTTTGGTTCTATTCTCACCCGGCTGTTTATATTATGATTTTACCAGCAATGGGAGTGATATCTGAGCTAGTAACAGCTTTCTCCAAAAAGACTATCTTCGGATACCGAGCTATTGCCTATTCTTCGGTAGCAATCGCCGCGGTTTCTTTTTTGGTCTGGGGACACCATATGTTTGTTTCTGGGCAATCCACATTGGCTGGGATCATTTTTTCTTTGATCACTATGTTTGTTGGGGTTCCGACTGCCATTAAGCTTTTTAACTGGATTTCCACTATGTATAGGGGCACGGTTTCGTTTGAGGCTCCTATGCTTTATGCGATTGGGTTTATGTTTCTTTTTACAATAGGTGGATTGACTGGGGTTTTTCTTGCCTCTACTGGAATCGATATCCACTTCCACGATACATATTTTGTCGTAGCTCACTTTCACTATGTAATGGTGGGTGGAACACTGATGGCACTTGTGGGCGGGATATTGTATTGGTTCCCAAAAATGTTTGGAAAAATGACATCAGAATTGGGTGGAAGGATCTCTTGGGTTCTCATCTTCACTGGTTTTAATGTTACCTTTTTCCCACAATTTGTGCTCGGAGCGATGGGAATGCCTCGCCGATACTTCGACTATCTTCCAGAATACACAAACCTGAACCAGATTTCCACAGTCGGTTCTTGGTTGATCGGTGCTGGATTCTTGGTTGTTCTGGTTACTATGATCCATGGACTGCTCAAAGGTGAAAAAGCCTCTGACAATCCTTGGGGTGCAAAAACGCTCGAATGGCAAACTTCCTCTCCTCCTCCTCATGAAAATTTTATCAACACTCCAACAGTAACTGCAGGACCCTATGACTTCCGTTAGTACGACACAAGGCGAATTCCACCACCAGCACCATTTCAAAAGTGCTGACCATCAGTATGCTTCCTCGAAGCAAGGTATTTGGCTTTTCCTTTGCACGGAGATCCTCATGTTTGGGGGTCTCTTTGTAGGATACCTAATCTACCACTCGCTTTATCCCGAAGTGTTTAAAAACGGATCGCATACTTTAGATTGGAAACTCGGTGCAGTGAACACTGTGGTACTTCTATTTAGTTCATTTACGATGGCGGCGGCTATCAGTTATGTGCAAAAAGGAAAACACCAACTAGCAACTATCATGCTCGCATTGACGATCGCTTGTGCCGCTATCTTTATGGTAGTGAAATACTTCGAATACACGCACAAGTTTCATGTAGGGACTGTTCCTGGAAAATTCTCGTTGGTCGACCCGATTTGCGGAAAAGGCGGCGGTCGAGAAAAATGTGAAACCAAAGTAAGTGCTCTACTCAAAGACAAAGCCGCTATGGAAGCAAACCATGTTTCAGCTGAAGAAGCCACAAAACTCCAAGCAGTGATATCCCAACCAAAATGGGAAATGTTCTATGGTTTTTACTTTGTAATGACCGGATTGCACGGAATCCACGTTCTAGCTGGTGCCGGATTGATTTTTTGGGTGATGGTAAAATCCATGCGCAAAACAGTAGGACCTGCTTTTTATACACCAGTAGAAGGTGTAGGTCTGTTCTGGCACGTCGTGGACTTAGTTTGGATCTACTTATTCCCTTTATTGTATCTGGTCGGTTAAGGAGTTAAATCATGGAATATATTGTCAATTATGGTCTTTACTTTATTGCTATCGTCGCGGTAGCAACCCCAGTTTTAGGGTTCGGTATCTTTGCTCCAGGCATTGCAACCGTTACCATAGTGGGTTTTATTGTGAACTGGTTCTCCCAATTCTTCCAAACAGGAAGAGCTGATGAATTTAAAAAAGAAAATAAGGAAAACAAAGTTCTTAAATTCGTATTAGGCGAAGAGACACATACAGAAGACCATTCTTCTTCTGCAATGTGGGTAGAAGACGGTGAAGAAGAAGAGCATGCTGAACACCATGTCATTCCTATTTCTACTTATCTTGCCGTTTTAGGTATACTATTCGTTGGAACTGTGATCACTGTCTGGGTTTCTCTTTACGATATGGGTCGTTGGAACATGATCATTGCTATGGCAGTCGCTTCTTGCAAAGCCTTCTTTGTATTGGCCTATTTCATGCATTTAAAGTATGACAACCTTCTCAACAGAGTCATCTTTCTTTCTGCATTTGCCTTTTTGCTTTTGTTGTTCGCTTTCTCGATGGGAGACATTATTTCACGAGTTCTTCCTTCGCCAGAATTCCCGACTAAAAAGTATTTCTAAAAAGAAGAGCGTCGCAAGTTCTCACTAGGGCTGAACTTAAGCCCTAGTTCCTTAAAAAATTCTGAATTTTTTCCTTTGAGATTCCGATGTCTGTAGAAAGAGAATTCGGATTCTATGCAAAATATCGATTATTCAAGACGGCTTAGACCTTCCGCGGTTAGTTCGAATCCTCCCGTGTTTTCATCCCCGACAACTAGCCTTCCGATAAGTCCGCCAAAGTTGAGCTCTCCGCTTTTCCTCGTTATTGGCGCCATTCTTCTATTTACTGCCGGGATGGTAGTTGGGATTCAGCTGAGTCAAAAAGAGCAAACTTTTCAAGAGAAACAAGAACGTAGTTTTGCAAATCTCGGAAAAAAGACAAATAAAGGGTCAATTGCCCAAGAACCTCAGGACTCAAAGCCAAAGATCGATTCCAATTCATCAGAATCTAGCTCTTCTGACTCTTCATTGGCTGGATTTGCAACTGGTCTTAAATTTCCACCTAAGAATGATCAGATCAACTATATGGTTCAAATAGGCGATTTTTCTCCAGAGGAAGCAAACCAAACTGGAAAGAAACTGGTTTCAGCAGAGGAGTCTCTGAAAGGAAGAATTTTCCGCACTTCTACTGGTAAACTATATGCTGGATATTTCTATAAAATGGAAGATGCCAAAGAAGCCCTAGAACGAATTCGAAAAAGTTCCCCCGAACTCTCTGAGGCTTCCGTAAAAACCATTCGCTTCTAGGAATGTTGTTCTTTTTTCCCTGAATTGGGCAGATATTAGTCTATTTTTTTTGTCTAGCCTTGACAAACCGCTTTTTCTGGTTTATACTCTAAGTAAGAGTATTTGGAAGTTATTATACCTACTTGGCTACAAAGAAACAAATAGAAAAACCCAAAGAGCCTAAATTCAAGGTGGGAGATTACGTAGTTTACCCTATTCACGGAGTAGGGGAAGTCACGGAAGTCGCTAAAAAGCTCATCCTAGGAAAGAAAAAAGACTGTTACATCATGGAGATCCAAGGATCGAAAATGAAGGTCAGCATTCCTGTGGAACGTGCCATTGACGTCGGTATTCGATCTATCATCGATAAAAAAGACATTAAAAAGGTTCTAACCCTTTTGAAAAAAGATGAAGTTGATACCGAAGAGGATTGGAAAGTCCGCTACCAAAACAATATGAACAAGATCAAATCAGGATCCATATTTGAAGTGGCAGATGTTTGTCGCAATCTATACAAACGAGCTTATGGCAAAGAACTCTCGATCATGGAAAGAAAACTCTACGAGAGTGCTTACAACTTAGTGAAGATGGAAATCGCGCTGAGTAAGGGCGTCCCGACAGAAGAGGCGGGAAATATTGTTTCTGATGTACTAGCGGCTTCGGTGCAAGGGATGGCTCCGCCACCTCCACCAAAAGAAGACGACGATTTAGATTTGGAATAACTTCTCAAAGACTCAAATCTGACTTTTAGGATTTGTGAATATGAAACTACTTCTACAAAGCCTGGGTTCCTTAGGGATCGCCGGGATTTCTTTTTTCTTTTTCTTCTTCGACTCAAGAGATTTGTTAACAGCTCTTCTCTTCACTGTCTTTGTGCTTCTAGCTGGACTGATTCTCCAGTTCGGTGAGAAACGACTTTTCCCAGAATGGAAAGCTGATTATCTTTTTTGCGCTTTAGTGGGAGCATTGCTCGGTCTGGGCGTTGCAAGCTACCCGGCAAACTTACTCCAAGACTTGGGCTGGACCACCGGAGCACTTTTTGTCTACTTTCTGTCCCTTTTGTTTGGAATCAAATTGGGAACAAGTTTCGCAAAAAAACCAGGATTGGGAATCTTTGGTGGTGGCGGGGGACCTGCTGGCTTCTCTTTGACTTCCGCATTGGAAGGCGGTGAGGCATCTAAAACCAAAGACAAGATTCTAGATACTTCTGTGGTGATCGATGGTCGAATTCTGGACATTGCAGATACCCACTTTATCGACGGGCCTTTGATTTTGCCTAATTTCGTTCTTCGCGAGATTCAGTTGATTTCAGATTCTCCAGATCCAATCAAAAGAGCCCGTGGTCGAAGGGGTTTGGATATGTTGAACAAATTGCAAAGAAAGGGATCTATTGAAGTGAAAATCACCTACACCGACTATTCAGATACTCGTGAAGTCGATCAAAAGTTAGTTAAGTTGGCGCGGGATACAGGTGGTGCCATTGTTACGAACGACTTTAACTTGAACAAAGTAGCTGAGCTCCAAGGTGTTCGTGTATTAAACCTAAACAATCTTGCCAATGCCTTGAAACCAGTTGTGCTACCTGGTGAAGAATTTCCAATTTCCGTCATCAAAGAAGGAAAAGACGAAAACCAAGGAATTGGCTACCTAGAAGATGGAACGATGGTAGTGATCGAAAACGGTGGTTATTTAGTTGGAAAAGAAGTTCGTGTTGTTGTAACTTCAATCATCCAAACTGCCGCTGGAAAAATGATCTTTACGAAAGTCCAGAGTGGATCAAATAACTATAATAAGTCGTAGATCTTTGTTCGGTGTATAAATTAGAAAAGGGAGTAAAAATGCAGATTTTGACCTCCCTTTTTTCTTATCTTTGGCTAGGTTTCTTTTCGGCACTAGCTTTTGCTCCCTTTTCTTTTTCAAGTTTTGCTTGGTTGGCTCCATTTCCCTTGTTTTGGATCGAAAAGCAGTATCGGGGACAATGGAAAATTCTCTTTCTACATGGAATCGGATTTGGTATAGTTTTTTATTCCTGTTCTTTTCATTGGATTTACCATATGGTCACTGTGTTTGGTGGCTTTCCTTGGTTCCTTGCTTTGCCAATTTTTTTTCTTTCGGGTGCTTTTTTAAATTTAAAATTCCCGGTCTTTCTTTTGCTTTTTTCTTTTCTGATTCGAAAAGTTCCAAAGCATAAAGCTTTTCTCGCGGGTTTCTCTGTTCTATTCTCTGAATTCTTTACTCCTCAAGTTTTTCCCTGGTATTGGGGGAATGTGGTGGGTGAAAACGTGATTCTAGCACAAACTGCCGAGTTTGCCAGCGCATATGGCTTGAGTGTTTTTCTTTTCTTTGGTTCTTATCTATTGTTCCGGTTTATTCGCTTACTTTTTGCTAGATTTTCTTGGATGTTCTTGGCAAAGAAGCTTTCGATTCATTGGGTTCATTTAAAAAAATGGGCATTGAAACCAGTCACATGGTTACAGTTTTTAATCATTTTCCTTTGGGTGGTAATTTTCTGGGGGAGTGGTTTTTATTTGTTTCGATATTGGTCTGAAGTGACTCCCGAAGGTTATAGGGAAGTAGGTGTGATTCAACCTGATGCCCCATTAGAGTTTAGAGACTCTAGGAAGAGTTTTCGAGATACCATTGAAGATC
>JAIXRB010000103.1 GCA_027485405.1 Leptospiraceae bacterium | reverse complement strand
GTAGTCTTTTGGTGTTTGGAACATCTGTTTCTCCTTAGCGAAGATCCAAATTTATTGTCCAGTTTTTTGGGGGAATACCAGAGGACAATGTGCCTTTAGGCCGAGCGAGGGCGAAAATCCCGAGCGGAGCGTGTCAGCCGCAGTTATGCGCATTGCAAAGCTATAACTTCGATAATTGTTCATATACATTTTCGTATGTTATCTTTTTTTTCCTAAATTAGTTCGTAAAGTATCTTTAACTAATTCCTCAAGCTTAAAAAAATCATATGTTTTGTGACCCTTTGATGAATTTTCAATTATTTTATATATTACAATTGGATAATTTATTGAATTATCATTTATTTGTCTTACCTTTAGATGAGATTTTATATTGTCATAAAAGGGATGAATAATTAAATAATTAGAAGGTTTGTTGCTATCTTTTTTTGAGTTTCCAATATAGAAACTAAAATCATTAGATTTGATGCTCCTATTACATCTAGAACATGAAATACAGAGATTTTTGAATGAGAATGTTTTATTTTTAAATTTTTTTATAGATATTGGAAGAATATGATCAATATCAAAAGCATCATTTCTTTGATCAGATAATGAAAGTAAACAATAACTGCATGAAAAATTTTCATTTTTCAATCGATATTGAGTTCTAGTTTTTATATATGTTTTAATTTTTCCTTTTGTTTTCGCGTGATTGGCTGTAAGGTAATCCCATGGATTATCTTCTTTGCTGGATTGAACTAGATTAATTTTGTCTTTAGTAGTTAATCTAATCATAATAAGTTATATTATCTGATATTAGCTTTATAATATTTTTTTGTTTTTCTGTATAAGTTTTATCTTTTATGGAATTTAAATCGTCAATAATTTCATCTTTTGTTTGAGTATTTTTTGTGAATTCACTTATATTTTCTGATAAAATTTCTGGTAGAATGTTACTATCTGGAAAAATTGAATCAAAATAATTATATAATATTGTTTCAATTGAATGGTCTTTTTCTTGTTTGTGATCTTTATCTTCAAAAAGCCCAGCTATGATAAAAGGAGAATGAGTTGCAATATAGATTTTCGGATTATAAAGATATGTTAAAGCTAAAAGTTGTCCTATAAATTCATATTGCCATTTTGGATGTAAGCTATTTTCTGGTTCATCAATATACAAAGAAGAATTTTCTCTAATATGTAACAGGAAATAGCTCATAATTCGAAATAAGTTTATTTCTCCAGAACTTAATTCATTTAAGCTAACCAATGTGTTATTTCTCTCGAATAAATATTTAAATTCAAGACCAGAATGACGTTTTCCACCAAATATTTTAAACAGCTCGAATACATTGATTAAGTTTTCGTCTGAATTATTATCTCTTAAATCTATATGAAATCTATTATCGTTGTCTAGTTTGTTTAAGATTTCTTTCTTCTTCTCGGATCTTTCAATATCTTGGCTTAATCCAAGCATCATATAAATATCCATAGTATTGGTTATTTCAAAAATAATTTTTGGAGTAAATCCAATATATTCCAAGTAGTTGCTAAAGACAAATCTCTTCTTATTGAATGTTTCAAAATTGAGGTGGAAAAAATCAGTTATAAAGGAGTTAATATTGTAATACAAGCTATGTGGAATCATGATATTACAGTTTTTTCGTTTGGGTAATTTTGAGTATTTGCTTTCAATTGTAGTTGTAGCGACTATACAATGACCAGGGTTACTTTGAATCTGATCAGTTAGCCATCGACTCTTGCCGCTACCATTGATACCGGTAACGACTGTCACATTATTGTTTGTATATTTTTGTAATTTACTTGGATTCATTTTTGCATTGCGTATAACGAACTAGACTAACCGACGTAGGCTGACCCTGAGTCCCGGAACGGGACGTTAGGGACTGGAACGACGCTTGCGTAAGCAAGAGGAGTGCCAGAAGCCTATGTGTCGTAGACCGAGCGAGGGCGCAAGTCCCGAAGCGAAGCGGTTAGTTGCTGTTATGCGAAGTAGGTGGTCGTTTAGAATTTTACGTTGAATTCGCATCTTTCGCATTTCGCATACCATTTTTTAAATCGCTTTTCGATGCTTTTATCGTATAAAAATCCAATTGAATGAATTCTTGTCTTATCTTGATAGATTTGGCTTTTTGTCGAGTATCGTTTGCTAACAATCTTAAAGTCGACATTGCCTTGAAGAAGAAGTTGAGTTAGTTCTTCACCGGCTTTCTTGTTTTTCAGACCAGCCCTGATAGCTGTAGAAATATCCGTATTAGTCAACCTACTTGCGTTGCCGGAGGAGACACTTATAGCTACGGAAGAAATAAAAAGGTCATCTTTGCTATCGACTGGTTCTGTTAGGATACGATTTGAGCATTCGACCCACTTCTTTCCGTCAAGTAGATCGGATCGTGTCTTCGAACTCAGTGATACCACGAAGAACTGACCTTGCCCTATCGTCTTGGTAGTTATCGTGCTATGAAGAGACGCATCAAGCGCGATCTCCAAATCGGATTGCTCGCTCTCTGTAAGCAATCGGGCTTGCAATTGAGGTACTTTATTTTCTTTTGCGGAACTAATGGTAGAAATAATCTTTTGATTATATTGGGAAATTGCTTCGCGTAATTCAGCCCTTGCCGACGCAATTACTTCCGTTGTATTATCAGCTTCAAAGCCGATTGTATATGGTTGGGAAATTACAACGAGATCTTGTTTAATTTCGAATCCTTTACACTCTCGCGGAGTATTTGGCGAGCGCGGAGAGTAGAATTTTCCCAAATGCGAAAGCGATTTTATGACTATCGGATCTGCAGTAAAGTCATAGTCGCCGTCAGGGAGTGTTCCTTCCGAAGGAAAACGCAATGTCACGTCACTTTCTGCAGGGCATTTCTTTTGTCCCCATTGCTCACCACATAAATCTCGCCAGCGAACAAACGTACCACCAATGTTTGGGCTCTCCAAGACAAGACGTCTCCATGTCTGGCAACTTACATCTGCGGTAACGAGGAAAGCTAATATCAGTAGCTTCGAAACTATTAATAGTGGTTTTTTGATACGCATAAGTATCCTCCAATTTTTTTTGTTAGATCGTCGAAATTTAAAATAATGAGCCCACCTATTTCGCATAACTCTTTCTTTGCGTATTGCGTAATTCTTGCATAAACCGGGAATAAATCCGCACTGAATGATGGCTACCCTAGAATGCCTGTCACCCACCCACAATTTTCTTTTCTGTGCGTCTTACCTGCTAGATTCTACCCTTACATCAAATTCTGGAACTAAGTGATTCCTATAGACTTCCACAATGAGTTCAACCGACTTGAATAATTCCCAAAAAGGCCGGAAGAATTCACACTCCCCTATTCCTCTCCGGTGGACATAGCTTCGCCCCATGTGTCCCATCTTTGAAAAAACTCGCTCTCTTTTCCCGCAACTAAGCATCCAAAGACAATTGGATTCACTCTAGTTTCTTCGCCTTTTCGGCCGTTTTTCTATGTCGAAGCACCGAATTAAGCGATCAATTAACGAGTCTAATGTATTTTTTAAATTGGCGTTAGTATTGTAAACGAAATTTCCCAACTTCTAGAAGGATTTTTTTAGGTGCTGAAAAAAATTAATCACATTTTTCCTGGTTATGAGTCAAAAGCCAGACAGAGATTTATCGAAACTTGGATTTAATTCGAAGTTTGGTTCTCATTTGCAAGTTGGAAGCCTAGTAAGATCTTCTTGCTTAAATTCTATCGGAGCCTGAATTAATTTCTGAATTTAGTGAATGATGATTCTTGAGAAATAATTGCCGTAACTTGCTTCGCTAAACAAGCTCAAATCAGTTTTTTTCAAGACCAGCTAGAGTCCCATTTTACTTGCTCTAAAAGTACGGCTTCATTGAAACAGATTTTTAGTAGTCTACAGACCAATAGATGTTATCACCGCTTCAAATCTTTCTTTGATCACTTATCTAACTTTTGGAGGCAGTACAAATAGAGGATTTCTTGGTACCGGGTGATCCAAGAAAGCTTAGACCCTAATTTTTTAAACTTTCCGCCTGCTATGTTTTCCGTGAGTGGGCGGGAAGTCTAGGTAGGCTTCCATGTCCTGCTCCGAACTTTCTAAAATTCGAACTAAGTCAAAGTAATCCAAGTAAGTCCTTAACTCATTAAAATTAGAGTAGACAAAAGGTCTAAAAAGTCTCATATTCATATAATGGAAAAGACATTTACTGCTACTATCTATAAGGAATCAGACACTTTTGTGGCTCAGTGTTTGGAGGTTGACATAGCTAGCCAAGGGAGTAGCCAGATGGAGGCAATGGAGAATTTGAAGGAAGCATTGGAACTTCATTTTGAGGATCCTAGAGCTACAGATTTTCCAATTATAGATCATTTCAAAGCGGAGATCAATGTCGCTTAGAACATTATCTTATAGAGAAGTTAAGCGAAAACTGGAATCTTTGGGTTTCAGACAAGTTAGTCAAAAGGGATCACATGTTAAGTTTCTTTGGGATAGAATTGATCATAAAAAAACTGTTATAGTTCCTGAACATAAGGAAATTGCAATCGGAACTTTACGAAGTATAATCAGACAAGCTGGTATTTCCGCAGAAGAATTCGAAAATATTTGAATCTTGGATGATTTTCTCCATTCTTGTGATCTACTTTCGTTCTCTCGCAAGGCGGAAGGGATTTTCCATACACTCAATTAGTCCCACCTAGCTATGATCGTATACAGAAAAAATTTCAAAAAAACGGAATTTCCGTTCTGAACGAGGTTCAAAACCAGAATCTACGTTCTGGATCGCAATTGCTGAAAATAAATTTCTTTTCGGAAACTAGAATCTTTGGTATTTCTTTGGATATAGGCATAACGCCTAAGGAGAAAATTAAAATGAAAGCAAAAACTAAAAGATTTCTAGTCGTAAGCGCATTAGGTTTAACTGCCTTTGCTTGTAGTGAATCAAAGAACAATATAAGCCGAGATTTAGCTGTACTGAGTCTGTTATCGGGCTCAGAACAAAAGCTTAGCGAACCGACGGATTTGCAAAGAAAAGCAATAGAGGTCGGAAAGGAAATGGGTTCTTCACAGATTAGTCGTGATTCAAAAGTGGCCAATGCATCAAGCTTGGAATTTAAGCTGGAAGAAATTTACGAGTCGAGCAACACTATGGAAAAAAATGAGATGAAAGTAAGATTATTTTCTATAGCTGAAAAAAATGGGGAGAAAGAAAGGGTAACGAAACTTTTAGATTCTCCATCGGAAGAGTTTATGAAAAGACTTTTTGAATTGCAATATGGGAGTTCATCTGTTAGTTCAGGCAAAAATACGAGAGCTAATGGCCATTGGGTGTGTTGGACAGAATGGTGGGGACCAGTAAATTTAAATAATGATTTTTGGTTTTCTAGTTTTCTATGTTCGCTCGTCCCAAATCGGGGATTCTGGTTCCAGCCTGTCAATCATTGCGTGACTTCAGGGTGGATATGGGGTTGTAACTAATAAATGAATGTCTTCCTGGATTTCAGGCTAGGAAGACTTATTTGGATTATAAACGGTCTGTAATATGAGGTCACAAAATGAAAAAAATATTTCCATTCTTAACTATTCTTTTTTCGCTGTTTCTCGTTTCCAATTGTCATATGCAATCTATGGCTTCCCAACTGGAAGAAGAGCAACGATCTAGGTGTCTAGATACATATATTGCCTTGCTCAATGCACCTCCTTCGGTAGCAAGGGATCCGGAAGGTAGGGTGATAGATGCCATCTCAAATGCAAATACTGGTTTGTTTCTTTGCTTGAGATCAACCAATGAAATCAATCGAGGTTTTCTAATGACGGGCGATCCAGAGAAACTTAGACCCTGATTTCTTACTCTTTCCGCCTGCTATGTTTTCCGTGAGTGGGCGGAAAGTCTTTCAAGGCTTCCTTTGGCTGGATTTCTTTATTTTTCAAT
>JAIXRB010000117.1 GCA_027485405.1 Leptospiraceae bacterium | reverse complement strand
TTCTTGGGGATGGAGAGTTTTTCGCCCGATTCTAATTTGATTTCTATTCCTTCGGGATTTTGAGCAAGAACCGTTCCTTTGAGGGTCTTTCCACCTTTCAGAAGAACTGTCTGGGTAGCTTGTAAAGGGGAAAGAATAGAAAGAACTAGACCAATAGTAAAGTAGATTGAAATGGATTTGGAAACGGACATAGGCAAGGGTGATTATTGATTCTTGCCCCCATTTTTTTGCACTGCCACAAAAAGAAAACTAGTTTCTCGGGTGAGACTACCGACAGTCTTGGCCAGGCAAATCCTGAATCCATGCCTTGACAAGCCCCACTCCCAGCGGATCAGTCAAAGCACGACCAATCTGTGGCATCATCGCACCAGGGTTTCTTGTTTCCATTCTGTAAACCAAAATGGAAGCTTCTGGCTTTCCTGGAACAATATCAAATTTGAGATTCTCTCCCCCGCCCTTACCCGCACTCCCTGGTTGCTTGCAAATCCCCAGACTGGTCAAATCCGAGTTTTCGTAATTTAACAAAAGTTTCGAATTGATTCCTCCACTAGCCACTGCTTGGTGGCAATGGGCGCAATTGATATCTAAATACGCTCTAGCTCTTTCTTCATTTGTGTGAGACTCGTCTTTGTAATTGGGTAGTTTGGGTCTACCAAACCGTGGAAGATTCACTAAAATTTTGGCTTCTTTCCAAGCTTCCAATTGTTCCTGATCGCCGTTTTGCGAAGCAATCTTTCGATTCAGGTGCTTTGCTTTTGGACCAATGGGGACAATGGTCTGCTTTTCATTTTCATATACTTGGTGGCACTGGGCACATTGGTTTCGAGAAGGAACACCATAATCAAATTCGTTTTTATCAGTCCCTAAGCGAACTATGGCTCCCCCGTAGGCAATCTTGGCATCTTTTTCGTCTTCTTGCCAGAGATAAGAAACAGCAAACCATTCCCCTCCTCGCTTGATCAAAAGTCTTGTTTCAATTCTTTTGCCCGTCGGATAACGAGAAGAACGTATCTCTTCGGTAACTCGAAAGGTCTTTGAGATCACTGACCCTTCAGGGAAAGAAAAGGTTTTCTCTGAATCATAGTTCATTTGGGAACCTTTCGGCAAAAAAATGATCCGTTCCTTTTCCATAAAGTCAGAAAAAAGCGGAGAG
The DNA here is from genome assembly GCA_027485405.1 of Leptospiraceae bacterium. Taxonomy (GTDB): domain Bacteria; phylum Spirochaetota; class Leptospiria; order Leptospirales; family Leptospiraceae; genus Leptospira_A. The sequence continues at coordinate 3,765 of JAIXRB010000117.1, read as the reverse complement.
TTTAGATCATAGGATACATTTAAAAAATGAGAACTTGCACCTGCTAGTTCCTGGATATCGAAATTGTTTCCTGATTTGATGCGATCAAAAAAGGGATAAGCGGAAAGCTTCTCTTCTATTTTCCATTTAGGAAATTCCACCTCGTTTGGAACTTCTTTGCAAAGCACCAAACAAGAGCAAAAGAGAATAATGAAAAGGGATTTAAATCGCAAGGCGACCTCGGACATTGGGAAGTGCTATCGGAAATCCTTGGAACTGATACCCTTTGCAAGAAAAGCCTCTTTCGGGAGATCCGCCGTAGGGCGGATCACTGTTTGGAGAGTAAACTTTCACTAGTTTTTTTTGGATTGCCTCTTCGATACTTGCCTCTGTTGGCTCTTCCGAGTTTTGGAGGAGAGCGGCAAAGTTCATATCTAAAAGGTTTGGTGCTTTCTCGTTTTTCGTCTCAATGCAAATTCCATTTTCATTTCCTTCTCTGTTTCCAAACCAAGTTGTAAACAAGAGCAGAGTGCCACCCGAATCCACACCGTCATAAAGAATCTCAGGCATAGTAGTTCCATTTCCCAATTTTGCCCGAATTTTCTGGATCATGGACAAAAGCTCGCCCATTGGTCTATCACTTCCTACATTTCCATTGTCTACAGATGTGCCAGAGCCGCCTATGAATTGATTGTTGTGGATGTAGATATCGTGTGTTCGCCAATTTCGCATAGGCCAAAGTGAAAGATCCGAAGAAACCGAAACCAAGCCATTCAAAATCCCAATATCAGCTGTATGGTTTTCACCCATTGTATTTTCAGAAATCTCAACAAACCGGGTGGAAGTAATCACCATACCAACCCCAGATGGAACGGTTTTTACTATTCCCGTTCTTGCAAAATTGGGAAAATTGTTTCCCACAATTCGATTGTGATGCACCGAAATATTACGAGAAACAATGGTGTTCTTATTCAAATCGTAAGCTAAAAATCCACCCGTATTTCCAACTAGGGTGTTCTCATACACATCTGCATTGATGGTGTTTTCAATTTCCAGACCCATTACATTTTTTTCGGCTTTGTTGTAACGAACTAAGGCATTGATACATTGTCCTACATAAAGCCCTGCATCCGAAGCAAAGTAGGATTCAGAGTTTTGTAAAACAATGTTTTGCACATTGACAGGATAGATGCCATAGGCACCGTTTTTCTGCATCCCATCTCCCGTTGTATTGGACCAGCGAACAACTACCCCGTCGATCAAAATGTTTTGCGAAAGACGAATCTCTAATCCATTTTTACCCGAATCTAAAATGGTAAGATCCAATACTTCAAAGCTTTGCACCGACTCAGCTTCCAATCCATTTCCATTGGATTTTGAATCAAACTTCAGAGTTGTAAGATTTTTCCCCTTTCCTTTCACTCGCAATCCCTTGGTCTGATTGAAGCTGAGGGAATTAGGAAGATTGAATACTCCAGCTCCCAATTCAATTTCTGTGCAGTCTTCTAAGGAGTTTGCCAGAGTTAAGAGTTCATTTGCTTGGGAGGGCAAAAATCGGACTTGGCTCAACTTTCCTTGGCAAAACTCTTCCATCAAAACAAAACGATCTGGGAATTTTGCATCTGTAGGAGACTCTTGACGATTCAAAAAGAGCCAAATACCAGACCCAAGAGCGGTGAGAATCAAAAGGAGAAAGGCGAATTTTTTTGGAAAGAAGCTAGAAGGATTTGCCATAATGAAAACTATTTTACAATGTTTTAATCAAAAAGCCAGTTTTTTTGGGACGATGCAAAAGAATCGAAAAAACTGGGAGAATGATCCAAATGCCAAAACCAAAACTCAAAAATGCCACAATCACTTACAATCGAGTGATCGATCTATTCTACTTTGCGAGTAAGACTCTTTTTTCTCGCAGGGAGGAGATCTTTTTAACGAAGGATAAATTTTTGCCTACCGATTACCCAACGGCAATTCTCTCTAATCACGTTTCTCCATTAGATGTACCTGCCCTTGCAGTCGTTTATCGAAGACTACTCCCAAAGATTAGAATGATCATACCCACCAGGGAAGACATGCTCCAGAAAAATTTCTTAGTGAAGGAATTTCGTCCAAAAGGAATTGCAAAGTTTTTTATGCATTTAGTGGATCTCTCCAATCTTGGCCCACTTGTACTTGCCTTTATCGGATGTGTTCCCATCAAAAGACCTTTTCGGGACAACAGCAGGGCAATGTTAAAAGAGGGATCCTTGAGAGACCAAGTGGATAAAGAATGGGACACCTTAAAAATCGAAATCGAATCAGGTCGAAACCTCTTTATGTTTCCGGAAGGCACTTTCAATCGAGATGGTTTTTTAAGTCCAATCAAGCGTGGCCCTTGGGTCCTCGTGCAAAAGATTCCCAACTTAAAATTCGTCTCTTTTACTCTTACCTATGATACCTTGAGCGCTAAAAATGATCTCTATATAACCTTCAACGGAAAGCTAGAACGTAACGCTGAAGATTCTGAAAACCAGTTTTTAGCTAAAATCAAAGAAACGTTTGGAAAAGGCTACGCCATCCACCCTGGAAATCTGATTGCCTATCTTCTGCTCCGTTTCAAACCCAAGTCATTGCCTGTCCCTAGCTTTGTTTCCTTTATCCTAAGCTTTATTAAAGAAATCCAATCTAGGTTTCCTGAGATTCCTATCGCCTCTGATTGGTCAAACCTGGAAACCAGAATCAAAATTATAACCAGTCATTTAAAATCAAAAGCTTCTTGGAACAAAGATGAAATCCACTTCGATCCATCTTTGTTCGTGGAACCCGAAGACCACTACAGCCAAAAGTCTCACCCATTGCATTACTATAGAAACCAATTGCAGATCCATCTGCCCAGTTTAGCCCAAATTTCTTTTGACACCTACCCTTTCCTTCTTTCCAATGATATCTAGACCTTCCCATTAACTAAGGAAAACCATGAAAGTCCACGAATACCAGGCCAAAGAAATCCTTCGCCGTCACAACGCACTCGTCCCCTACGGGAAAACCATTGAAAACCTCTCCGACTGGGAAGCTGCCTACAACGATGTAGTCAAAAAATCCCCAATCGTTGTTGTCAAAGCCCAGATCCATGCAGGTGGTCGGGGAAAAGGAGGCGGTGTTAAGGTAACCAAAACCAAAGATGATGCAAAAGCCGCCATAGAGAAGATCTTAGGCATGCAACTCATCACTCCCCAAACAGGACCCCAAGGAAAAAAAGTACTCAAAGTTTACCTAGAACAAGGTTTAGAAATAGCTAAAGAATATTACATTTCCATTCTTCTCGACCGAGCCATTCGTAAAACAATCATTATGGCATCTACAGAAGGCGGGATGGAAATTGAAGAAGTTGCTGAAACCCACCCAGAAAAAATCATCAAAGTTCAAGTAGACCCAGGCATTGGAATCCAGCCAGCTCAAATCCGCGAACTCGCGTTTGCTTTGCAAATTCCAGCCGAAGCTCAAAAGTCTTTTATGGCTTTGGTTGCTTCCATCTATACTGCGTATATCAAAGAAGACTGTGCTCTTTTAGAAATCAACCCTCTCATTCTAACAAAACAAAACGAAATCATAGCAGGCGACTGCAAAATGGATTTGGATGAAAACGCTCTCGAAAGACATAAAGACAACGAGGCCTTCCGAGATATTTCAGAAGAAGACCCTTTTGAAGTCAAAGCCAAAGAATACAACCTAAACTATGTCAAACTGGATGGAAACATTGGTTGCATGGTCAACGGTGCCGGTCTTGCCATGGCAACTATGGATATC
>JAIXRB010000129.1 GCA_027485405.1 Leptospiraceae bacterium | reverse complement strand
TTGTTGACTCTATTATCAGACGAAATTCCCAAACTTGATCCTTCGCCATTCGGTTTCAAAAAACATGGAAAATGATTCCAGATTTCCTGAGTCAATTCTTCATTTTGCCTCCAGAGATAATCTGGTAAAACAGGAATCCCAAGGATTCGACACTGCTCTTTTGTTAACTTTTTGTCTAAAGTGATCGCTTGGGAAAACGCATCTGATCCAGAGTGGGCAATACCCATAGCTTCTGCTAAACTGGGAATGTAGGATTCCCGATTTCTAGAACCAAAGCCCTCTACTCCATTCCAAATAAAAAAATCATCCAATTGGTGTTTATTCTCTGCAATGCAGTGTATCCATTCCAATGGATTATTTGCAAAGAACACTTTGTAACCCAATTCTTCACATATTTTCTTTAGAAATTCAATGGACTCTTGCGATTCCCATTCTTGGCTGAGAATTCCCCAATTTGGGTTATGAACGTCAAAGGCGAGTAGTATCGTTTTCATTCAGAAAAGGCTTTAAATTCAGGATACGTATAATCTGAATCATACGGTTCAAAAGAATAGTGCAATCGTCCCGTAACAGCCGATTCAAACACATGCTTTCGTTCTTCAGAAATATAGCCACGATACCAATTCGGAGACATTGTGATCTTACCTCCGCCACCAGGAAGATCATTTACGAATTGAGGTATGCCCATGCCAGCAATTTTTCCGCGCATGAATTGGATGATTTCAATCCCACGGTTCAAAGGGGTTCGAAAGCCTCTGGAACCAGGAATAAGCTCTGGATCATAGAGATAATATGCCCTAACGCGCATTTCAAGAAGCTTTTTGTGAAGTGCAAGCATTACTTCCCCTGAATCATTTACACCTTTCAAAAGGACAGCTTGGTTTCCTACGGAAACACCTGATTTTAGAAGCCGTAAGATCGCAGATTTGGATTCCTTTGTGCATTCCTTAGGATGGTTGAACTGAGTATTGCAAAAAATGGAAAGACGATCTGAATTGTAATCCTCGATAATTTTACAGAGATTATCCGTGATTCGGAAAGGAAGTGTGACTGGGTTTCGGGTCCCCAAGCGACAAATTTTTACATGTTCTATAGATTCTAGTTCACTTAAAATCCATTCAATACGATTGTCAGTTAGATTGAGTGGATCTCCACCACTGATCACCACATCTTCAATTTCTGAATGCGATCGAATGTAATCAAAGGCAGTTTTGAGGGTTGCTTCGTCTATGCGCTCTGAATTGTCAGAGACTTTTCGCCCCCGCATGCAATGTCGACAGTAAACACTACACGAATGATTGGAAAAAAGCAAAACCCTGTTTGGATACATATGTGTCAATCCTCGAACGGGCGATAATTTTTCTTCGTCCAACGGATCAGGGCTTTCTTCTAGGGAAAGAACAGTTTCTTCCTCAGTTGGAATGATCATCTTTCTAATCGAACAATTGGGATCGAAGGGATCAGATAACTTCAAATAATAAGGAGTGGTAGCCACATTTAACCGAATTGTGCCTGAAATGCCTTTTTTCTCCGATTCTGTTAAATCAAAGTAATGTTCCAGATCTTTGGCTTTGATGCGATTCTGTAACTGCCAAAGAGGGTCAGACCAGCAAACGTCAGAGTAAAGTGTTTCACGGTTATGAATGATTTGATCTCGTTGCACGATGTTTGAATCCTTTACTTGCCAATACGCGTTAAGAATTTTTTTTGGATATAATGACAGCTTCTCCCATAGACGGAATCAAAATGATTGCCTTCGATGTGGATGGAACCTTGTTTTCTTCTGAAGGCATAATCCTATCTGTTTACCTCCAGGCAATCCAAGAATACAAGGACTCTGGAGCCAACATCATATCTATACCCTCCAAAGAAGAACTTCTCTTTCAGACAGGAAAACCGGTTCGAGATATCTTCCTAAACCTATTCCCAGAACTCAGTTCAGAAGAACGAGAGAACATATCTGTTCGTGTTTTAGAGCTTCTCTGCGATTCGATTCGAAACGGCGGAGGAGATTTTTACTCTGGATTGGGTTCAACCCTTAGGTATCTCAAAGACCAAGGTTACAGCATATCCTGTGCTTCCAATGGCAGACTACCTTACATAGAAACTGTCCTTGAAACGGCAGGGGTTCGAGGGTTCTTTGAACCCATTGTGACTATCGATCAAAACAGTATCAAAACCAAAGGGGAAATCCTTGCCACCTACATACGCAAGTATTCTCTACCTGGAAACTGCATTGCTATGATTGGAGACAGGTTCAGCGATTGGGAAGCCGCAAGACAAAACGGTTGCCGATTTGCCTATTGTGACTATGGCCACTCTCCCCCTGGAGAAGTGCCCGATTTTGAATGGAAACTTGTTCAGTTAGATGACCTAAAGGCAATTTTTTAAAGTAAAAAATTGGCAGAACAGCCGACATCTATGATGTGGCAATGGCTCCCCCTCCCAACGCAACGGCAGACAAGAACCGATCATTGGTCTACTTTTTGCTCGGAATCTTCTTTGTTCTGGTTCTCATAGAAAAGTCTTTAGGAGTTCCCTCCCAGGGTGTCTTCGCAAAAGACCAGTTTCGCAATATCGGCAAATCTACTTTCCAAAGCAAACCCAAGACCGACCCCTTGACCGATAAAGAGTGGGAAGATGACCTCGCTTGGGAAGAAGAGGCTTTAGAACCAATTCCAGTCGGAGATGATATCATACCAGTTGTTGATTCTGGAAAAGAAGACCATTCTTCCATTGAAAAAAAAGGTTTCCAAGAAACCAAACCGTTAGCGGAGAAAGCGAGTTACATTCCCGTCTACTTTCTGAAGTTTTATGGTCAAGGTAAGAAAAGTCAGTCGCAATTGGTCAAAGTTACCCGAGAGTTCTCAGGTGGTGACCCTATTCCTTTTATCTTGACTGAATTGATCAAAGGCCCAAATCTTGAAGAAAAGGAAAAGGCAGTTTTAAATGCCATACCCAAAAAACTCAGATTCAAGCGCGGGTATCGAATTGAAAATGGAATTTTGCACCTTTCTTTGTCTTCAGATATTGAATATGGGGGGAGCCCAGAGATACTCAAAGATCGAATGGATCAGATCTGTTTTAGCTTCATCGGAAACTTCGGAATCACTGGCTTGAAAATTTACGTGGAAGACAGAAAATTGAAATCCCTGGGAGGAGATGGACTGCCCTTACCCGAGATTCTAGTTAGAGAAAACAGAAAAACAATTATCTTTTAATGAAGTCTGTTTATAATTTAAGAATTGGTTTTCTACTTTTCAAAAGGCTTTTTTTACAGACCTACCACCCTACTTTTTTAGCCGCGAACTATACTGATGCTAGGGCTTCGGTTATGATCTACGGATTGTTAACGGGAGTAACTTCTCTGCTTCCTTTGATCTTTATAACCACATTGATCAAGGACGAGGAGACTATCTTTAGCATTGCGGTTTTGAGAGTTCTTTGTATTTTGATTAGTTTGATTGCTTTTTGTTTTGCTAAATTTCGAGTCCGTTTCTTTGAAAGACACCTTTTTTCAAATATGGTTTTCTTTATCTTTTCATTGGTTCTTCTACATATACCGATGATGATTTTCGATAGTTTAAATCATTCTTTCTATCTCTACAGCTCAGCCTTAGCCATAACAAGTGCTAGCATTATTCTTTGGATTGAACCAATTCGGGTAATTATGTTTAGCGTAGTTCATTTTGTTCTCTTTCTTCCATTAAACCTAATGTTATCAAAAAGTTTAAAACTGGACAGCTACGAAGTTTCGCAAAATTTCTTTATGGTTCTCTTTTTATTGTTTGCTGGGTTCATTGCAAATCTCCTAATCAATTTTTGGCGATTTGAAGAGTATAGACATAAGATTAGACTTCGAGTAACTGTCGGCAAACTCTTAAAAACAAATCAAAAGATTCAAGAACTATCGCGAATTGATTCAATGACAGAATTGTACAACAGAAGACATTTATTAGAACAATTTGAGTTGTACAAAAAAAGAGCCAAACGAGAAAACCTCAATATAGGACTGGTGATTTTAGACTTAGATCGTTTAAAAATGATCAACGACAAACACGGTCACAAGCAAGGAGATTTATCCATTCAGGCTTTTGCAAAAACACTGAAATCTAGAGTTAGGGCTACAGATATTGCCGCTCGCATCGGTGGCGATGAGTTTTGTATTTTGGCATCCCCTATCGATGAAAGTGGGCTTGTAACATTAACAGAAAGCATTCGAGAAAAGATGGAAACTCTCAAAATTCCAATGTTTCATTCAGATGGCAATTTTGTTCAAATGACAGTTTCTATTGGGGGCTCTTTGTTTCCAGCATCTGAGGATCCTAGCTTTGACGAATTGTATCATAAAATCGATGAGGCTCTCTACAAATCAAAACACGAAGGCCGCAATCGAGTTACAATTGTGAAGTGAGGAAAACGGATTATCCAGCTTCTAAAGACTGCACCTCTCTATACAGCAAGTCTCTTCTAATTGGTTGAAACCCGCCTTCTTTCAAAAATTTAACCGCTTCTTTTTCGGTTTTTAATCCAAAGGAGCGAAGAACGTTCTCTTCAATTACCACAGATGAAACATCATCTGCTCCACTAGAGAGAGCGAGCTGACCCACACCCTTCCCTAGAACCATAACAGAGGTTTCTATATGCGGAATGTTATCTAAGAAAATACGCGAAATCCCTAGGACTTTCAAATACTCCGTTGTTGGAACACCCCGAACCAAAAATCGTTTGGTTTGAGGTTGGAAGGTCCAGGGAATGAAAGATAAAAAACCACCTGTACGATCTTGCAAGTTTCGAATGACCTGGAGATGCTCTATCACTTCTGCCTTTGTTTCTTCGGAACCGAAGACTATATTTGCCGACCCAGGCAAACTCTCTTCGTGACAAGTCTCCATGGCACGCACCCATTCAGAAACCGATGCTTTCTTAGGTGAGATTATTTGTCGCATACGTTCTGTAAGAATTTCCGCACCAGCACCCGGAACGGAATCCAGTCCAGCTGATTTCATTTCCCGCAATACTTCCCGAAGGGGTTTTCCTGTGAGGGTTTCAAGGTTCAGAATTTCAACAGGGGAAAACGCTCTAATATGCATTTTTGGAAATCGGTCTTTGATACCTTGTAAAAGTTTGAGATAATAATCGTAAGGTAGATCAGGATAGACCCCCCCTTGTAAGAAAATCTGATCGGCACCCATTTCCATGGCATAGTCCATTTTTTCTAAAACCTGGGCAAGGCTTAGCACATAACCTTTGCCATTTCCGATTTCATCCATAAAAGAGCAAAAGCTACACTCTACGTTGCAATAATTTGTATAGTTGACCACTCGAAACATGGTATAGCTTGCCTGGTTGCCAGGTCTGACTTTTTCACGTAGATAACGAGCCACCATTTGAATTTGGAGAAAATCCCCCTCTTCATACAAAAGTAGAGCTTCTTCAGGAGAAATCCGAATTCCCCCAGCCGCCTTTTTTAAGATTTGGGAAGTTTGTGAATCGTTATCGAATGAAAAAAGATTGGGTTCCATAGGGTCTATTTCTTTGACTTATTGAGAACAGTTCTCAGGCAAACAATCCATTTGATTTTTCCTCGACAGCCTCTACTTCCCGAGAATGGTGGAAGCTATAAACTTAGTGTAAAGGGCAAATTGATTCATGGAAATTGGACGTATACTATTTCACCTAATCTTTGTGGTACTGTTCGCAGTTGCCAATGTTGTTTTCGTTAGAGCCGTTCTCTATCGCTTGAGATTGATTTTCCAGGGGCGACCAGCATCGTTCAACGAAGATGCAAAAAAGAGCTCAAACTTAGCGTTCCGAGCCAGGAGCGTTTTTGAAAACGTAATCCTCCAAAAAAAGAACTTCCGAGAGCCTCTTCGTGGGATCATGCATGCCTTTATTTTTTACGGATTTCTAGTTTATGTTTTGCATACAACAAATCAGATCATTGCCGGATCCTTTGGATGGATCTTCGGTCTTTCTATAAAAGAAGTCTATAAGTTTGCTCTTCTAGAATCTTTGTTTGGCGAACAAGCCAACCATTTGTATGAGCAAGTGCTCAATTTTGTTTCCATCTTAGTTTTAATAGGCTTAGGCTTCTTTGCTTGGAGACGATGGATCCAAAAAGCAAAGGGATTAGACGTTCACTCACCCGCTTCCGCGATTGTGATTGGTATGATCTCTACTTTGATGGTGACAACCTTACTTGGGAATGGAGCTAAGACCGTCTCTGCCGACTACTTAACAGCGGGTATGAGCCATGGTTTCATCGATGGAGGAATCGGATTCATTTTATCTGCTGTGGGCATAGAGAATTCATCTGCTGATTCTTTTTACCAAGTTATGTGGTGGGGTCACATCCTTACTGTCTTTTCATTCATGCTATACGTTCCAACTTCAAAGCATGCCCACTTGATTTTTGCTCCAGTGAATTATTTCCTAGCGACGGACACTCCGAAGGGTCAACTTTCCAAATTGAACCTAGACGATGAAAATGCGGTTTGGGGTTCAAACAGAGTCGAAGACTTTCCTTGGCCAAACCTTCTAGATGGTATGTCTTGCATTGAATGTGGACGTTGCCAAGTGGAGTGCCCTGCCAATCGAACGGGAAAGGTTTTAAATCCAAAAGCCATCATCGTAGAACTAAAGCATGCCCTTTTAGAAAAAATGCCAGAAGTGGACAAAGCCAGAACAGGCAAAACGCCAGAAGAAGCCAAAGAAGCAGTCTCGGCGCTTGAAACAGGGGTTATCAACACTTACGAAGGTTTGAGTGAAGAAGCCATCTGGGGTTGCACAACTTGCTATGCTTGCGTGGAAGCTTGTCCTGTGGGAAACAACCAAGTCAATGCCATCATTGAAATGCGAAGACACTTAGTTTTGGCTGAATCAAAAATGAGCCCAGAACTTCAAAAAGCCTTCACAAACATGGAAAACAATTCCAACCCATGGGGAGTGGGAGCGCATACCAGAGCTGATTGGGCCCAAGGCCTGGATGTAAAGATTCTGGGTGAAACAGAAGACAAAAACATAGATGTGCTCTATTGGGTAGGCTGTGCTGGGGCTTTCGATGAAAGAAACAAAAAGATCTCCCAAGACTTCGTTAAAATCATGAAGAAAGCAAACGTGAACTTTGGAATTTTAGGAACCGAAGAAGGATGTTCTGGAGATTCCGCTAGACGAGGTGGAAACGAATATCTCTACCAAACCCTTGCGCAACAAAACGTAGACACTATGAACGGATACGGAATCAAGAAAATTGTGACCGCTTGCCCTCACTGCTACAATACAATCAAAAACGAATACCCTCAATTTGGGGGGAATTTTGATGTAGTCCACCACTCAGAGTTTATCAATCAATTGGCGAACGAAAAGAAAATCGACGTCAAAGTAAGTGCCGATGCCGCTAGCGGAAAGTATACTTATCATGACTCTTGTTATATTGGCCGATACAACAACAACTATGAAAACCCACGAGAACTCGTTAAAAAAGTCTCTGGTGGAAAAATAGAAGAACCTATCGACCAAAGAGGCAAAGGTCTCTGCTGTGGTGCTGGTGGAGCTCAATACTGGATGGAAGAACATGTAGACGAATCCAATCCAGAGAGCACGCGAGTGAACACAAAGCGAACAGGACAGCTTCTAGATACTGGTGCTACTACTATCGCAACAGCTTGCCCATTCTGTATAACTATGATTACAGATGGAGTAAAGAACGCTGACAAGATAGATGCAGTGAAGGTAAGAGATATCGCTGAACTAGTTGCGGAAAACCTCGCCTAAGACGATTAGAAATATAAAAGAACCAATCTAGTTTGAACCCTGGATTGGTCTGCAAAATGTAATTTCTAAAATGAAAGCCCGAGCGAAAACTCGGGTTTTTTTATGCCCTAAACGGGAGGAAATTCAAAGAGTTCAATGCCTTCATTGTTCTTTTTGAAATAATTCAAATCCCATTCAGAATCAAATAAAAGCGCTGAATTGCCGCTCCCATCTTGGACAAGGTTGGTGTTTCCAGGCACCAATGGCAGATCGGACTCTCTCACCCAACGAGAAACAGAATAAGGCAAAATGTTCAGTGTAGTGTCTGCACCGTATTCATCTTTGAGCCTACGTTGAAAAACTTCAAACTGCAACTGACCCATAGCTCCAATGATAGGAACCCCACCCCCAATGTTCCTAGAACTGAAAAGATGTAAAATGCCTTCCTCTGCCAATTGCTCCAAACCCTTTTTGAAAGATTTGAGTTGGAGGGTGTCTTTGCAACCTATCGTGGCAAAGAGCTCTGGAGCGAATGTGGGAAGTGGACGTAAAGGAGGTGGAGAGCCTTGGCTGAGTAGATCTCCAATGCGAAACGTACCCGGGTTTACAAGCCCGATGATGTCCCCAGGGAAAGCTAGGTCTACAGTGTTGCGGTCTTGTCCAAAGAAAGCGAAAGAGGAACTGAGCTTAACTGGCTTGTCCAAACGATTGTGGTGAACGTTTAGTCCCCTTTCAAATAAACCCGAGCAAATTCGTAAAAAAGCAATGCGATCTCTGTGCGCTTTATTCATGTTTGCTTGCACTTTGAATACAAAAGCACTAAAAGGGGATGTTGCAGGATCTAGCATGTCTCCCGTGGTCAAAGGGATTTGATCGGGTGCCGGTGCAAGCGCCAGGAATTTGTTTAAAAAGAGTTCGATTCCAAAATTGTTAACAGCAGAACCAAAAAAAACGGGAGATTCTTTGCCTTTTAAAAAACCTTCGGGTTGAAAATTGCCGATCCCATGTTCAACTAAATCAATTTGTTCGCGAAACACTTTTAACAAGTCTTCATCAAAAGTTGCATCTAACTCTGGATCCATCGGGCCTGAAACCCGATAACTGGATTTTTGTTTGCCGCCAGGAGTTCGATCAAACAAATACAATTGTTTTTCTCGAATGTCGTAAACCCCTTTAAAATCAAAACCAGTTCCCAAAGGCCAAACATCTGGTACGGCTTTGATTCCTAGGACTTTCTCAATTTCGTCTAACAAAGTGAATAAATCTTTAGAAGGTCGATCCATTTTGTTGATAAATGTTATAATAGGAATCCCTCTATCACGACAGACTTTAAAGAGTTTGATTGTTTGGGGCTCTACCCCTTTTCCGGCATCGAGCACCATAACCGCTGTGTCTGCCGCCATAAGAGTTCGATAGGTGTCTTCGGAAAAGTCCTCGTGACCAGGTGTATCTAGGAGATTTAAAATATGGTCTTTGTATTCAAATTGTAATGCGGCGGAAGTGATTGAGATGCCCCTCTCTTTTTCCATAGCCATCCAGTCCGAGGTGGCTGTTTTGCCCTGCTTCCTCGCTTTTACAGCTCCTGCCAACTGAATGGCTCCCCCGTAAAGGAGGAGTTTTTCTGTTAGGGTGGTTTTTCCAGCATCTGGGTGGGCAATGATTGCGAATGTCCTCCGCCTGCTGACTTCTTTTTGGATTTCTGTGGGGGACATAAGTGCATCCAGGGTCTCCAAAGTTGGGATTTCTGTCGATTCTTATGTAGAGAAAACAAAACAAGGCTTTCCTTTCCCTTGACAAAAAGATTATGTCACATAAATTCGGTGGAGGATTCCCTTGAAACGAGCCATTTTCATTGTATTTCTTTTGGTCGCTACCCAAGCTTTGCCCTTGGACATCCCTACCTTTCGATTGGGAGAAGATCCCTCTCGCGAAGAATTCAAACGAGGTCTCACTTATAAGAATCTCAGACAGTATTCCAATGCCAAGGATAAATTCCAAAGAGCTATATCTCTTAAAAAAGATTTTGACCTAGCCCGGTTGGAATTGGCAAATACCTATTTTTTGTCTGGTGAGTGGGAGACAGCTTTAGATGAGCTGGAAATTCTATCTTCCCAAAAACCGCAAGACCTTTTGATTCAAAACAAAATAGAGGTTTTGCGATTGGCGATTGCTGGTGGCAATTCAAAATTAGAAAGAACCTATTTCAAGACAATCCATGGCGATGAGTTTAGAGGTTTTCGATTTCGGAATCCCGTGGATGTTGTGTTTGATGAAGAGGGATTTTTTTATATCGCAGGCTTTGAAACTAGCAATGTAATCCAATTCAATCCGAATGGAAATCCCATTTCCAATTGGAAAGGCACTTTTACAAAAAAATGGCAGAGACCGGTCGCATTGCACTATCGAGAAGGAAAACTCTATGTTTTGGACTTTGGACGGGACGAGATTTTTTTACTAGACCGCAAGGGAAATTTTCTCTCAAGTTTTGGATCTTCTGGTGGTAGAGACGGACAATTCAGAGGTCCCTCTTCTATCGCCTTTGATTCAAAAGGTGATATGTATATAACGGACTCAGGCAACAATCGAATCCAAAAATTCAATGGAAAAGGTGATTTCGCCTATGCTTGGGGAGATTCTGAAAGAGACGGATTGCGAAATCCAAGTGGAATTTTTATCCATGAAGACCGGGTTTATGTAGTAGATAAGGACAATGCTAGAATCTGCGTTTATGATCTGGAAGGAAATAGAATCGAAATAATCAAGAAAGCGGAATGGAAGAAACCTCGCTCCATTCGTATTTTAGAAAATGAAATGATCATTTCGGATGAGCTGACTGGAATTTGGTCGTACGCTTTGGAACTGGGTGAATGGAAGAAAATGGAAAAATTCCGCGATAAGAAGCAAGTCTATCGCGTTTTAGATCGTCCCTTTGCAGTCAATATCGATTCAACGGGAACCCTGTTTGCTGTAGACTATGCTAGACATCGTGTGGATGTGTTTACTTCTAAAACCAATTTAGTTACCAATTTAGACCTTCGGATAGAATCAATCGATTCGACTGATTTTCCCAATATTCATATAACTACAAAACTAAAGTATCGAAATGGAAAAGAAGTATTGGGGGCAGATCGATTAGCATTTAGATTGTATGAAAACGAAAATATGACTCCTCTTTTTTCTCTTCTTCAAAAAGAAAAACTAAACGAAAGAATGAACATAGCTTTTGTTTTTGAAAACAGCAAAGAACTTGTGGAGCGAGCTCTGATTATTGAGGATTCACTCACTTATTTTTTCAAAGGAGTCAATGATTGGGATAACTTGCGCTTGATTCGAAGCGGAAAAGATAGCAGTGTCATTCTTGCTTCCACAAGATCGCAAAGAGACTTTATAGCTAGAATTCGGGAATCCATGCCAGAAAAGAAGTGGAATCTAGGTAAGGCGGGCTTTGAGGCATTGAGTTTTCTTTCCAAAGAAATTGGGCCGAAAGTTCTGGTTTATTTAGTTTCGGAATCATCCAGAAATTCAGCTTTTTTCCCCTATTCCAAAGCGCGATTGACTCAATTTGCCATGGCGCACGGAATTCCAATCTATGCCTTATCCGTCTCACCTTCAGAAGAGTTAGAAAGGCAATGGAAGGATATCACAGATCCCACGGGAGGAAAATTCATAGTTCTGGATGGGGATGGATTGGAACGTGAACTCTATAAAATTTTCCGTTCCCATAAAGACAATCGTTACATACTATCCTACAAATCGGAGACAAACCCAGAATTAGCTGATCGCTACATTAAATTGGTTGTGGACACCGAACACAAAGGAGTGAAAGGCAAAGACGAAGGGGGCTATTTTGTTCCAAGCTCACTTTAAAACTTATTTAGTTTTTTTTCTATTATTGCTTTTTCCAATTCTATCCTCTTTGAATTCGCAAGATGCACTTTCTGAAATTAGCCTCGGAAAAGAAGAGCTCAATCGGAAGAACTTTAAAAAATCGATCATTCATTTTCAGCATGCAATTCGCTTAAACCCGAATTCTTTAGAAGCTCGAATCGGATACGCAAAGAGTGCGCAAGAGTTGGGCTCTCTACAAGACGCAAAACTCGCCTATGACGAAGTTTTAAAACGATCTCCTGGAAAAACAGAAGCAGTCATTGGACTGATTGAGATTTTTCTTAGTATTGGTGAGTTGGATAAAATCCCTCCTCTTTTAACTCCCGCTCTAGAACAGTCACCAAATAACACGGGACTCAGGATTTCCGAAGCTAAGTACCTTGCCGCAACCGATAAATTTGAGACAGCAATTGTTAAACTGAAACGAGTTTCTCTTAAATTGAATTTTCCGCCTGATGTGGAAAGAATGTTGGCTGAACTCTATTTAAGCCATGGCTTAATGAAAGAGGCTGAAACCAGTCTTGAACTATACACATCCAAAGAACCAAATGATCCCTATGGTTTTTATTTGAAGGCAAAACTTCATTTGAATCGCTCATTTTTTTCCATTCCCGACCTAAATCAATCTTATGCTTTGGCGGAAGAAAATTTAGTCAATGCACTTCAATTAGATGATAAGCATGAAGGCTCTAGGTTTCTGTTGGCAAAAATCCGTTATATGCAAAACGAATGGGAGTCAGCCTTTCAAATCCTTTATGAACTTTCCAAAGAGTTTCCAGAGAATCAGAATTACCATTTTTGGGAGGCTTTTCTTTCTAAAGAAATTGGAAAAACAAAGTTCTCTTCATTTCATTTTAAAAAGAGCCTTCTGCAAAACGACTTAGATGAAATCGCTCGGTTTACAGCTGAGGACTACGCCATCTCAAATGAAAAAGAAGAAGCAAAATTGAGATTCTACTTGGGAAGTTATAGGAAAGAACGATTTGAAGCTGAGAAAAATTCCTTATATTTTAAATCGGCTTTGTTCCATTTGTTCAGAGCTAAGGACCTGATCCCTGGTTCCCCCGCTGTTAGAAAAGATCTCTTAGAATCTTTTTTTCAGAGGGGTGAACTTGTTTCCCATCTAAATCTTTTGCTCCAAATGCGAGAAGAAGATCCGACCAATTTCAAGCTTCAAACCTTGATTGATGCCGATTTAAAGTCTTTGACTGAATCTTTGGAATACAAAGAAGGATATTTGGATATAAACAAAGAAGCGGCAACACTACAGCAAACTTCGGTTCAACCAGAGGTTTTTGTTTATGATTTTGAACCCTTAGTCGTGTTTCCAGAAAAGAGTCAGGCAGGAAAGACTTTGAGCCAAGCTCTTCGGTATCATTTAACAAAAATCCAAAATGTTCGAATTCCATCTAATAGCGAATACAAAAGCATCACGGAAACTTTGGCACAATCCCAGTTTCACCCTTATACAAAGTCGGTTCCTTTTTCCTTGGAAGGATTGCCAGCCTT
This sequence comes from Leptospiraceae bacterium, assembly GCA_027485405.1. Lineage (GTDB taxonomy): Bacteria > Spirochaetota > Leptospiria > Leptospirales > Leptospiraceae > Leptospira_A. Next base: position 36,588 of record JAIXRB010000129.1, on the reverse strand, counting down.
GGACAAAGAAAGGAGAAACAAACCCAGAATCCGTTTTGTAGTCTTTGGAACCTACGCTTTAGAGAAAGAATCTATTACCATCCATTGGCAATTGTACGATAGAAACTTAGCCAAAGTGATTATCCAAGGTAAAACGATGGAAAAAGGACGGGATGGTTTAACGGCGATTATTTCCAGAATTTCTGAAAAGATTAAAAACTCTCTTCCGAATGAAGGTAGAGCCTTGCGAATCAAAAAAGAAGGCGTACTCGTCTCTTTGGGAAAGCGGGATGGATTGAAGAAAGGCGGAAAAGTGGTCTTTGCTAGAAAGGATGTCGTTTTAGGTGAAGCAGAAATTGTTGAGATTGGAAAAGAGATGAGCCTAGTATCGCCTAAGTTTAGAGATTGGGAGAAGGAACTTGCTACTGGTGAGCTTTGTTTCATCCCTCCCAAGGCAGAGGCAAACGACTCAAACCCATCAAAATAAGATCTGAAATTTCCTCTTCGATGCTTTGGCTAAACGATTCTAGCTCCACCTGAATATAAAAGTCAGAAACGTAGATGGACAGGACCTTAGGATGATCTAAGATTTTTGCAAAGATTGCGTATTTGGTTGTATCTCCTTTTAATCCTGTAAATGAAATCCCCTCCTTCACTAATCTTTTGTTAGTTTTGATTCGGAAAATGTTTTCCCGTGGAGTGTCTTCCCAATCCAAAACAATGTCAGGAAAAAAAAGAAATTGCCTTTCCTCTTCTCCGTAGTCCAGTTCTCCCCCTTCAATTCTTTCTAAAACTCTGTGTCCAGTAACGATAGGAATACGGAATTCGGAGTTTCCGGGTTCTTCGCTAAATCCAATTTGAAGCACTGGGAGATTTTCACGATTGTCCCGAATTTGAATCGAGAGTGATTGGATCTTAGGGTTCTTTTTTTGCTCTGTTGCAAACCTGATTTTAGCCCGGTCTGTGAATCGCAAAGGAAAGTTGTTTGGCACTTTTTTTTTCGGAAAAAACGAAGACCAAAATCCCATGGATGAACTCTAAAGGGGGATGGTTACTTTTGTCTACGTTTCTAGATTCAATACCGCACGAGAAACTTTGTTCGATTTCCATGAAAAACCAATTGGGTTTGAAACTTTGGTTGGAGCCGCACCAGGCATTCAAATTCTAGAAGCTCCTAAATCTCTAGAGGTCGGCTCCATAGCAAAAATGCGAGTTCCTGTCATTCCACTGTTCTGGACTTCCCTTTGGATAGCAGAGCATACAGATTATAAGAAAGATGAGTATTTTGAAGATACTCAGAAACAAGGCCCTTTTCGAGCTTTTCGTCACAGACATATATTCACCAAAGAAACAGACCAAGTGTCAGTTTTGCGAGATGAGATCGAACTGGATTTTTTTCTCCTTCCGATCAGCAAATGGTTTATCTTGCCCTTTCTTCTTTTGCAGTTCAAAACTCGGCATAAAGCCACAGCAAAGGCACTGAGCATTTCCTTTGAGCGAATCCAATCTGGCTATTTGCCTTGATTGTGCTTGCATCCCAAGCCCTTTAGTAAATTTTGAATGAGTCGATTCTTATCCATGATGAAAAAAGTATTCCTTCTCTTCATTTTGTTCTGCCTTTCCCTTCCTATTTTGGGTAAAGAAGATGGAAAAGAAAAACCAGCCCTAGCCAAACCAGAAGCAAAACTGGAACAGATCCTTCCCACCGCGCCCGAAAAATCCTCTCCATGGATAACGGATCCTGAAGCATCCAAGGAAATTGAGATTCTAGACCTTGTGGATGAAAACAATTCCCAAAGGAGATGGAAGGAAGCTAGTGTTTCTTATGCGTCTGCTCTGCAAGCTTTTGATGAAACGCTTAAGTCCGTGCAAAAGAAAAGAGAAGAGGCAAGCCAAGAAGTTTACTACGAAGACAAATACGAATGGCAAAAAAAAGCAAGAGCGGAATCCAAAGAAAGAGAATTCGCCAAACAAATCCAAGAAGCTCGCAACTATTCTATCAATCAACTCATCAAGGGAATGAATCTCTTAGATAAAATCGAAAACCCAAAGGTAAAAGATAGCGACTCGTACATTGACTTAAAAGCTGGAATTTATCGAGAGTACATCAAACACCAAGACGCAAACAAAAATTATATGCAGGCAATTGATTTTTTAGAGCGCTACATTGCCATGGAAGATCGTTTTGAAAAAGAAGCCGAACCTCATAGACTTCTAGCCTTGGCTTATGAAAAGTTGGAGAGCTTTGCCAATAAAAACAAAAAAAAGAACTACGAAGAAGAGTGGAAAGAACTAAAGAAGAAACACTTGATTCGGTTTGCCGAATTGCACTATGGAAGAGAATCTAAAGAATACTATGCCATAATGGAACGCGTAGCTCGGGATTTTTGACAAAACCAAAAGAAACCACAAGCTTAGTAAGTTTTTTAACTGATACCCAGCCTTGCTTTTAATTCTTTATTCTCTTTGAGCAGAGCTCTTATTTCAGATTCAGAATAATCTAACAATTTATCATGAGCTTTAATCAGCTTTTCCATATTCATTTCTTCAGTTCTTGAATAGCTTAAAACCTGCTCCGTAGCTTTTTGCAATTCCCTTGCCTCTTTTAGTTCCCTTTCTCTCAATTCATCTAGGGTTTCACTTGCCCGCACTCGTTCATGCAATTCGATGAGTTCTTGGTTTTTTAAAGCGTTTACTTTTTCTAAGGCGGTGGTAATATCAATATTAGTTTTTTTGACCATCTCCTTATACTTCAAAATGCTTCTTAAAGCCTCGTTTTCATTTTTGGAATCTTCGTATTCTTGATGAGCCAATTGAAAAACCCCATCGAAGAAACCCACATTTTCCAAACAGCTTGCTCCTATGTCCAAGGCAGCTTTCTTGTAAAATTCGGCTTGAATGGCACGGTCAAAGATCAATCGAAGTTCTCGGTTGTGCAAAGGATTTTCTAAGACTACGGTTTTAGTAGTGGTTTTTGTTTGTTCTAAAATCACTTCACTACCGTCTTCGCTAGCTACTAGAATAAGACTTATAAAAGGATGAGTGTCAAAATTTGTTTCGATTTTCTTGGAAATGGAATTCCATTCAGCAAGGCTTACATGAACAAAGAGTATGTGAATGGCATCGGGTGTAATCTCTATATCACCAACTGCTTCTAAGGGAACGTTCGTTACTTTCAGTTCAAGTTTGGGATGCTTCCAAAGTTCGATTGGAAAAGGACGTTGGTTTGAGATGTTCCAGATTACAGAGGTTTTCAATTTATAAGCTCCATAGACAGTTTCTATTTGGTTTAAAACTTCAAGAAATTGCTGTTCCAAACTGATCACCTAAATATTCGCCTAAGTATCCAAATTCTTGGTTTTTCTAAACTTAAAAGGTATTTTCTGAAACAAACTGACTATAGTTTCTCTTACTTTTGAAAAAAAACCAAGCATTTTCTCGAGTGCCGGGGGTAGTTTTGCGTCTGTCCGAGTGATCATGATATAGACCGAAATAAGAGCAATGACGATATTTGCAGACCAGGGACCAACCCAATCCGGGACATTCGCCTTGTATGAAATGCCTGAACCAAAAATAAAAAACAAATAATAGACCAAAAGAAAAACAACTGCAAGGGTAAAACTCATCCCTTTTCCCGATCTTTTGACGACTAAACCCAAAGGAAAAGAAAGAAAGAAGAAAATCTGGCAAGACAGAGGAGTGGCAAATCTTTTGTGGATCTCAACATTGAATGCAGTTAGAGTCTTTTTGGATTCTCCTAGAAGATCATTCAGCTGGGAGTAAATAGAGAACTTTTGAGTGATTTCTGCCTGGCTCATAGAGCCTGAAGATGCACCGAGCATGACTTCAATTCGTATCTTTTCCACAATTTCGGTGAGACCTCCAATTCCTTTGACTGATAGACCCATTTCTTTGAGCACTTCTAATCCAGGTATGTTTTCAAGACCCTCATACTCAATGGCGTCTCTGATTTTGATCAGCATGGGTAGAGAAAAAGTGTCTGGCTTAACATTTATTCCTATAGTTTTAGTGTCCTGTTTGGTGGGAACGTTGTAGTCCATCTCCCCGCCCATAAAATTAGTGACTGAGAACCCGGAACCAGTGTCATTCCATTCTAAAACGAATCCTCGTTTGAGGCGGATGGACTTTTCATACTCGCCTTTTGAATTCTTTTTTTCTACCAACATCCCTTCCCTGGCGTTAATGATCTGGGTGACACGAGAACCTCCCATCGGGATTGCCATATTGTTAAACATGATAAAATCTGTGCCTTCTGCAGAAATTTTCCATTCCCTAATCTGAACCTGGTAGAGCCTGCCTTCATCGTCTAGTCCCCCCGAATACATGGTTCTACCTTTGTCGCTGAAAAGGTCTTGAGTTTTATCTCCAGAAAACTGACCTGGGCTAACAGCCAACAAAGGATTGTATGTTGCGATCCAGTTATCAAATTCTTTCATTTTCCTGGTGTTTTCAGGTCCAAGGAAGAAATTCAAGTAAGCTACAATCAATGTTGTTAAAAAACCAAACGCCAGAAAGTTGCTATAAATAAATGGAAAGGAAACCCCGGAAGCACGCATTGCAGTAATCTCTGAGTCTCCCGATAAGCGTCCTGCCGCCATTATCCCCGACATCAAACACGCCATAGGTATAGTCATTGGCAGTGTGTTTCCAAAAACGTAGCCCATATAGTCTAACAGACGAAAAAAATCAACTCCCTTCCCAACAAAAAGTCCAATCATTTTTTGAAGGGCTACTGCCATATAAATCATAGTAAAAAAAGACAAAGCGACCAAAAAAGGACTGAGTATTTCTTTGAGAATATAAAGCCTGAGAATAGAAGGAATAAACCTGTTTAAGAGGGGATGCTTGTCAGTAGCTACTTGAAAGCCTGGCGGTAGGTCTTTTTTTTCAAAGACTCGAACAGTTCTTAGGTCAGGGCTTGGGCGGGAAGTCTCCAAAGTGAAAACGCTACTACTTTTCCTTTCAAGGTGGCACTAGAAGCAGATTCTACTTGGATAGAAACGGTCTTTCCGATCCAGGTCTCAGGGATCTCCATGCCTTCAGCTAACGGGAAAACAACCATTCGACCGCAAGGAGTCCTGCCGCAAAGCTCTTGTTTACTTTTTTTGGAAAAATTCTCAATCAAAACGGAAAATGTTTCGCCCAATTTTGAAAGGTTTCTTTCCTGGGAAATTTGAGTTTGCAAATCGACCAGTTTTGTCAGTCGCCTTTGTTTTTCTTCTTCTGGAACATCGTCGGCAAACTTCCTTTTAGCAATAGTCCCTTCCCTTTCAGAATATTTGAACATAAATGCCATATCATAACCCACTTCTCGAACCACCTCTAAGGTTTCTTCAAACTCGGGTTCGGTTTCACCAGGAAAGCCTACTATGATGTCAGTAGTTATGCCAACATTTGGAACGATCTTTCGAATGTTCTCTACTACACCCAAGTATTCTTCTCTAGTATAGCTTCGTTTCATGTCTCGAAGTACTTTGTTACTACCAGCTTGTAAAGGCAAATGGATTTGAGGACAAAACCTGGGATTACTTGCCATCATTTCCAACAAATGCACTGGAAAGTCTTTTGGATGAGGAGATGTAAATCTAATTCGTTCCATGGCTGTTTGGTCAAGCAAAGCTTGGATCAATTCGGCAAAATCAGAATTACCTGTTTTGTAACTGTTTACATTTTGACCCAATAGTGTTACTTGCTTCACACCTTCTTTTTCCAGTTCTAGAACTTCTTGAACGATTGAATCGATCTCTCGGCTGCGCTCTCTACCTCGTGTGTACGGAACAACACAAAACGTACAGAAGTTGTCACAGCCCCTCATAATTGTGACGAAGGCTTGAACTCCGTTGATGACCTTTGGTTCCAGTTCATCGTAGGTCTCGACTCTAGAAAGCCTCGTGAGTTGAACTGATCTTTCGCCTGTCCTAATTTTATCAATGAGATCGGGGAGATCTCGGTAGTTGTCGGGTCCTACCACTAAATCGAGAGGAAGATCTTGGTGAAATAAGTCCTCTCCAAGGTTTTGAGCCATGCAACCTAAAACACCTATCACCAATTTTGGATTTTTTCTTTTTAGATAGCCCAAGGATTGCAATCTAGCATATACCTTGGCATGGGCGTTTTCTCGCACAGCACAGGTGTTTAGAAATATGATATCAGAGTCTTCAATTTGTTCAGCGAATGAATAGGAACGTTTCTTGAATAGTTCTTTGACAATGCCCGAATCGTATTCATTCATCTGGCAACCATAGGTTTCCACAAAGACTTTTCCGAGACTGGGGGCTAAAACAAGTTCCATATGGTTAGTATTTTCAGAAAAAACGGATTGTAAAGCAGGTTCTCATCCGTTAAAATTGGGGAAACCATGGGCTTTGTGAGAAAAGAGAATTACTATGACTTACTCCAAGTATCGAAATCAGCATCCACAGCTGATATAGAAAGCCAGTACCAGGCCCTAGTTTCCTATTGGAGGAGCATTCCACCGCTTTTGTCCCCTTCCATTGTCCAAACAAAGCTATTAGAACTCACCCAAGCCTTTCATACACTCAAATCTCCCGATTTACGAGAGTCCTATGATGAATCCTTGGATTTTGATTTTGTCTTAATCGACGGCAAAGTCAAAGATCCTGAGATGGAGGATGCTTACCAAATCTATTTGGATAAAAGAGCTCGAGACTATCACTCGGTAATGAACGAATTCTCTGTTTTCAAAGAAGAGCTTGGTGATTCACTTTGGATTCTAAAAAGCACCACCATTTTTCTCTTGTTTAGTCTGCTTTTGTATTCCGTTTTTTATATAGGGTATAGCTGGTTTTCAGAAAGCTGGGATTGGATTGGAAATGTTCAATCCAAAGTAAACCAGTTTGCGATTCCCGTTTACTTGGGATTTGTGACCTTTGGTTTTTATTTGTTTAGAACCATTTACCAAATCCCTAAAATCCGCTCCAGAAAAGAAAAACGAGGCTAACCTCGGCAAACTAATTCCAGACCTTTTAGGTATTCTCCTTCTGGATGAAAGACGGAAAATGGATGATCCAAAGGTTGATGCACTTGGCGCAAAATTTGAAAATCTTTTTTGGCATCTTTTGCAGAACCAAAAATGATCTTTCGAAAAAGAGTCATATCTATGTTTTGTGAACAAGAAAAGGTCCATAGTCTGTTTCCTGGTTTCATATTCAACATAGCTTTTAAATTGATTTCTTTGTAACCCCTAGTTGCTTTTTCCACCTGAGTACTGTGTTTTGCAAAGGCAGGAGGATCCAAAATAACTATATCAAAGTTTTCTCGTGGCTTATCCCAAAAAGAAAACACATCACATTCTTCTGTTTTGTGGCATTTTTGTTTTTCCAAAGTAAAATTCAAAGCGACATTTTCTGAGGCAATCTCCAAGGCTCGCTTTGAGATATCAACAGTCAAAACTTGGCTTGCCTCCCCTGATAAGGCATAGCAAGAAAATCCCCCTGTATAACCAAACAAGTTTAAGACTTTTTTGCCCTTGCTTTGGGCACGAACCAAAGCCCGATTTTCCCTTTGGTCTAAAAAGAATCCGGTCTTTTGCCCTCCTTGGAAATAAACATGGAAAGCTATGTTGTTCTCGCGAATGGTTTCAAATCCGGAATTTCCTTTCAGGTAGGAAAGACTTCCGTCTTCTCTCTTTTCCAAAATGGTTTGAAAGCTCTCTTTTTCAAAAAACTCAGTAATTAAGGGCAAAAGATCTCTTATCCCTTGGCTTCCGATTTGGAGGCAAACTGAATTGGAGTAGATATCGGCGATAAGGCCCGGCATTCCATCTCCTTCCGAATTGATTGCTCTGTATGCGTTGGTCTCTCTTGGGTCGATGTTTTCTTTTCGGAGTTGGATTGCCGATTTCATTCGATGGGTCCAAAAATCAGCATCGAAGACTTGAGATTTTTCAAAACCGATCATTCTGATTTTGCCCTGGGCTTCCCAAAATCCATAACCCAGAAACGAGTTTTGGCTAGAAAAGAGCTCTACAATACATCCGTCTGGAATTGGATCTTTGGGTGGTGCGAAGGCACGGGAATACACCCAAGGGTGGAAACCCAAGAGAGACTTTTCTTTACCAGGAAGGATTTGGATTCGGAATGCCAAAGGTTTAAGAGGTATGAAAACGATAAAAGTAATGAATGGTCACAAGTCCTAGGATGATTCTGTACACCCCAAAAGAAGCAAAACTTCGACGTCTTAGAAAACTCAAAAACAATTTGATCACAAAAATGCAGAGTAAAAAGGAAATCAAACTTCCAAAGAGCAAAAGCGACAGTGTATCTGCCGTGAGAATGGATCGGTGTTTGTAGAGCTTATACAATCCAGCGATCAGAAGAACTGGGACAGCTAGAAAAAAAGAATATTCGGCAGAGTCTTTTTTTCCAATTCCTAAAAACCGAGCTGATATGATAGTTGCCGCCGAACGGGAAACACCGGGTATCAGAGCAAAGCATTGAAAGAATCCAATTAAGAGCGACTGCTTTGCATTTGGGATATGGAGTTCTTCTGGTTCTTTTTTGGTGGCAAAAAGTTCAACGACTAGCATAACAATTCCGCCCACAAGCCAAGCCAGTCCGATGATGAAAAGCAAATCCGCTCTCTGTTTAATGACATCCAAAAACGATTTTCCTAAAAAACCAAGAACCAAAATGGGAAGTATTCCAATCAGAATACTTTGGAAAAACAGAAATCCCGTTCTATCCTGTGTTTTGCCGACGAAATACTGATAGGCGAGCAAAGATTCGCTCCCTAGTTTTTTTCGGTAAAGGAAAATCACCGAAAGGATAGCTCCCGATTGGATGAAAATATCATAGAGGTCTTCGAAGGCATCAGCAAGATCTCCCAAGCCGGAAAAAGGGAAAAAATGCGAAAAAAGGAACAAATGCCCAGTAGAAGAAACCGGCAAGAACTCGGTAACCGCTTCGAGGATGGCTCGAAGCGCCGCATTTAGATGGTTGTCCAATCTGAAATCTTACGGGGATTTTGTTTCTGGTTCGGCTGCGTTGGTTTCTGGTTCGCTTGGCTTTTTCTTAGCGGCAAGGTAAGCATCTAAATCAAAGTTTTCGTTGCGACGCACTGTGACTTCTTCTTTGATCCCTTGGACGATACCAGGCAAAATGTCTCGCGAAAGGTTTTGCTTGAGCTGGGCACGAGCAAAAGAGAGACAACGATCGATGGTCAGAGTAGCTATGTTCTTGTCCATTTTTCGAAGACGTTCACACTCTTCCTTTACTTGGTCTTCAGTGATTTTAAGGCGCTTTTCTACCTCTTCAGCCACATACAACTGAGAGATGGTTTGCATTTCTACTTGTTTGAGTGTTTCTTGGATGTCTGGACGAGTTGTGAATCCCTTTTTTTGAGCCACAATCTTTGTCATCAGCATTTGGCGATAGGTGTTGTAAAAATTCTTCTTTTGCAATTGGTAATAGAGTTCTTCAAACTGACTAGGAACCTCATTCGGTTCTTTTTCAATGAACTCGTGCAGAGTTTTCTTCTCGATATTCTGAAGACGACTGATAGACTCCAAAGCTGTCTCATAGGCAACTTTGAAATCGTTGACGGTTACTTTGTTGCCATCTAGAGTCTCAATGACCTGAGATGAGTCGTTACAGTTGCCAAGGGTAAAAACAAAAAATAGGGAAAAAAGGTAAAATGGTAGCTTCATAAGTTGTGTGCCTTAGAGATTTTTGCAAAAGTAAGAACTGTCTATCATTTTTTTAAGAGAAATTGAAGAAGAACATCTACCTTTTTCATTCGTTTTGAATCGTCAGTTTCTTCGATCGAGTAACGCAAAATAGTAGGATCTTTTGGGCTCAATGAAAGCCCAGGGATTTCTTTCAGAGCCAAAATAACTCGTTCGGGGTTTCCCCGAAAAGTAGCCCCACATTTGAATAGAATTTCGGCATTCTTTTCTATGACACTTTCAAAACCCAACTGCGAGCTCTGGGTTCTAATTTTTTCTAACTCTACAAAGGTGCTGGCAATGGGTGGCATGTCTCCAAATCTGTCTTCCATCTCCAAAGTGATTTCCTCGATTTCCTCCAGATTTTGTGCCCCTTCAAGCCGCTTGTAGAACTCAATTTTTTGTTTGGTGTCTTTGATATAGTCTTCGGGCAGTAGAAAATTGGTGCTAAGATTGATAGTAGTTCGAACATCTACTGCCTTAGGTTCTCCCTTGACTACAGCAATCGCTTCTTCCAACATTTTTACATACAAATCAAAACCGATTTCAGAAATGTCACCTGATTGTTCTTTTCCGAGAAGATTGCCAGCTCCTCGAATTTCTAAGTCGCGCATTGCCACTTTAAAACCAGAACCTAATTCTTGGTATTCGAAGATGGTATTGAGACGTTTTTCGGCAAGCTCGGAGATCAGTTTCTTTTCTGGATAAAAGAAATACGCATAAGCTTTTCTATCAGATCGACCCACTCTTCCCCGGATTTGATAGAGTTGAGACAGACCAAATCGATCAGCCTCTTTAACAATCAAAGTGTTGACGTTTGGCATATCGATTCCGGATTCGATGATAGTTGTCGTTACAAGTATATCATATTTTCTTTCATGGAAATCAACCAGTGTTTCTTCAATTTCTTCCTCAGTGAGTTGTCCGTGAAGGATGCCTACTGAATGACCTGGCACTAAATTTCTTAGATGATCTGCCTCTTCTTCGATACTGTCCACTCTGTTATAAAGATAGAAAATCTGCCCCCCTCGTCCGCATTCTTTTTCAATGGTCTCTTTGATCAGTTCTTCGTTGTATTCTAGAACGTAGGTTTCAACTGATTGACGATTCTTAGGTGGAGTTGTGATGATGGATAGCTCACGGATGCCTGTCAGAGCCATATGAAGGGTTCTTGGAATGGGAGTTGCGGTCAATGTCAGAACGTCGACCATGCTTTTGAATCGTTTGATAGCCTCTTTGTGGTTTACTCCGAATTTTTGTTCTTCGTCGATGATAAGCAGTCCTAAGTTCTTTGGCTTTACTTTGGAGCTAAGAACCGCGTGTGTTCCAATCAGCATATCGATCTTACCTTCCGTAAACAGGCGTAAGTCTTCTTTGATTTCGGAAGGTGTGCGGAAACGTGAAACAAGCGCAAGCTTCACTGGATAATTCTCGTATCTTTTTTTAAAGGTTTCAAAATGCTGGAGACTGAGAATTGTAGTTGGAGTCAATAGAAGGGCTTGTTTTCCAGCCATGATGACCTTGAAGGCGGCACGGATTGCCACTTCGGTCTTTCCATAGCCTACATCTCCACAAACCAATCGATCCATCGGTCTGCTTGACTCAAGATCCTGCTTCACCGCTTCAATCGCCATTAGTTGGTCTGGCGTTTCCTCATATTCAAAATCTGCTTCAAACTCTTCCTGCCAGATTGTGTCTGGGGGAAACGAATAACCAGTTAGATTCATTCGTTGCGAGTATATCTCCACGAGCTCTTCTGCTAGCTTATCGATTGATTCTTTTACTCTTTCCTTTGCCTTCTTCCAGGTTGACTTACCAAGGGTATCCAAACGAGGGGAATCTGTTCCTCCTATGTATTTTTGAACCAAGCTGATTTGGTCTAATGGAACAAAAAGAGTATCTCCACCGTGGTACTCTAACTTTAAGAAGTCTCTTTCTTTGCCGTCGGCTTTGGTTTTCTGGAGACAGAGGAATCTGCCAATTCCATGGTTTACATGAACAACAAAGTCACCTTCTTTTAGATCAATGAAACTCTCGATTAACTGTGATGATTGCTTTTTATACCTCGTCTTTCTTTTGTACTGCCGACCGAAAATATCGTTATCCGTATAGATTGTTAGCCCGAAATCAGGTAACTCGAAACCGTTTCGAAGATCCGAAATGGCAAGAAAGATCCCTTTTTTATTGGAAGGAAATTGGAATTCGATGGGTTCCTCTTTTTCGGAATTCAGAATTTCAATTTTTTCATTCGGGAAGAGCCCCGCTAGGCGATTGAGTTGAGCCGAAAAAGAAGTAGTTAAAACGATTAAAGAATCTGGGTTTTCGGTGAATCTATTTGTAAAAGATTCTTTGGCTTCTCTGATCTTTCCGCGAAAACCGTTCACCTCTTTCAATTGAAGGATTGGCTTTTCGTCTTTGGTTTTAGGGAGTAATCCAAACTCTATGGAACCAGGTTTGTCTTCGGTGGTTAGGACATCCCATTCCAAATCAAAACTCAAAAGGTCTTCTGGGGGAAGCAAGTTTTGGCGGTTTTCTTTTCTCTCATAGAGAGTTGCGTATTCTCGCTTCATTCCAAAGGCACGTTCCTTCACTTCCCTTTTGTTTGGAAAGATAAGGATCGGCGGCTCTTTGAAAAAGGAGAGAATACCAGAATGTCTTCGGATTTTAGGAAAAATTTCTTCAATGGGGATCGGTTCTTCTTTGGAGTTTAGATTGAATTTGTTGAAAGTTTCGACTTCAGATTCAGACAATACAAACTCGTTAGATGCCAAAATGGAAAATGAATCAATGCTCTCCAAAGACCTTTGGGTGTTGGCATCGAATTTTCTCATTTCATCTATGGTGTCCCCAAAGAAATCAATTCGAACCGGATCCGAGGAAAATGAACTGTAAATATCTAAAATGCCACCTTTCAAACTAAACTGTCCGAAACCTTCACAAATCTCTTCTCTGACATAACCTAAGTTAATGATCTTTTTTAGCAAAGTTTGTAATGGATAGTCTTTTCCAAGTTCCAGTTGAACTAGACTGCCTTGTAGAGACTTTGGATCAGGGCATTTTCTTAGAAAAGCGGAAACAGATAAAAAGTAAACACTGGGCCTAGCTGAAAAAATGCGATGGATTCCAAGAATTCGATCCCGTTTCCATTCTGGTTGCCATTTTGTGTTTTCGTATGGGATGTTTTCAGGGCCTGGGAAATAAACCAAATCTGATTCTGGAAAAAAGCTTAAGGATTCTCGGTAGAGATTTTCCGAATCTCCATTCGTTGCGGAAACAATGATGAGTTTCTTTTTCTTTTCTAAGGCAGAAAAAATACTGGATATAACAAAGGCATGGCTCGATTCGGGAATTCCAGATAAATAAAGGGAATCTGAATCCAACTCATTTTGGAATTCCTTGGGAAAGTTTTTCTTGAATTCCTTTCGGATTTTGTCTAGGATCAAGACCGCATCCACTCACGATTGTCAATGAGTCTTGTTTTGCCACAGAACACAGCCACTGCGAGAAGGAGGTTTCCTTCCAAATTGTGCTTTGTTTGCAAACTGAATGGATCAACGATTTCCAAATAATCCAATTTAATAAAAGAGGACACCAATAGAAATTCCAGTAAAATAGCTCGGAAAGTTTTAATATCTCTCTCTCCATCTTTCAGCAGTTGGTCTGCCATTTGATACATCCGTGGAATAAGACTTGCCGCTTCCCTTTCGGCTGATCCCAACCGAGCGTTTCGACTAGAGAGTGCTAGTCCATCTTTGTCCCTTTTTGTTTCAATGCCAACAATGGAAGTTGGAAAGGAAAGAGCACTCACCAGAGCTTCAATGATTCGAAACTGTTGGTAGTCTTTTTTGCCAAAGAAAGCTGTGTTTGGTTCCGTCCAATGCAAGAGTTTTGAAACAATTTGCAATACTCCTTCGAAATGCCCTGGTCTGGTTCTTCCGCAAAGATTTGTTTGGAGACCTGGGAATTGCATCAAGATCTTTTCGCCTCCTGCTGGATAGACTTCGTCTTTGTTTGGCAGAAAAACCAAATCTACTCCTGCCGTTTTGCATTTTTCTAAGTCGCCTCCTAAGTCCATTGGGTAGTTTTCAAAGTCTGAGGGGTCATTGAACTGAGTTGGATTTACAAAAATGGACACGATGGTCGACTTACACTGGGATTGTGAGGCGCGAATCAGATCCAAGTGACCATCATGCAAGAAGCCCATGGTAGGCACAAATCCTACAATTTGCATGGAGGATCTGGATTCTTTTAATTCTTTTACAGTTTTACAAATTTTCAAAGCTTTGGCAATCGCACCTTTACGCTAGTTCCATGCTCTTCATCTAATCCTTCTAGTTCGGACATAACCTTAACATGCGGATAGAGTTCAATGAGAGAATCTCGTGAAATCTCTTGGTATGTGATTCGTTTTAGAAAAGACTCCACTCCTAAAGAAGAATAAAACCGACTACCCCCAGCCGTTGGCAATACATGGTTGGTTCCACTGATATAATCTCCCATTGCCACAGGAGAGTAAGGTCCAAGGAATACAGAACCAGCATGTTTGATTTGAGATAGGTAAGACTTGGGATTTGCAATTTGGATTTCTAAATGTTCAGGAGCTATGAAATTAGAAAAAGCAAAACACTCTGACAATTCGGAAAAAAGGCAGAGACAGGAATTCTCATAGATTGCTTTTGATTTCATTTCGATTCGCCCCTTTCGGGTACTTAGAGCCTCATCCAAGGCAAGACTCACTTTCTCGATTAACCTTGCGGAAGTTGTTGCAAGAATTGCCGAAGAGTCCTCGCCATGTTCAGCTTGGGAAAGCATATCACAAGCGACCCATTCGGGATTTGCTGAATCGTCGGCTATGATAAAAACTTCGGAAGGTCCAGCTGGGCTCTCAATTCCAATATAACCTTTCCCCGCTAAATACGACTTAGCCTGAGCAACGTACTGGTTCCCTGGCCCTACGACAAAATCAGACTTTGGAATTGTTTCGGTTCCAAAGGCAACTGCCGCGATAGCTTGTGCTCCACCCAGAGTTACGATTCTTTGGATTCCGAGCTCTTGGGCAAGCCAAACCAGCACATTCGGCAATCCATCCCGATGAGGAGGAGTAACAAGCTGTATATCGGTAACTCCTGCGAGCTTAGCTGGAATGACGCCCATCAATACACTGGAGGGATATAGAGCTTTGCCACCTGGTGCGTAAACTGCGACAGAATCCACAGGGGAATAATAGATTCCCAAAGTGTTTTGGTCTTTCTGGATTTCCCAGTTCTTTGGGACTTGTTGCTTGTGAAAGAATTCTATATTTTCTTTTGCTATTAAAAATGCGGACCTTATTTCATTGGAAATGGTTACTGAGATTTGGGTGGGATCTAAAACAAAGCTATCTAAATCGATACCATCAAATTTTTTTGTTAGCTCTCGAAGCCCAGCATCTTTTTCGTTTTTAACTTTTTGAATGATGGGAAGAACAGCTTCTAGAGCTTTGTCTCCATCTTCTTTGGTTTTTTGAAAAAAAGAATCTGCCAACCAATTTCGATTGTTTCGAAAATCAAACTCCCGAATCTTCATTGTGGATAAGGTCTAATCACACCTGAGACTCTCAAGTCTTTTCAATCAAAAGGAGAGTTGAAACTGCAAAGAATAGTTGGCTTGCTTTTGGAAATTGTAGGTTTCAGAATCCACTCGAGTTTGAATTCGGATGTTTTCTTGTAACAGAGGCAACCCACTGGGAGATTCGATTTGAGCCACATTTCTCCGAGCGGCGAAGTAAGAATCAACTAAATTGTAAATGACGAAGACTCCGAAAAGACCCACTCCACCTTCTACAACATTCAGTTCATTTTTAGCTTTTGAAAAAGCTTGCTCCGCATTGGAGTTGTTAATGAACCAAACCAATTGTAAACTAGGGTCTTCTGAAATCAATGCGCCCAAGGTAGTAGCATTTTCATAGTTCTTTCTCGCATCTAGAAAATTATTGTAGGAGTTGGCGTACGCCCCAACTACTCCTGCAGTGATCAAAGGGTAAACCCAGAGTTTCCAATTTTGGCCATCAATGTATCTCTGCCCCCAACCAGGAAGTACTATGGATCTCCAAAATGTACTCCAATACGGGGTTTCATAGTAGTCTTCTGGAATCTCTTTGCGAATGATTTTTTCTTGCCTGGTCGCAAATCGGACAGCACGTTCGGGTGTGTCAGAAAGCACAAATCTTTGTTTAGCGGTTAATTTTTTGTTCCTAGGATTTAGAAAAACGATATCATAAATCCCCGTTTTCATATCATTCGAAAGGTCAAACTCAACAATGGCTTTCTCGCTGGATTCCAATTGTACTTTTGAAGCGGGAAACTTTTCATTCCCGATCGCCAAGTAAACCTTGAAGGGATCTATAAAGTTCTTTCCTTCAAAAGCAATTGTCTTTTTAGATTCAGTCTTTGAAGCATAGTAGACCCGATCTCTGGAAAGCCCAGGGACTCGTGAAACTACTATCTCAAAAGGAACCCAATCAGTAAATGACTCGGTCTTTCCTAGCTTGTTTACAAGGCCTATGCGATGTTCGTACTTTCCACCAGTCAGATTCTTGATATTGTAAGAATTGGTTGTTAACTTTTCAGTCACTACAAGAGAATTGGATGAGTCTCTAATTTCTAAAATATAGTTAGACGCACCAGGCACTTCTTGCCAGGCGAGCACCAGAGGCATGCTATCTTCTTTAGATTTTTCTTCGGAATACCCAGGAAAAACCCAGACCAAAAGGCAAAATAAAACAAGTATCCTATTCCACATAGATCTTCCCTGGAGTAAAGATTTTCGGTAGACTCAATGCGGGAAGGACAATCGCAAATTCAGCCTTAGAAGGATTTGAGTTCTTTTCCACCCCAGCCTTCAGATAGATGGCAGTAACTTCCCACCTAAATTTTCCATCGTTGATCTTTTTGAAATCATTGATAGTGAACTTTGTTTGTGTCACCCTTTCGCTAAGAATCAGTTTTTCATTCAAACTGGACTTATCAAAGATCTTTATTTCGTAAGCTGTTGCCCCTTCACTCGGTTTCCATGAGAATAAGAGGGAGTTCTTAGTTGTAATATCAATTGTTTCATTTCTTGTTGGAGTTAGGAGGATCGGAGCTTCCACATTGCGACTGAGAGAAAAACTCCAGGTATCGGACACATCCCTCTCTCCTAAGTTTGTTACTGCAGAGACCCGCCAAGAATATCGCCCCGGTTCTTTCGGTCTAAAGTCATAGAAATTTGGTTGATCAGGCTCTCCGCTAAAGATTGGCTCTGCTATCCCAGTTCTGAAAATTTCGATTTTGTAGTCTGCCTTTTGCGAAAGTTTTTTCCAACGCAGAGCTACTGTCATTTGATCAGTGAAATCTAAATCGGCACCGTTTGATGGTCCTGCCAAATAAAGATCCTCTTTGGCAAGAATTTGAAATGGAAAGCTTGCCGATACTTGCTCCTCTTTTCCCGGAACAATACCTCGAACGCGCCAGTAATAGGTTCCTTCCTGCCAATCCCTAACTTCTTTATAAAAGTTGTTCGTTAGGTTCTGTTTAGAAATGATATTGGAAAAATTAGTATCTGAGCTGATCTCTAAAATAAAGTTATTAAAATCTTTATTGTCTCTCCAACTAAAGAAAATGCCTGGCTTACTGACTTCTTTCGGTATAGCTTTTCCTTTTGTTGGTTCCAATAAGACAGGTGGTTCCAAATTCAATCTTCGTTCCACGCTAAATGGAATCGTACTCGAAAGCTTATCTTTTACCTCCGAATTCAATGATTTAGCTACAATTCGAAGAAAGTAATTTCCATCGGGTAAGTCATCAAATGCTAACGATTGATTTTGTGTTTGTTTGGTTCGGACTATGCTTCCAAATTGCGGATCTGTCGCTATCTGGACAGTGTAACTTGAGTACAAATCCAAAACATTCCATGCAATTTTGATTACAGGAAGACCTTGGAGATAAGTAAATTCTTCACTAGGCTTGGGGTAAAAAACCCGAAGCGGTGGATCATTCAATACACGGAATCGCATAATTTCTGTATTGGATTTTAGTTTGGATTCAGGGTCCGTATAACTCAGACGCCAGTAAAAGGCTCCCGAATTCAATGACCTTGAAAAATTAGCCGTTTTTAGTCTCTCTTTGGTTACGATCCTGGTAAAATCCGGGGAATTGGAGAGTTCAAAGAATGGAACTGCGTCTCTTTGGATTTCAGGAGTTAAGCCAGAAATGGAAAAAGACACCATTTCTTTTCCGTCATCTGAAAAGAAGTTTTGCTTATCTTCCGGTGCTAACAGAGAAAATCTAGGTTTTGAAACTCTTACACCTGTATCATTGGCGCTAGCGACTTGGTTTTTCTGAATTGTTTCTTCCACACCATTGGAAGTGATTTTGGCTTCCCCTTCTCCCACTTTGACATTTAACTCTGATTTAGTCTTGTCGAGCTTCACATCGCCTTTTCCAACCTCGACGGTCTTGTCGCCGGACTGGATTTTCATTTTAGAATCACCTGTAGCTGACTTATCTCTTTCGGCTTCAAAAGAACCGTAAGCAAAATTGATGTTAATGTTTTTTTCCGAAATATCTAATAGAATCATCGAATTTTCGGAAATATTGATCTTTGTGCCATCGTTCAAGGTAAGAACTGCATCGGAAAAATCTTCCGTACGAATCGTATCTCTATTTTTAACTTGAGTAGAAGACTCGATTGTATCCCAGACAACTTGGTCATCATACTTTCTCAAAACTGTTTTTGTTTTAAAAGTCACAACACCGATAGGCGGATTTTCCGAATCTCCACTTTTCTTTGAAAAATTTCTATAAAGCAAAAACGAAAACAAACAGATCAATCCTAGAAAAAAAGGAATCACAAATTTTGAATCGTTTAGAATCCGCATTGGTTTTATTTGTGGGTTCGGGTAAAGACTCCGTCCCAGTTCTTTCCTGGTGGAGATTTTTTATAGTCTTCGCATCTTTCTATCAATACATGGCAAGCTTTGTCTTTTTTGCCTTTTGATCTCTCTGCTTCATCGAATAGAGTAATTGCCTTAGTCCAGTTCTGCTCTAAGTAAGCTTGGAACCCTGCTTCATAAATGCTGGAAGAAGTCAAAATAGCGGGAGATGCAATGGATTTGTAAGTAATCAGTTCGTGGATTCGAACAGGCTCATTCTTTCCTTTTACCCTTACTAAGTCCAGGTATCGGGTATGCATTTCTTCTTGGATGGCAGTTTGCACACTATCAGTGATCAGAATGTTCACCCCATAGTCTTTACCAGCCGCTTCCAATCGAGCCGCTAGGTTCACAGTGTCCCCCATCATGGTATACGAAGCTAGTGCATCGGTTCCCATAAACCCGACTTTCGCCAAACCCGAATTCAATCCAATTCGACAATCCATGACCTGGGCTTCCTTTGAATACAAATTGTTCTCTACCCAGTACTTTCTCAGCTCGCTTAGTTTAATAATCATATCCACTGAGGCTCGTGCCGCTTTCAATTGGTGGTCAGAAACAGAGACTGGAGCATTAAAAATCCCAACAATGGCATCCCCAATGTATTTATCTAAAACACCTTCGTGCTGTTTGAGGATCAAAGTCATAGCTGATAGATACTCGTTTAGCAGTGCGGCTAAATCGGCTGAAGTGAGAAGTTCGGAAATTCCGGAGAAGCCTGCCACATCGGAGAAAAATGCCGTAATCTGAGTTTCGGACCCCCGTTTGAGTGCCGCCAAATCCACCATCGCCTCTTGCACCACGACTGGATCGATCATGTTTCCCAAAATGCTTTTTACCTTTTCTCTTTCTTCTAAGCCCTGTCCCATGCCTATGAAGTAGCGAGTCAAGAGTCCAACTTCGTCTTGTGTGGAAGGCTTGATTGCTACCTTGAAATTTCCCCGAGCAATCTCCAATGTTGCACTGAGCAGTTGCAAAATGGGCTTTGTGATCGTTTTAGAAAAGAGGAAGACGCAAATCAATGCAAAGCAAAGACCAATCCCCATAATGTACAAACTTCGTTCCTGGATTAGGTAAACTGCCTCAAAAGCCTTGTCTTCGGGAACTACTGTGATAACCCCGATATCCGCAAAACCGATTTTCCGAAATGTTCCTAAGAATGGAGATTTTGTTTCAGGATCTTGGTAAGTTAGCTGACGAGTGCTATCAGGGCTTGTGATCATTGTTTTGACAATGGGAAGTTCAGAAAGGTTAGCCGCGGATAAAACCAGCTCTTCTTTGGGATGCACGAGAACGATACCATCACCGTTGATCATAAAAGTAGTAAGAATGCCTTTCTTTTCAAAAGCGCCAAGAATCTTCTCTAACTTAACAATCATTACTAAAATATTGTCCAATTCCCCATTTTCAGAAGCTGGGATTGCCACAGCAAAACTTGGCTCTTGGAATCCAGGACTGGTGTTGATGACCACTGGTGTGCCTAAGAAAGCATTTAGAAGAAGTGCCTCATTTCGTTTGACTACATTGTCAAAATCTTCTTCGGTGAGTGAGCTGTTTTTTAGCTCAAAGCTATTGGAAATCTTCTTTTTAGGGATTAGAATCTCGCCTGACTTTTCATAGATCCCCAAGAAAACAAATTCCTTATCATAGGAAAAGAAAGTATCCAAAAGAAGCTTTCTTTGGTCTTCCGGTAAACCTTGCGAAGTCAAGGTGATGGCAATCTGACGCCCTTTTTCAACGACTGCCGTAATGTCTGACTTTACCTTTAATCCAACTACTTCAGCAATTTTTAAATTGCTATCTCGCAGTTGTAAGTCAGCTGTATATCGAAAATAGTACGAGGCAAAGAAGATAATGGCAGAGACGGAAAGAGCAAACAATAAGGAAATCACTCCCATCAACTTTAATTGAATGGAAAACTTCGTTTTCGGTGCTTCTTCTTTGAATAGTTTTTCTAAATCTACATTTTTTTCAGATTCAGGTTTGGATGGATCTTCTACTTTTTTTTCCTCTAGTTTGGATTCTACATCACTTATAGCCAAACTTTCAGGAGACGAACTCTCTGGAGATTTTACTTCTAACTCTTTGCTTTCTATTCCAGGTAATAAAGGAGAGTTTTTTTTAGATTCTACTTTCTCGGGATCAAATTTCTTTGGTTCTTCCTTTACTTTCTGAATTGACTCTGCTTGCTTTCTTTCGCGGATTTCCAGAATTTCTTTTTCTATGATGATCTTAGGTGAAACATTTCTCTTTTTTGGAATAGAATTTCTTTCAATGATCCGAAGCGGAACTGATATAAATTGATTTGCAAAACTATGATTTGATTTATGATTTCTGTTTTCTGCAAAAGCTAAAAATTGCATGTAATTGGCACCAAATAAACCTAGCGCTTTTGCAATTCGCTCGCTCTTTTCCTCCGGCGAGGATATTAGTAAAGCATTGGCAAGAGCAAGTCGAATGCTATCTTCGTCTTCCTCTAATACACAAAAGGTGATGGTTTTGGATGCTAGTTCTTTTTTCCAAGACTCGGCAAATGCCTGGAGTTCGTTTTCATTTTCAGAAGAGAAGTATGTGGACTCAATGTAGTGCTGAAACTCTCTCACTTCCAGGAAAGGCTCACCAAACTGGATTTCGGTGGTTTGCCCTTGCATTCGGGTATGAACGAAAGCGACTAAGTCTTCCGATCCTTCCTCAAATTCAGAAGCAAAATTCTGGTTCTTAATCCAAAACTTAATTTTTGAATCGGCAAGAAAGGGCAATTCCGTGGACAGTTCTAGCATATTACTTTTAGTATCGACCTCTAGGGATTGATTTATGGAGTCCAGTTTAGCTTGAAATTGATAAGTTTAAATACCAACGGAATTCGATCTGCCCAAAAGAAAGGTCTCTTTGATTTTATCGATTCCGAAAATCCCGACATTTTCCTCATCCAAGAGGCCAAAGCCCCCGAATCCGCATTGTTCCAAAAAGAATGGGAGGAGAGAGGCTACCAAATCTTCTCCTGTCTCGCGGAAAAGGCTGGCTACAGCGGAGTTGTGACGTTTACCAAAATCCCCCCAAAAAGCCATAAAACTGGCTGGGGAAACGGTATTTTTCAGACAGAAGGACGATCTGTTCTTTTGGAATTCCAAAATTTTCGACTTTGGAACCTTTACTTTCCTTCAGGAAGCAGTGGAGAAGAGCGCCAAGCCGTCAAATTTCAGTTTTTGAAGGATTTGGATCTAATTTTGGATGCTGACAAACTGGAAAAACAAAGAAAGCCGCTGGTCCTGGTGGGAGATGTGAACATTGCTCATACGGAAAAGGACATCCACAATCCCAAGGGCAATCAAAAGTCTTCTGGTTTTCTTCCCGAGGAGCGTGCCTGGATGAGTTCCTTCTTGGAGCGGGGGTTTTTGGACTGTTATAGAGAAAACAACCCCGACAAAGTGGAATACAGTTGGTGGACGTTTCGATTCAATGCCCGGGCAAATAACAAGGGCTGGAGGATCGATTATTTTTTAGCAGAGAAGTCTCTGCAAAAATTCTTACAAGCAAGCAAAATCCATACACAGGTTGTGCTATCCGACCATGCTCCCATTGAGCTCATTTTGGATCGGTCTTGACCCAAAAAAGACAATGGCATTCCCTTCCCTGTATGATACTTTCGCGCTTGGGCTACAGTTTACTTTTTGTTTTCTTCACACAGTGTTCGGTTTTAGGAATTTTGCAAGACCGAGTTCCAAAGCCTGAGTTCTCATTTTCTGATCTTAAAATCAAAAAAATTACTCTAATTGATATCACCTTAGAAATCACAACTAGCGTTTACAACCCTTATCCGTTGAGTCTCCCCAAATCTCTCTTAGCTTTTGATTTGCAAATCGAAAAGAACAAACTCACTTCGATCAAAACCGATTTGGGGCAGATCAAAGCAAAAGAAACCCGAAACCTACCCTTTGAAGTTAAGATTGCCTATCTAGATCTACTCAAAATCTACCAAAGTCTTCCAGGCAAAGCTCTTCTAACTGTGGGAGTCGAAGGTCAAATCACCGTTCCATTGCCAGAATCGATCGCAAAACTTGGCCAAGACTCCCTTACCGTTCCGTTCAAAAAAGAAAGGGAAATCCCTGCCGTATTGCCAGACGTAGCGATTGGTAATTTCTCCATAGAAATGCCGACCAAGGAGGAGGTGTTGAGCACGGCAAATACAGAAGCCATGGCAACAACCGCGTTGTCCTTTTTAGAGCAAATGCTGAATGGGAAAACAAAAACGCAGGCAGTTAAGTCTGCAAGCCAAGCTGGAATTGCTCAAATGGATTTGAATCTAAATACCAATTTCAATTTGAACTTTCAAAACAAAGCGGCATCAGAGCTTTTATTCCAAGGGCTTGCCTATGATTTGAACCTGGGCGGCGAAAAATTCCTCCAAGGCAAACCAACAGAGATCATTAACAATGGAAAGGAGTCGATTGTTAAAGTAAACACCAGCTTTCCAGTTTCTTCGATCAGCCAAGGGCTTTACAAAACAATTCAATCTCGAACGGCTAACTTCAACCTAACGGGAGATTCGAAATTAGGAGTTCCAGGACTCAAAGAGATCTTGCCTTTTCAATATGAGAAGAATGGAAGAT
This sequence comes from Leptospiraceae bacterium, assembly GCA_027485405.1. Classification (GTDB taxonomy): domain Bacteria; phylum Spirochaetota; class Leptospiria; order Leptospirales; family Leptospiraceae; genus Leptospira_A. The sequence goes on along the minus strand of JAIXRB010000129.1, from coordinate 13,343 downwards.
TTCAGTGGTGAGAAGTCTTTAGTTTATCTTTTGTAATACTCCAAAAAAAATCGTAGCTCCATAAATTGAGACTCCGAGTGTCTCTAATGAAGGGTTGTATATCAGACTTTCCCCCAGAGAAATCAACCGTTTCAAAGCGTTGTTTTAATTTTTGCAAAATAGATTCATGATCAAACAGATCTTTTTCTGAAATATGACCTGATTGAATCATTCGTTTCTGAAGATGGATTAGATTGAGGGGTATCTCTTTTGATAAATACCAAACATAATCGTAAAAATCTCTTCCTTTCACTCGCGTTTTCCAATTTCTACATAAGAGGGCATGAACTTTCCCAGCAAAAAGCGAAGGTTTATCAAATAACAAGACCGAATAAGGAATGGGGATCAATTGATACTTTGTTTCAAAAGAAGCTCCTTCCGGAGGGTCTGTATCTATTTCCAATTTGATCCTAATGATTTCACCTTTTGGAATTCCAAAAGCAATAGGATCCAAGGAAGTAATTTTAGCTAATTGAACAAGAGTTCCTCCTTTGACAAAAGCAGACTGAATGGGTGATTTTTCCGATTTGGGTTTACGATCTACTTCCATTTCGAATCCAAAGGAACTTAGTTCCTCTCGGACTGCAGGTAGATACTTATTTAAATCAAAGTTTTCGTCGGGACGAATCAAACTAAAATCCAGTTCCTCAGAAAACCGATCCAAGCCATAAAAAATACGTAAGCAAGTACCTCCATAGAACGAAGCAATATTAAAAAAACCTGCACGAGAAAGACCAAGCAATACGATTTCCTGGACAATCTCTTTCAGTGCATTCCGAAAATCCAAAGGACTTTGGCAATTATAGTTTTTTAACATATCTTGGATGGAACTCTGCATATTAAACCTCAGAATCCAACCAATTTGAAAAGCGAGAGACCAAACGCTTTCCATAAAGAGGCGAAATGTATCGAATAAAATCTTTATCTAGTTCTGCTAACATATCTTTATCGATTCTCCAATCCGATAAAATCAATGGTTCAATTTCGATTTGTTCGCTTTTTCTATGTATCCCGTATAAGGAATCACAAACTGCTTTTTCAGGAGATGCTAACAAATAGCTATACTCTGATTCTTTTTGTAGTTGAATTCCATAAGGATACACCCCCTTCGGAATCACAAAATAAAAAAAGTCGCCTAAAGGAGTTTGAAAAAACTTTTGTTTGTTTTTTCCGAAACTTGCGGAGCTAATATAAATTACTCGTTCCGGTATCAATCCATGTAAATAAAGTGCCGTTTGAAAGGAAACATACGAAGGTCCATAGATTTGAGGTGCTAAAACATGAGGCGAAATTCTTGCCTCTTTTGTCAGATAGAGCCCCCTTCTGATCTGGATCAGTTCACCTGAAGCCCGTAGCCTAGTGAGTTTTGCCTTGGGGGAGGCAAAATTTCGTAGCTCCTGCTTTAGAAGTAAGGCATCTTTAATCACATTTTCCTCCAGTAAGTATTATTTTTTCATACTTTCTAGAGAAAGTCAAGTCTTTTCCAGCTGAAACTGATAAAAAAGCTAGATTCTTTGAGCAGTTCAAAGATAAGATAAAGAGCGTCAAATGAATGTTATTGATAAGCTGTTGAAAGCAGAGCCAAAGGGGTTCGAAGGCGGTGGCAGAAGTACAAGTTACCTGTTAAATTTAAAGCCTTGGACTAAATCATACTTCATTTTCTATAAGTTGATATTAATGATTTTCAATCAATTCGGCGAACCGGATACTTTCTGAAAATTGCGTCCGAGCTCATTAAATGGTAATTAGATTCTAAACAATGAGCAATGAGTAATCTATCAAATGGATCTTTATGATGATTGGGTAACTTATTCAAAAAAAATACTGCAGAGACCCGAAACTCATCAACGATAAAGCCCGATGCATTAACCAAAAGCGGTAAAAACATTTCAGGTTCAAGAGGTAAATCCAATTTACCTAAGTCGAATTTGATCTGGATTGGAAAGACTAAAAAGTAGAATCTGCGTGTCGAGTAGGACCTTAGTCATTTCAACTTTTCAAAAAGAGATTAGCGATAGCTTCGTCGCTTTCATTCCAATCTCCTTTGAATTGAATCTGATCTTTAGCTAAACCAAGCTTGATTGGCTTCCTAGTTTTTTCTAAATTTTGAATGCCAATCAATTCAGCAATTGGTTCGTTTCTTTCACAGATCACAAAGTGTTTTCCTTCCTTTGCTTGTTTTACATAAATTCCAAGGTGGGCTGTAGCTTCGCTAAGATCGATTTTGTGGAGACTAGGCTTCATTCTTCTAGGCTATTAGCCCTCGGCCTTTTAAATCTTCTTCTTTCAATCCTGTTACATCTAACACGTCTGCAATGGTCATTCCTCTTCCAAGCATTTTCTCTGCAGTTTCTAGTCTGCCTTCTAGCTTAATCTCGTCAATTACTGTCATAAATGCTCCTCCTAATCCTTCGACTTGGTAAATCTTTGCATCACGGAACTCATTTCCGTCTCTCTCTCTGGCACTAAATAAATAATGCAGAAGCTTTTCTAGAATTTCAACTTTTTTTGCTTCGGTTTCTACTTTGCCTAGTTCCTTTAATCCCCTACTTCTTCTTCTTTAGCATCTGCTTGATTTCTTCCGGAGTTTTGTTTGGATACAATCGAATCTGATAGTTGATCATGAATTTGGTGATTTGCAATTTACCATCTTTTGTTATATGATCGTAAGACCAGCGAGATGCGTCATTTTGGATGATCTTTGCAACATCATTGATCCGAGGCACCCTTCTATCGAAAGAGATGGTTTCGAGCTTCCCAGAGTTGGGGTTCAGTCCGATCAAAACATAGCCATCATCGATAAAGTTCAAAAGATCCATTTTTTTCAGTTCATCTTTGGTTAGCTCATCTCCCCCATCGTCTACCTTTCGTTGGATCCTGTCGGCACCTCGAATTTGCCTAACCTTGTAGGTATCAGATGCCACATACACGCGAAAAAGTTCCATGGGAATGTCCGACATCTTTTGGAAGAACGCTAGTTCTCGCTTGGAGTTTTGAATCTCTTCCCGTTTTTCGTTTAAGACGATTTCACCTTCTCCGCCTGGTGGAGGCAAAAGATCTTCCGGTGAAATTGGAGTTTCGGATGACGAAGAATTCACAGTTTTCTCTGGTGCACTGCAAGATAGAAAGAATACAAGACAGATTAAGGCAAAATAGTTCACTGTGCCCGATTCTCAGGGTTTAGGCAAGCCTGACAAGAAAATATCGACTAAACAAGGTAGTGGCTGAGAAGAGTGGCAAGCCCCAAAAAGAAGAAAAATCCACTGATATCAGTAGAAGCAGTCACAAATATTGAAGAAGCAATTGCTGGGTCGATTCCCAGCTTTTTCAAAACAATGGGAACAATGGAGCCAACACAACTGGCTACGATCATGTTCACTAACATCGCAAAACCAACCACAAATGCAAGGGCAAGGCTCCCTTTTATCAAAAAAATCATAATTGCTGTAACCGAACCCAATACTATTCCATTGAAACAACCAATGATCATTTCCTTTCGGACGGCATCCCACCAATTCAAAAGGGTCAAGTCGCCCGTAGCAAGATTTCGAATGACCACAGTGATAGACTGGGTCCCCGCATTTCCACCTAATCCTGCAACGATGGGCATCAATGTGGCTAGAACCACTATTTTGGCAATGGTATCTTCAAAGTAAGCCACCACCGAAGAAGATAAAAAAGCAGTGAGTAGGTTGACCTGGAGCCATGCCGTTCTTCGTTTGATGGATTGAAAAATGGGAGTAGAGAGCCTTTCATCCTCTGACACCCCTCCCATTCGAAGGATGTCCTCAGATGCCTCTTCCTCCACGACCTCCAAGACATCGTCCACGGTGATTCGACCAATGATCCGACCCAGGTCGTCAACGACGGCGGCACTGACCAAATCGTATTTTTTGAATGTGTTTGCTACTTCTTCTTGGTCCGTGTCGTAATGGAAAGAATAGACACTGTAGTTTGTGATTTTTGAAATCTTGGTATTAATTGGAGACAAGAACAAGTCTTTTAGAGGGATATAGCCTTTTAAAACCTGATCTTCATCAACAACATACACCTGATAGATGTCTTCGATTTCTTTGGCTTTTTTTCGCACATTGATTATGCCTGTGCGAACTTTCACGTCAAGCATAACAGTAGCAAAGTCTCGACTCATCAGTCGCCCGGCCGAGTATTCCCGAAATCCTAACTGGCTTCGCAATTCAAAGGAATCGGATTTGCTCAAAGAAGATAGAACTAAGTTTCGCTTTTCAGGCTCTAAAAAAGAAAGTACATAGGTGGTATCGTCTGTCTCATTGAACTCGAGTGTGCTTACAATTTCGTTTACATCCAATTCTTCTAATATGGAAGTTAAGTCTTCTTCTTCCATTTTATAGAGAGTATAACTTTGAGTTTCTTTGTCTAAGAGGCGAAAAAGTAAGAGAGACTCTTCTGTTTCTAAATCCCGAAAGAGTGTTGCAATGTCAGCGGGGTGAGCCCCTTCTAGAGCTTCTTTTAGATTACCAATGTCATGCAGTTTGATCTGCTCTCGGAAGGTTTCTAGGATTTCCGCATAGTCTTCACTATCGCGGTCAATCTGGTTCCTAAACAGGGTCTCTTTTCTGGCTTCTTCTTCCATTTTGCAATTGACGGGGCTATTTTTAAGGAAACAGCTTTAAATATGTCCCATTTTCGTTATTTCATGCCTTTCTTTTTTGTCCTAGCTGTTTTTTGGAATTGTGCCGTTTTTGAACCCCGTTGGAAAACAGTCCCCGACCCCTTAGTCCGGGAAGACTTCATGAACGAAGAGCAGAAAAATGCGATCAAGGCAACCAAGCAAAAGATCATCAATTCCCGAGCAGAAATCAACACCCTCAAAAAATCGAATGATGTCACTGCCCAATCCATCAAACTATCCCAGGCGAAAGTGAAGAAACACTTCCAAGATCGCGATTATTTCCGAGAAAAAGATATTTTGATAAAAATCCAAAACGAGAACAATACTTCAAAAAAATATTGGGATGAATCCATGATCTCGGACAATGAAAGAGCCAAGGAAGAAAACAGACTCATAGGTTGGACTCAAAAACTAAAAGAAGACGAAGCCCTACTTCGGTTCAAGGAAGCGAGCCTTGCTGAAAGTATGGCAGAACATGAACTCATCCGTGCAGAGGTTGCGGCGAAGTACCAGGACAGCCTAGGTGTAGAACCTGGAAAAGAAAACTATGTTAAGAAAACCGATTACGATGCTCAATTTGTTGAGAAGAGATCAGAAACTCGAAGACGGTATGCAGAATGGGAAAAGACAAAATCGGAAGCAGTCCAAACTTCAAAAGTTACTTTAGAAGACACTTATTTAGATGAACATAAATAGAATCATTGTTGTTCTGTTACCTTTTGTAGCTTATCCACTTCTGGCGGATCTTTTCTATTTCCCTAGCGAATACAATGCACTCTATAACGAAAAATATGCTCTAGAAATTGAATACAACGATCTTAAAACGCAATATGAAAATGAGCTCAAACGACTGAATTCCGAAAAACTTAGCCTTGAATCACAGCTTAAGAACGCAAATGAAGACCTAGATTTAGAAAAGCAAAACAGAGATAAAGACAAAGAGTTGTATGGCGAAAGACTTAGAGAAGAGTCGATGCGCAACCGAGCTCTGGAAGAAAAAGGCAGTTCACGCGAGAAGGCTTTGCTGGAAGATGTACGTCAGAGAGAGACTAAAGACAAACAGGAAATAGATCAGCTCCGAAAAAGGTTAGAAACTGAGGAAAAATCTTATATAGCAAAGATCCGCGAACTAAAAGAAAGCTACGAGGCTAAGCTCTCACAGTGCCAGGAAAGAATCCAAAACCTAGAAAGTGAAATTGCCAAACTTAAAAATCTAACGGAAGCACAGAAAAAGGACTTAAATCGATTGTCTGACCAAGCAAAGGAACTGGAAGACAAACTGAAAAGCGAAATCTCTTTGGGACAAATTCGTTTGAAGCGATTTCATAACAAACTCATCATCAACATAGATGATAAAATCTCATTTGACAGTGGTTCTGCGGACTTGAAACCAGAGATTTTGCCCGCCATAGAAAAGATCCGCGATATTTTGGCAAGCTACCCCGAAAACTATATCATTGTCGAAGGACATACAGACAATATCCCCATCAAAACGCGGTTTCGGAACAATTGGCAATTGTCTTCCGAGAGAGCGCTTTCGGTTTTAGAGTTTTTGTTGAGCGACAAGAGACTCATTTCTCGCAATTTCTCCCTCGCCGGAAACGGTGAATTTCAACCATTGGTTTCCAATGCTACAAAAGAAAACCGAGCCTTGAACAGAAGAGTTGATATCGTGGTCATTCCAAGAGGAAACAGCGACCAAGGCAAAAAACATGAATAGACAAAAAAGAAACAAGCTCCTTCTTTATTTAGGCATTTCTGGATTACTTTCAGGTTCCATCTTTGTTGTCGAATGGATTGGTTCTAGGGAAAGCGGAAGTCTTGCCCTCCTTGCCGATGCCGGCCATATAGCGGCTGATATATTTGCCCATGCCATCTCCTTCATCGCAATTCTTCTTTCTGCCAAAAAACCCACCAAAGAGTATCCTTTTGGTTACTATCGTTTTGAAGTCATAGCGGCTCTGTTCAACGGCCTACTTTTAATCCTTATTTCAGTCTTTATCTTAAAAGAGAGCTATATCCGCTATTTAGATTCTATACCTATCGAAACCCATTCCATGTTAAACTACTCTCTTGTCGGATTGTTTTTGAACTTAGCCTCGGCAGTTCTCTTGTACAAAGTCTCTGAACAAAACATCAATGTGCGTTCAACCTACCTTCATGTGCTTAGCGATCTCTTAGGAACTGTAGCGGTGGTACTTGGAGCATTAATAATTCAGTATACTTCCTATGAATGGATCGATATAGCTCTTAGCGTTCTGCTTGGAATCTTCATTTTAAAAGTATCCTTTGGAATCGTGAAGGAATCGGTTCAGATTCTTTTGGAAAAAGAACCCCACGAATTTGAAAAGAGCCATGCCCTTAAACACATTTTGCACCTATCTGGCATTGTGAAAGTCCCTGAGTTTCTGATTCGTAAATTGACTTCTGGCATTTTCTCTGTGGAAATGATTGCTCTGGTCAAAAAGGAAGCCAATCGGGATTCCCTCCTTCTGGAATGTCACAAGATTTTGAAAGGGGAATTCCATGTTCCCTATGTGAAGGTAGAATTTTTGGATGAATCCCAATGGCATGCCTACCAAACAATCAAAGCTCCGGAACGCGAATGGGAACTTGAAGAACTCACACATTCCCATGGCCACGACGAAGGTAGTCACCACCATCATCACCATCACCATTGATTTGCTATCTTTCGAATAGAGCAAAGCTTGGATGCAGGTCAATTAGCGACTTAGAACCAGTGCATCGCAAGATATCCTCTAGAAATGGCTTTAAATCTGGATAAGAAAAATCGGTTAAACTAGGATTTTCTTCCAAGAAACGAATGGATTTAAAGATTTCTTCCGATTCTTTTTTGAGACTTTGGTAAGAAGCAAAGGTTTCCATTGGTATTCCAAGAGAACGACTGAAACCAAACAGGAGTGAAATGAGACTGAGTGCTTCCTTTTTTTGAACTTTTTTTCCGATTTCTTTATAATCTGAAAGCAAAAGCTCACCTTTCTTTGGCAGATTTGTTTGAATCTCTACTTTTTCATGATAGACTTTCGGAAGAAAAGGCTCACTGAAGGGAATTCTTGAAATTGCTTTCAGATTGTCCCAGGTAGCATAATAAACAGGGTATTCTCTATCAGAACGAACCACCAATCCAATCCCATCCGAAGAAGGAGAGTTGGTTACGTAGGACTTGATTCCGGACCAATCCCCATCTTTTGAAATGGGGCTCAATCGGCGCAAATGCCCTCCCCAATTGGATTCTGAGATTCCACAACAGAGGACAAAATCGGAAGTAGTGATTCGATCTAATAATTTCAGAGAAAGTTCAGTACCCGAATCAAGCAAAATGGAGCCGATGGCATTTACTTCAACCATAGCACTGAATGCTAAGTCCAATTCATCTTTTTCACTGGCTATTTGTTCCAATGCTTTTTGGAATCGAAAGAAGGAATTGGCTGCGTTAGACTCTTTTAAATATAGATAAGCATCTGTATTCAGGATAGATTGTTTTTTTTGTTTATAGAAATCTAACATGAATGAAGACTATTTTTGACCTTTGAGGAATTTAGAACTTCTGAGTTAGATTCTAGTTTTTCAATATCTTTTTTAGATACTGGCCCGTAAAAGAGGTCTTTACCTTTGCCACTTCTTCCGGAGTACCTTCAGCCACAATTTGCCCACCTCCATCTCCCCCTTCTGGTCCAATATCAATGATATGATCCGCCGCTTTAATTACATCTAAGTTATGCTCTATGATAATCATTGAATTTCCTTTTTCAATCAAAGCTTGCAGAACACTTAGTAATCTTCGAATGTCTTCAAAATGCAAGCCAGTGGTCGGTTCATCTAAAATGTACAAGGTTTTCCCAGTGGGACGTTTCGAAAGTTCGGTGGAAAGCTTGATTCTCTGAGCTTCACCCCCTGAAAAAGTAGTGGCGGCCTGCCCCAATCGAATGTAGCCTAAGCCCACATCTTGCAAGGTTTCTAGCTTTCTCCGAACGGCTGGTATGTTTTCAAAGAAAGTGACCGCTTCTTCCACATTCATGTCCAGTACATCTGAGATATGTTTCCCCTTGAATTTAACTTCTAAGGTCTCTCGATTGTATCGCTTCCCTTTGCAAACTTCGCATTGCACATAAATATCGGGTAAAAAATGCATCTCAATTTTTAAGATACCGTCTCCTTCGCATTTTTCACATCGCCCGCCAGAAACATTGAAACTGAATCTGCCGGGACCATAGCCCCTTACCTTTGCTTCTTCTAAACTACTGAATAATTCTCGAATAGGTGCAAACAGACCTGTGTATGTTGCCGGATTGGAACGAGGAGTTCTACCTATTGCCGACTGATCTATATTAATTACTTTGTCTAGATGCTCTTTTCCTAAGATTTTCTTGTGTTTTCCAGGTATGAGTTTGGCGCCCATGATGGAACTTGCCAAGTCTTTGTACAAAATTTCGTTGATCAAAGTGGATTTCCCTGAACCCGAAACTCCAGTGATGACTGTTAAATTTCCGAGAGGGATCGAAACATCGATATTCTTTAAATTGTTGTGGAAGGCGTTTTGGATGACTAATTTTTTCCCATTCCCAGGTCGTCGGGATTTAGGAATAGCTATGGATTCTTTGCCAGATAGAAATTTTCCCGTCACCGAATGCGGGTCTTTCATAAGCTCTTTCGGCGTTCCCTTTGCCACTATCTCACCACCGTGCACACCAGCACCAGGGCCTAGGTCGATGACAAAGTCTGCTTCTTCAATGGTTTCTTGGTCGTGTTCTACTACGAGAACCGTGTTTCCAAGATCGCGTAATCCTTTTAAGGTGGTGATGAGTTTCGTATTGTCTCTTTGGTGGAGTCCAATGGAAGGTTCGTCTAAAATATACAAGACTCCCATTAGCCTTGAACCAATCTGAGTCGCGAGCCGAATCCTTTGCATTTCCCCGCCTGAAAGAGTTCCTGCGGCTCGGTTGAGGTTCAGATAACCAACTCCCACATCAAATAGGAAAGTGAGTCGTTGGTTGATTTCTTTTAGAATGGGTTTAGAAATTAGTTCTTCTGCTCCTTCAAAGCGAAGGGAGTTTACAAAAAAGAGTCCTTTTTCCACGGATAAAGTAGTGAATTCATGAATGTTCTTGTTGCTAACAAAAACAGCCAAGGCTTCTGGTTTTAAGCGTTTTCCTTTGCATGAATGGCATTCGTGGTTCGTCATAAACGTCTCATACCATTGCCTTTGCGATTCGGATTTGGTGTCTTTGTATCTTCTTTTTAAATTGGGAATCACACCTTCGTATTCTCTCGTAAATTCGTAGTGCGAATTGCTTCCTCTAAAATCAAAGTCTATTTTAATTGACTCATCTCCAAACAAAATCACTTCGCGAACCTTAGGCGGAAGGTCTTTCCAAGGTGTATTTAAATTGAATTTCAATTTTTTAGACAATGCAGTGATGGTTGCCATATACCAATAGCTATTTGACTTTGCCCCGCCCCAAGCCTCAATGCAACCGTCCGCAAGACTCGCTTCTTCGTCACTTACGAGTAATGCTTCATCAAATTCCAAAATGGCACCTAAACCATCACAGGTTTCACACGCCCCAAAAGGAGAATTGAAAGAAAACAGCCGAGGCGAAAGCTCTGGTATGGAAACGGACTCGCATTTCGGACAGGAGAGCTTTTGGCTAAAGACATGGTCTTTTGTACCGTCTTCGATAATCAGAAGTCCATCGGCGGCTTTTAAAGCGGTTTCTACAGAATCAGTCAACCTAGATTGGATTCCAGGTTTCATAACAATTCGGTCTACCACCAAGTCAATGCTAGCCTTTATGTTTTTCTTAAAAACGATTTCATCATCTAAGGACTTGACTTCTCCGTTGACCCGCACCCGCGCGAATCCCTCTTTCTTGCATTTTTCCAAAACGTCCTTGTGTTCGCCTTTTTTTCCTTGGACGAGGGGTGCGAGAATCTGAAGTTTGGTTCCTTCAGCAAAGAGCTGGATTCGATCGGTTATCTGATCTACAGAAAGAGAACTAATCGGTGTTCCACATTTAGGACAATGCGGTTTGCCAATCCGAGCATATAAGAGTCTTAAATAATCATAAATTTCCGTAACGGTTCCTACCGTCGAACGTGGGTTTCTATGTGTTGTTTTCTGTTCAATAGAAATGGCTGGAGAAAGCCCTTCGATCAAGTCTACATCGGGCTTTTCCATTTGCCCTAAAAACTGCCTGGCATAGGAAGAAAGAGACTCCACATAGCGTCTCTGCCCTTCGGCGTAAATGGTATCAAAGGCAAGGGAAGACTTCCCTGAACCAGACAGCCCCGTTATTACCACCAATTTGTCTCGGGGGATGTCAATATTGATGTTTTTTAGATTATGTTCTCTTGCGCCGCGAATGCGAATGACTGATTCCACTATTTACAGACTGTTTTCCTCTGTTCCTCTGCAAAGAATTTTAAGGAATGGAAGAAAGAATCTATGATACGTATCTTTTTCCAAACAATCTTTCTTCCACTCCGTCTTTTATTTCTGCTCTATTTGAGCTTTCGTTCTTCTAGGCTCAAAAAGAAGAAAATTCTCTATATCGAGCTTCCCACGGATTTCCAAACTTCCCACTCCTCTTTCTTTTTTCGTAAAATCAGAAACTCACAAGAAAAACTGACTCAATGGGAATTTTTGGAGTTTTTTCGCGCCTGGATCCCATTTCCAAAATTGGAAGAAATCCACCTTTTTATTCCTCCCATGGAATGGAGTCTAGCCGAGATCTATGACCTAACAACCGAATTAGCCATATTCCAAAAAAAAGGGGTCAAAATCAAAGGGTATGCCAGAGAAGGAAGTGTTTCCTCTCTGCTTATCCTGGCAAAGTGCGATGAACGAATCCTAAACGAAAACTCTGAATTTGAATGCCGATTGCCTTCCGCAGAACCCAGTTTTTACGGAAAATTCTTGAGCCAATGGGGGATCGAAGTGACAGCCTTTGCTTCCGGACCTTACAAATCATTCGCAGAATCATTCACTCGAGACAGTTTTTCTAAACCTGCCAAAAAAAACATCGAAGATCTTTTGCTAGCTCTTCAGGGCAATCTTTTGGACTGGTTGACGATTGCGGGTAAGGTGAGTAAAGATACCTTTTATCTCCCTACTCTTTCTGGTTCTACTCTCCTTGAAAAAGGATTTGCCACTTCTCTTAGTTCCGAAGCTGATTTCCAAAAGACCGAAGAAGAAGCTTTGGATTTGTTTCAAATTCGATTTTTCAAAGCATTGAAAGAATTTCGTATTTTTTCAAAGTCCAAAACAGAGCTTGTCGTTTTACGCTTAACAGGTGGAATTAGCGGTGGGGATTTTTCGGAATCTAAACTTGACGAGAATAAAATCTTAGTCTATCCTCTCCAAAAAGTCCTTCGTGAACTAGCCAAAGATAAAAAAGTAAAGGCAATCCTTTTGGAAATTGACTCACCTGGAGGATCCGCCATCCATTCCGAAATACTGTATGAAACCATTCTCGAGGTTAGAAAAGAGAAACCCGTTTATGGCTATTTCAAAGACACTGCCGCATCCGGTGGTTACTACATAGCTATGGCTTGCGAAACCATTTTCTCTTCTCCACTTGCCATTGTGGGTTCGATCGGAGCTGTCATGATTCGAGCCAACTTAAAAAAGTTATATGCCAAAGCTAAAATCCAAAAAGAATCGGTTGCTTTCTATCCACACAGAGAAATTTATTCGGAATACACGCCTCTAACAAAGGCATCCCATGCTTTGCTGGAAAAGGAAACCAAACGATTTGAGACCGTCTTTTATTCGCGAGTCAAAGCAGGGCGAAAGTTTGAAGGTACTGAGCTCGAAGAATCTTGGGGAGGAGGTCGCATCTTTCTTGCAGACAAGGCAAAACGATTGTTTGATGATTTTTCGTCCCTCCCCCAAGCCATTGATAAGATCCAAGAAAAACTGGGAGCAATGCGGGTAGAAACTTTGCTTCCTGAGTACAACTGGAGGTCTAGTTTGCCTAGCTTTCCAGGTTTATCCTTACCTTCTGGGTTTGCCTTTTCAAAAGTGCTTTTTTATTCCAATGTGTCGGCTGAAACAATTTTCTCCAAACGATCCAAAATGGTTTCAGAAAATTCATCAGGAGCTGGATTCTCTAAAAAAATGGATTGGATGTTTCGCCTATCGCATTCATTTAAAAATCTGTACAAGTAGTATAGATACTCTCGGTTGCATGAAATCTTCACTTGGTAAACTCCATCGCTTTTTTGGGTCTGCAATCGAGTTCCTAAATAGGCTTCTCCAGATTCCAGGGGTTTACCCTCGCCAAAGGCAAGGACTTTGACTCTTCCATTGGGTGCATAGTGGCGGTATTTCATCCCCGGGCTTTTGGGAACCCTAGAGGATTTATCTCCAAGGTGGTTGGATTCAAAAGTTTGTAAATCAGGCAACATAGCCTTTAGCTCTTCCCAGGGAATTCCTCCCCATCTCAACAGAACCGGGGTTTCACGAGTAAAATCAATCACCGTGGATTCCATTCCGATAGTTGGTTCCCCACCCTCCAAAAAACCATCTACCATGCCATTTAAGACTTGTACGGCTGTAAATTTATCTGTAATAGAAGGCTTTCCACTGAGATTGGCAGAGGGGGCCGCGACAGGCTTTCCGAGCAGGGTA
>JAIXRB010000171.1 GCA_027485405.1 Leptospiraceae bacterium | reverse complement strand
TTCTTCCCCTGCACTCCGTATGGTATGGTTCTTCTCTTACAAGAATATGGAATCTCGGTGGCCGGAAAGAAAGCTGTGGTTGTAGGCAGATCTCCGATTTTAGGAAAACCTATGGCTATTATGCTGACAAACCTAGATGCCACTGTTACCCTCTGTCATTCGAAAACAAAAGACCTAGCAGACATAATTCGAACGGCCGATATAGTAGTAGGAGCCGTTGGAAAGCCTGAGTTCATACAAGCTGACTGGTTGAAAGAAGGAGTCGTCTTGTTAGATGCGGGATACAACGTTGGCAATGTAGGCGATATAGATATTAATCGCGGAAAACTCAAATCCTCATTCTACACTCCCGTCCCTGGTGGAGTCGGTCCTATGACAATTGCAGTATTGCTTCTTCAAACTTTGTATTCCTACCAAGGAAAATTCTCTCCTAGGTTAGCTAAACACTGAGTGGCTACTGTTTTTGATGATTGCTTTGCAACTTTTCCAGAGGTAAAGCTTCCCACAGGTTTTGATTCTTTTTGGAAAGACAGCATAACGGAATTAAAAAAAATTCCAGTGCTTCCCGTTTATAAGTCCAGCAACTCAACATCTATGCTTTGGGAAACAATCCAAGAAGTTTCTTTTCAATCCTACGGAAACTCTATGGTGCATGCCAAATTGGCTTTGCCCCGACAAAAAGGAAAAAGACCATTAGTGGTTCGGTTTCACGACTATTTGGAACCAGAAGAATCCTTTCATAAGGGTTATGCAGAACTGGGTGTCGCAGAACTTTTAGTTCAATTGAGAGGTCATTCACATTATGAACTCCAAGCTCCAATAGATCCCTTGACTCAAAAACCATTTGTCCAATGGCAACCTGGGTATTTTCAATTTGGTTTGGATGAACCAAAAGATTTTTACATGAAAAAAGTCTATCTTGATGTAATCAGAACCATTGACTTTGTCCGTTTAACGGAGTCTCTCGACGCAGAAAAAATTCTCCTACAAGGAAAATCCCTTGGTACGGCACCTTGTATCTTTGGTGCTAGTTTTTCTGATCGCATTCGCGGTTTGATTTTAGAAACTCCAAATTTTTGCTATATCTCTCCTTCTCAGCTTGAGTTTTCAAAAAATCCCTGGGTCAAAGAACTGAAAACCGTAGCAACCGAAAATTGGTTTTCTGAAAATTTAGCCTTTTTCGATTCATTGCATTTCGCAAGCAAAGTAAAAGTGCCAATCGTTTGCACTTGTGGTTTAGAAGATGATATCTCCGATCCCAAAAGCATTTTTGCTTTATTCCATCATTTTTTAACAGATAAGAGAATGTATGTATATCCAAAGGAAGGTAATCTCCCTGGCAAAAAGAAGCAACCTGATATCAACATTGATTTCGTAAAAGAGATGTTTGGTTTATGAAAAAAGTATTTCTATACAATTCACTTTCGAGCAAAAAGGAAGAATTCCAACCTAAAGATCCCAATTCCGTCAAAGTGTATTCTTGTGGTCCAACTGTTTACAACTATCCGCATATAGGAAACATTCGATCTTTTTTATTTGTGGATACCTTACGACGCACACTTCGTCTTGCTGGATATCAATTGAGCCAAGCAATGAACATAACGGATGTAGATGATAAGATAATCAATCAGTCTATCGAAAACAACACAACTATAGAGGAATTTACCAAAGAATGGATTGATATTTTTTTCAAAGAATTGGAAACAATGCGAATCCAAAAACTGGAATTCTATCCAAAGGCGACAGATTCAGTTCCAGAAATGATTGAGATTCTCGAAAGGCTCTCACGAAACAAGCTACTCTATGAAAAAGATGGTTCTTTTTATTTTCCTGTAAGAAGCTTTATCCCATATGGAAAGCTTTCCAAAATAGATGTCACAGGCCTACAAACAGGCACTCGGTATGATACCGACGAATACGACAAAGGTGATGTACGAGATTTTGTGCTTTGGAAAAGCCCCAAGCATGAAAAAGAAAAATTCTGGCAAACTACAAATTTTGGAAACGGAAGACCTGGTTGGCATTTAGAATGCTCTGCTATGATTCGAAAGATTTTTGGTTCTGGTGTTGATATTCATACCGGAGGCATAGATCTGATGTTTCCTCACCACGAGAACGAAATTGCTCAATCTGAAGGTGCTTATCCAGGGGAGTCGTTCGTTTCTCTCTGGATGCATTGCGAACACCTCTTAGTTGATGGTGAGAAAATGTCCAAAAGCAAGGGTAATTTTTATACCTTAAAAGATATATTGGACAAAGAGAACGACCCCAAAGTGCTCAGATTTCTTTTTCTATCGTCCCACTACCGATCAAAATTGAATTTTTCTCTTACTAAATTAAAAGAAGGTAAACAAGCCTTAGATAGAATCCAAAATACTATCTATCGATTAATGTCTTATCTTAAATTGGAAACAACAAGTGCAGATGTATTCAATCAACTCCCAATAACGAATACGAAGCGGGAAACGGATGAGTTTTTATCTGCAATTTTTGATGACTTGAACTCTCCAAAAGCTCTGGGTATTGTCTTTGATACCTGTAAAACCATCAATACGAAATTAGAGTCTAGCGAACTAGACACAAATCAGGCAACTTTCTATTTGGATTTTTTTCGAGTTGTAAATTCGTTATTTGACACATTTTCATTTGTCCAAGAAAAAGAAGAAACTAGCGAAAACATAGTTGAAAAACTAGAAGAACTGATATTAAAACGAAAAGAAGCTAAACAAAGAAAAGATTTTGCTTCGGCTGATTCTTTTCGTAGCCAAGCACTTGAACTTGGCTATACTCTTATTGATACAAAAGAAGGTGAAACCAAATGGAAAAGAAACAATCAGACCTAACCTTCGGAAAAAGAAACTTTTATGAATTCTTAGAAGCTGGAAATCGAGCTCCAAAGGCTCTTCAATCCATTCGGGAAATAATTTTAAAAGATGGGATCTCAAGCGAAGAACGTCGGAAGATCAGTGAACTAACACATGGAGATATTAAAATTTCTATAGCCTCGGCAAAGGAAATAGATAAAATAGCGCCTGGGAAAAACCACCAGGGCTATATCATCATTAAAAATCGCACCAAAGAAAAGGCTTCTTCAGGTTGGGAGCAGTTTAAAAATTATATAGAACCTGGAATGGGTCCTTTGCTGATTTTAGATAGAATCCAGGATCCAGGAAACTTGGGTGGAATTTTGAGAACCGCCGAATGCTTTGGGGCTAAGGCCGTCATCTTAAGTGATAGAGACACCTGTCCAATCACGGACGTTGTAGAAAAAACTTCTGCAGGAGCTTTGCATTCTTTGGAGATCTTTAGAATTGCTAATCTCCATCAGTGTCTAGAGTTTTTAAAAGAAAATGAATATTGGATCGTAGCAACTGATGAAACGGGTGATGAAGACTGGTCCAAACTGCCTGATAGTGATCATATAGCGTTGATTATGGGAAATGAAGGGGAAGGTGTCAAACGCATCTTGCTTGAGACTTCAGATTTCCAGGTTCGTATCCCACTCAGCGGAGTTGTATCTTCTTTGAATGTTTCCGTTGCTACGGGAATTGCTTTTGATCGAATTGTAAATGGGAATTAATACTGGAAAATTTTTTACTGTTCTCCTCGTTGGATTTTTGTTATTTTTTGGTTTGTCTTGTCTAAATCTACCATCTCATTCTACAGATACGAAAGAGGCAAACAGAGAAAGGAATCAATTATTTTTATTAAATCTAATAAATTCAATTCCAGATCCAAACCAAAAATTGTACCGCTTCTTACCTGTTTTTAGGAATGAGATTCGCAACGAACAATTTCTCGAATTTTTTTCCATTGACTCAAGTAAACCAAAAATCATTTTTATTCATGGATGGAATCCGAACGAAAGATCATCTCAGAACACAACGACCAATTCTGAAAAGATAACCAATATTCTATCGACCTTTCAAAACGGTATTGTGCATTTTCAGCTAAACAGGGCTAGTGCTTCTTCTGAATTTGATTTGTATTTATACACCTATAGAACTTCTAATTCGGTCGCTTACAATGGTGATCAGTTTTTTAATTCGTTAATGCAAAATTTCTCTGTTGGCGATCGAATCTATATTGTCGCTCATTCGATGGGTGGGCTTGTCACTAGATCGGTTATCAAGAATCAAAACTACCCTACTGGTTTAATCGATGGCGTAATCACTCTAGGAACTCCTATGTTTGGATCACCCTTTGCTACTAAAAATTATCTTGCATCAGCACCTTTGCTAGCTGATTTGATAGGGTTTTTAACGGAAACAGAAGGAGGAGGAAATCTAAGCCATTGGAATGGTGGACAAAACCAACCATCGATTCCTTCATCTCAAAATGATTTTTTATCTAAACTGGAATCTGGCTTTCCATCATCTCCTAGATTCATTTCATTTTTTGGCAATTTGAATTCAAATTGTCAACCTTCCTTGTTTGCTTTTTATAAGATTGGTTGTGAAATCCTAACAGCAAATAGTCCAACATTTCCAGAAAATGACGGAGTTGTACCAAAGAATAGCGCTATCCGAGGGGGAAATGTTTTTGCTTCTATAGAATTTTCAGGATTTGACCATTCAATGATCGCTTTTCAGGCAAATTCATTAGATGATGCTAATTCAATTCGTCTTTTTGAAAGAGTCATTCAATCATTGGCGAGCTTTAAAGATTGAGGTTTTTAATTCTCTTAGGTAAAACAATAACGAAAATTAATATAGATATGATGAAAAGTAAAACAGGAATCGTTGAAAACGGAACCAAGTCTAATAAAATCCCAATCGAATACAAGCCTGAAAAAAGCAAAGCTACCCCATTTAAAATGCAAACACTTGATAGAGCTATTTGATTATCATATTCAATTTGTTCTATATTGTTCTTCAGAAAGAAACCTTTCCAAAAAAAAGCTGGAGGTTTTGCGCGATGGTAAAAGGCCAAAAGAACTTCTTTCTTTGTTTCTGGTAAGTAAAAACTTCCAATCAATACTGCGACAATACTTGAAAAAGAAATACAAGGAATTACGTATGGAAATGGAATCTCTAAATAAAGCCCATAAAACAAGTAAAACAATGGAGAAACTACAAAAGACAAAACTTCTGAGCTAGCGGAAAGTCTCCAGTAAAACCACCTTCCAATCAACACAAAACCAATTCCTGAAGATGCCGAGAGTAAAAACTCCCAAGCTCCTTTCACGGTTTCCATTCCATAGATTGCGAGTAAAAAAGAACTAAATGCCGTCAAAGCCTGAACAATCCAAGACATCCTCAAAAAAAACACATCTTGCTTGTCTGGTAGTAAAATGCCCTTACCCAAATCAAAGATAAGATAGGAGGCACCCCAGTTTAAATGAGTAGCCAAAGTTGAAAGATAAGCGGCTAAAAATGAACTCAAAAGTAAACCTTTCAGCCCGAACACAACGTTGTCAGAAAACAGAGGGAGTAAAAATCCTTTCCCTGAATCTATCTCCGTTAGGTTTGGAAACAGAATGAGAGAAGACAGAGCAACTAAAATCCAAGGCCAGGGTCTTAAAAAATAATGAGAAAAAACAAACCATAGTGAAGCGAGAATAGCATTCTTTTCATCCTTTGTAGCAAGAATTCTTTGAGCTATGTAGCCTCCCCCACCCGGCTCTGATCCTGGATACCAACTTGACCACCATACAACAAATATTAAAATTGAGAATTTGGCAATTTCATCGTTTGAGCCTATCGACGGGAAGAAATTGAGTTTATCAGAAGCTAACGATTCCTTTAAACCCGCAAATCCGCCTATTTCCGTGCCCAAAATAAGAAATATAGCATAAACAATGCAACCACCCCAAGCTAGAAAGAATTGAAAAACATCTATTTTGGATATACCGGAAAGCCCAGCAATTGATGTATAAATCACCCCAAGCCCAATCAAACAGAGTAAAAGGAATTCGGCAGGCAAACCAGGAAAAAACACCTGTAAGATTTTGAACATAGCAAGGTTTACCCAACCTAGAACTATTGTATTCAAAAAATATCCAATAAAAACGGCTTTAAATCCTCTCAAAAAAATCGAAACCTTACCCGAATACCGGAGTTGAATCAATTCCAGATCCGTTGTAGCCCCAGATCTTCTCCAGAGTGGAGCAAAAAGAAAAACCGTAGAAAGGCCTCCTAACGCGAGACTCCACCATATCCAGTTTCCAGAAATTCCATCCTTTCTTACAATTTCCGTGACAGCTAGCGGAGTATCAGCGGCAAAAGTAGTAGCAACCATAGCTGTGCCTGAAACAAACCACCCCATTTTTCCTTCTGCTTGAAAATATGACTTTAAACTTGTGTTTTGCGCCTTGGATTTTAATAGGAAAAAGAAGACAAAGGCGAGAGGGGAAATAAAGAAAAACCAGTCTCCCCAGGAAAAGGAATTCATAAACGCACTTTGATTCCCATGGCGCGCATTGCCTCTTTCGTTTCTTGAATTGAGTAGGTACCAAAATGAAAAATGGAAGCGGCAAGAACTGCATCAGCTCCACCACGCAATATAGCCTCTGTCATATGCTCTGGATTCCCAGCTCCACCAGATGCTATAATAGGAATCTTTATCTTGCTCGATAGCTCTTTTAACAAGGCTATTTCAAATCCGTCTTTGGTTCCATCTCTGTCCATTGAGGTTAAGAGAATTTCTCCTGCTCCCCTGGCTTGGGCTTCCAGTGCCCATTCAATTGCTTCTCTTCCTGTTTCTGTTCTGCCTCCATGCAGATAGACTTCAAATCTTCTGCGTTCAAAATGGAAGCGCGCATCAATGGCGCAAACGATACATTGAGAACCGTATATTTCACTAGCTTCGGTTAGAAGCTGAGGTTTTTCGAAAGCGGCAGTATTGATGGAAACTTTGTCAGCTCCTTGGCTAAGGACAGCTTTTACATCCCCCAAAGTTCGGATGCCACCACCAACTGTGAAAGGTATGAAAATCTTTTGAGCCACTTCTTCCACTAAATGGATTAGGATTTCTCTTTTATCAGAGGAAGCTGTAATATCTAAAAAGCAAAGTTCATCAGCACCACTGGCTTCATAGGCTATCGCTGAAGCAACAGGATCGCCAGCATCGACCAAGTTTACAAACTGAACACCTTTGACTACCCTTCCATCCTTAATATCTAAGCAGGGAATGACTCGTTTGGTGAGTTCATCCATTCTTATATGATCTCGTCAGGTAAAGTTACAGTTGCTTCATCAAATTGATTTAGAGCATAGGCATAAGACAAAAGCCTTTCTTCTTCAAAGTGAGGAGCAGTCAATTGCATACCAATGGGAAGACCGTTAGAATCAACACCAAACGGACAACTGATCGAAGGAACTCCAGCTAAATTAGAACTGGTTGTCAGTGTGTCCGCCAAATACATTTGTAGTGGATCTTTGGTCTTTTCTCCTAATTCAAAAGCAGTGCTAGGAGAAGTTGGTTGCAGAATAATGTCTACTTTCTGAAAGAAAGACTCATAGGCTTTTCGAATCATGATTCTTGCCTTCTGAGCCTTTCCGTAGTACGCCTCGTAATAGCCAGCACTCAAAGAAAAAGTACCTAACAAAATTCGTCGTTTTACTTCTTTTCCGAAACCTTGGGTCCTGGAATCAACATACAGATCTTCTAGCTTTCCGGAAGAATCTATCCTTTTGCCATATCGTATTCCATCAAATCGAGACAGGTTCGATGAGCATTCAGCCGTAGCGATTAAGTAATAGATGGGAATAGAGTAAGAAAAAATGGAAAAATCAAGTTCGACGAGTTCTGCCCCTTCTTTTTCAATTAGGTCTAAAACCCTTTGGTACTTGAGGATTACGTCTTTCTGCCAGGATATGTCCTTTCGATTCATAACCCCTACTTTCTTTCCTTTCCAGGAAGTTTGAGTTACCGAATTGGGTTGGAAAACCTTTGCATTTGCAGTTGTTTGGTCTCTAGGATCCACACCATTCATAACAGAAAACGAATCCACAATTCCAGCGATATCATTTGAAAAAGGACCAATTTGATCCAGGCTTGAGGCATACGCAATGAGCCCATACCTCGAAATACGACCATAAGTAGGTTTTAAGCCCCAAATCCCTGTTAAAGAAGCTGGCTGACGAATGGAGCCTCCTGTGTCCGAGCCTAGAGCCAAAGGGGCAAATGATGCGGAAACTGCGGCGGCTGAACCCCCACTGGAGCCTCCAGGTACCTTACTCGTGTTTATTGGATTCAATGTGGTTCCAAAGGCACTGTTTTCGGTCGAAGAACCCATCGCAAATTCATCCATGTTGGTTCTGGGAATGAGTAGAAGTCCTTTCTCTTTTAACTTAACGATGGCAGTTGCATCATACGGTGAACGAAAGTTTTCTAAGATTTTAGAGGAGCAGGTGGTTAATTCGCCTGTTATGCAAAGATTATCTTTGATAGCGATGGGTATTCCGTCCATCTCAGAAAGAGTATTGTTTTTTTGGTGCCTATCTTCACTGGCTTTGGCGGCTTTTAAAAGCTTTTCCGGATCAAATTCTAAAAACGCATTGATTTTGGGATTGAATTTTTGAATTCTCTTTGAGTATGCCTCAGCGATTTCTACTGGGCTTATCTTCTTTTCACGAAGAAGCGCTTTTAATTTTGAATATGAGTTTAAGGGGATCATGTTTCTATCACTCTTGGAACAACTACGTATCCATTTTCATACTTAGGTGCGTTTGCTCCTAAATCTTCTCTAGTCAAAGTATTTTCAGCGATATCTTTTCTCGGAGTTTCTAAAATCTGGAAATAGATTTCATCGTCTCCGACAGAACTCGTATCAATTTCTTTAATTTGATCAACATAAGACAGCATGCTGGAGAAATCTTTTAAAACAGTTTCGATTTCTGAATCATCTATTTTAAGTTTTGCGAGAGCGGCAATTGCTCTGATCTGTTTTTGATCCATTTTCTTTCCTTGTTTCAGTAAGCGTTTCTATCAAAAAGAGCCTTCCATGGGGTTAAGAAAATTATCTTTAAATCCAAAAAAAGACTCCAATTCTCGATGTAAAAAATATCAGCTTCCACACGTTTCTCGATGGAAGTATCGCCTCTCCATCCATTGATCTGAGCCCATCCAGTTATGCCAGCCTTCACTGCATGTCTCCGCATATAATGCTCATGCAGGGACTGAAATTTTTCTACAAAGAATGGTCTCTCTGGCCTAGGTCCCACCACGGACATATCCCCTAGAAATACATTAAAAAATTGAGGGAGTTCATCTAAAGACAATTTTCGGAGAATGCCTCCAATTTTGGTTACGCGTGGATCATCTTTGGTTGTCCATTTTGTTGCAGATTCCTGCTTTTCTTGGACAACCATGGTTCTAAATTTCAGCATCCAAAAACTCTTATTGTCCAATCCGACCCGCTCTTGCTTGTGGAAAATGGGACCTCGGCTGGTGAATTTGATTAAGAGAGCAATCACTATAAAAAATGGGAAAAAGAAGAGTAAGAATACGCTTGAGAAGCATAAATCAAAGGCGCGCTTGACAAGACGATTGTAACCTAATCGGAGAGGGATGTTTCGGATTGAAATGATAGGAATCCCATCCAACACTTCAACCCTCCCCTTTGCTGTTATGAATTCTTGATAACTCGGAACAACCTTGATATCAATTCCAAAAAAATCTGCTACATCGATAGATTCTTTTAAATAGTCCCCTTCTTCGTGCGAAAGAGCGTAAACTATTAGATCTATCTTCTGTTCTTTGATAATTGATTCCAGTTTCTCGATCTCGCCCAAGACTGAACTCGTTTGCAACGGCAAATCCAATTTTTTCTTTCCGTACAAAAAACCTCGGATCGAATACCCGTAAATACTATGCTTTTGAATTGCATTGGCAAAGCCAAGTGCGGCTTTCCCTGTTCCAAGCACAATTACGGAACGTAAATTGTAACCTTTTTTTCGCAAAACCCAAAGTATGTTCCGAATAACAGCATGTGTTAGACAAATTGCTAAAAAAGAAACACCAGCAAAAAGAAGAATAACCAGTCGCGAAAAGCTCTCTCCTCTAAAAAAAAACAAAAGAGCTAGAATGATAATTAGATTTATAATGATTCCACTGAAAATTCCAAAGAGTTCCTCTAGAACGCTGAGTCCTCTGCGAGGATGATACAGATCAATAGAGAGAAAAGAAAGCGTCTGACTTATCCCCAAGACAATGGCCAAATAAAAATAGTTAACTGGTAAAATGACTTGTCTCTGAAAATCCGAATCACTGAGCAAATAATACCGAATATAGTATGAGATGCCAAAACTAAGCACTACGACGAAAAAGTCACTTAGTACGAACAAGGCTTTGAAGGATTGACTTCTTTCTTTTAACATAGTTTAATTTGCTTCAGCACTGATTGAACCAGTTGTCCCATCCAAAGGCCGTTTGCGAAAACGATACAATCTGGCACGAGTCGCCTGGGAACTCGCACTCGAATCGAAGTTAAGATTGGTCAAATGGACAGAGAAAAAGACGGATTGATCATAAAAAGTCAATTGATTGTCTCCTGCAAGCCCGCCAGGAAATGCCCTTAGATTCATACTGTAACCTATTCGATACTCCCAATTATGAAGATCCAACTTCAATGTCATCATAAACCGATTGATATTGAAAACTGCTTTTTCTCTTCTGTTTTGTCCTTGTAACCCAGTTCCCGCAAATGCGTCTTCCCATACTGTTGTTCTATCATAATTGATTCCAGATTGGGTTCGATACAATTCTGGGGTCAAAGAATTAGCGTAGAACTGACCTTGAGAAATGGCCGTTAATCTCCAAGGTTCTGTTACTCTAGAATCCAGATCGAGTTCTACACTTGCGTATCTGCTTATCTTAGCATCGGTTTTAAAGAAAAACCTATAAGAATCAAGGAAATTATCTTTGTAAACATGGTACCAAGTTGATCCAATTTCCAAACTTCTAAATGCTCGAATGATTGGCCATGAAAATCCACCCATTTTGTAAGATAATGTTAAATTGTTTGAAAGTGGTCTATTTTGAGCAGAATGATGAACATAGTCATTATTTATAAAAATTCCAGAATAGAAATTTCTTCTTCTTTCAAGCAAACTTGGTCGCCTTGTTGTAAATCCATCTACAAAGTCAATAAATCCACCTATTCGCATTACAGTGAAATACCACCTCTGTTGATTGGTTATATCTGGCTGGTATTCTGCAGAGATCGTTCTTAAATCTCGAATGGTTTTTACGGAAACATCCCAATCGTTCAAGGCATAGCTTTCCAAACCAAACTCAGCCTCATGTTGTCTCAAAGCGCCTAAAACAGGGTCTCTGACTTCAGGTTTCTCTGCTTCCAACTTACGATAAGTAGATGTAAAGAACAATTCAGGAACTCCAAATCGAAAGGTATGAGCTTGCCGAAAGTATTGAAAGGATTGTTGTCTCAGGATTTGCACAAAAGCCCTGTTCCCAGCCGTATCTGGGCTATTAGCGCTAGTTCCAGAACCTGGAAACTCGACTGTTTGCTTTTGCGCTCCAGCAAATACGGTCGGTGTAAAACTGGCATAGGCACCTAGAGGAATCGGTGCACGAAAGCCAGTTTCTCCCAAGAGCATAGTCTGGGTTCTGAGTACGAAATCCCTATATTCACCATTTGGATTTGTTGTTGAGAAAGTTGGCGGTAGTGCAAATTGGAACGGTTGTTGAACTGGAGGCCCGTAAAACCGCATCACATTGGTTTGAAAGAGTAAATCCCAATATACGGGGCTATTCCAATATGGTGTAGTACCTACTTGCGTTGAATTTCGAATTGTTAGAGTCGGAAGAGTATCTTGGGCTGGGAAAAATTTGTTCGCTTGGATTTGATACAATAAACTCCGGCTCATTCCCAGTGAAACGCTTAGGTCTCCTCTGTTTTCGGTGTAGTTGAGGTTCCAAGTAAGCAAGTTTCGAATCAATCCTAACCTTTGGTCTCGGAAAGTATAGAGTGACTGGATCGAATTAGATGGTTCAAATCGATTTCCAAATTCATAGTCAAATTGTCTGTTATTGAAATTTTCATAGTTTAATGTTAGGTTTCGAGTAGCATCTTTTTGGAAGTCTTGGCTTTTTGCATTCAATCGAATGTCTGTTTTCCACCAAGGTTGATAATCGACTCCTGTGTTTCTAAACGGAAGCCCTAAACCTGGAAACTGCTCTCCTCGATCCACAGTATTGGTAACAGCTACCCCACCCACTCCAAAATTGCTAAACCTGTCTTCGTAAACACTTGTTATTGCATTTCTTTTGTAATTAGCATAGCCTAAATTTATATTGTAATTTAGGACGGGCGAAACTTTCCACATTTCCAATTGAGCCGCTTGTCCAGTTTTTTCATACATATCAAAACGAAATTTATAACCAGTCGCAAGAAAAATTGAATTTGGATAGGGATCAGACCATTGGTAACTATTTTGTAAAAACCAACCTTGCGAATTGTTCTTTCCCGCTTGTACCATCCAACCGTTTCCAGACTCAGAATTGTACAAAACAGGCAACCAAAAAAGAGGTGTTCCCCCAACTTTAAATGTTAGATTGTAAGCAATCACAGATTTATCATCATAGATTACAATTCTCTTGGCTTGAAAAGATTCATGTGGTAGTTCAGCATTGCAAGCAGAGAAATAACCCATTTCCAAAAGAAACCGCTTTTCATCTAACCGTTTTATCTTTTCACCAATGAAAAAAGAGGGGTATACGCTTAACTTTGAATTGTAAACGACTCCTTGGTTTAATTTTAAATCATACAATAGTCGCTCGCCTGTTAGTTTAGATGTAGCGTCTTTGAAAACAACGCCTCCTTCAGCATAAATCTCTTGGCGCTTTGAATCAATCGAAATGGAGTCTGCCTTCAGTTCACCTCCTCTAATACGGATTGTTACCTTCCCTCGTAGAACCAAAACACCCCCTTTGGTTTTATCGACGTTCAACAATTCTCCTTCTGCCGCATTTTGAATCAAGATGGGAGGTGATTTTTTAGGTTTTGAGGAAAGGAGTTTCGAAAAATCATCTTCAGGAATATCTGGACTGAGTGCTTCCCTCAACCGCTCTCTCTTTGAGTAAATAGTCCCTAGGCTTGAAATTCCCAGTTGTTTCAATTGAAAATCGATTTCTTTATCCGTCATTTGCTCAACAGATTTATTAACAATAGTTCTTCGAACTGATTCGATTGATTCTTTTTTTTCTTGGTTTCCAGCCTGATTTGGTAAATTCGAGTTTTCGGGAAAGAGTTTCCTCAATCCTTCCATATCTTGGGCAATGATCCCATTTGAAAAAACAAAGAACCAGAATAACAAAGTAGAGAAAAGAATCCAATTCATTGTTTAGATTAAGAAATTAGTCCTAGGTTTGTTATTGGGTTGGAAGATAAATGAGCCATTCATTTCTACTTGAATCCATTCCTTTCTTCCAATTTCCATGGTGAGCTTCTAAAATTTTGTGAATTGTCTCATTTTCCAAATAGGAATCATCTGAATCGGCAATGTAAGGTGAGGAGTCGCTGATCTTTATCTCCAACAATTTTTTTTCATTCACTACAATACCATTAAATGAAATAGAAATTTCCTTCTTATTTCCAAGACTCGGCATTCGATTCAATCTGGATCTGCTCTCCTGCAAAAAACTCAAGAACAGATGTTTTATCTTTTGAGGATTGCATGGAATCAAAAAAGAGGT
The DNA here is from genome assembly GCA_027485405.1 of Leptospiraceae bacterium. Taxonomy (GTDB): domain Bacteria; phylum Spirochaetota; class Leptospiria; order Leptospirales; family Leptospiraceae; genus Leptospira_A. The sequence continues at coordinate 8,538 of JAIXRB010000171.1, read as the reverse complement.
TTTGGTAATAACCTCCCAAGAAATCTTTTCTTTCAAAAAGAGTTGGTGGAAAAATGATTTAGTTTCATGTAAGATATCCTTTATATCCAGATACGCAGTTAAGGAAGTGTCTTCTTGCGCATACGATGACAAATGTTTAACTATCTTTGCTATACGTTCCGCTTGAGTCATAATCTCTGTCGCTAGAAGGCTTATCTTTGTTCCGAGTTCTGATTTTTTCGCTTCTTCTGCAATCAATTCCGCCTGGTTTAAAATGGACGTTAGTGGGTTGTTGATTTCATGTGAGATCCCAGCAGAGATCAAACCGAGAGTCTCCCATTTTTTTTTTTTTTTTAGTTTGTTTTGCATTCTTTTCAACTCGCGCTGAATCCCTGCTTTGTATATTGCAATCTCCACGGAAATAAATAAGTCTCGACTATTGAACGGTTTGATTAAATACCCATAAGGTTCCGTAGTCTTCGCTCTTTCAAGAGTCTTGTCATCCGAGTATGCTGTTAAATAAATAACAGGTAAATCATACTTTTCCTGGATTTCCTGCACAACTTGGATTCCGTCTTTTTCACCGTGAAGCATAATGTCCATTAATACCAGATCTGGCATCTTAACTTTGATGGAATCCAGAGCGGCTTCCCCATCCGATACAAATTCACTTTGAAATCCAAATTGCCTTAACGTTGAAACTATGTTGATGGCAATAATCGTTTCGTCTTCCACTACGAGAATATGCTTTGATTTGGTTTTTTCCATTCTCGGTTGCTACGATTTCATCCATTTTTACCCTTACTTCCCTCTTTGAAACTGCAATTTTGCTCCTAGAAAGCTCTAATTTTTAATAACTTTTTCGATTGAATCAAAACCCTGAGTTTTGCAAGGTAGAGGAAACTTCTTCGGATAGAGGAAATCCATAACTATGATCCCAACAGCATTCAAACGAACTTTGCTTTCTTCCCTATTTTTCCTTTTGGTTCTCAATTGTTCTTCTTCGGAAGAAAAGAAAACGGAAGAACCAAAAGATCCGGCTCCCGTAGTCGAATCTCGCTCTCTTGAAAACATAGAAATGGCGGAGCCTGCCAAACCTGAAGAGGACCTCTCCAAAAAAGTAGGTTGTATCGAGGGTGACTGTGTCAATGGTATAGGTAAATACCGCTATGAAAACGGAGACGTTTACTCTGGTTCTTTCGTGGAAGACAAAAGAAGCGGCAAAGGATCTTTCCTTTACTCTGATGGAGAGAGCTTCAAAGGGGATTATAAAGAAGACCAAAGAGAAGGCCTTGGTGAATACATCTTTAAAAATGGAGATAAGTATTCAGGAGAATTCAAAGCAGGCCAGATCAACGGAAAAGGTGTTTATACATTCCAAGACGGCAAAGTCCTCAACGGAAGTTTCAAAGAAGGAGCTGATGGAGAAGGTAGCCTAATGGATGGGGGAAAAACCCGGCCCTGTAAAGTCCAAGCCCGCAAACTGGTTTGTGACTAAGACTTAGACTTTTTTGCCATTGTCTCTTTTAAAAAGACAATGGCGGCGTCCTTAGGTAGCGGCTTAGATAAGAAATACCCCTGAACTAAATCACAATCAATGGAACGAAGCAATTCCAATTGCTCTTTTTCCTCAACACCTTCTGTTACCACTTCTAAGTTCAAATCGTGTGCCATCTGAACTACGGTAGATAAGAGTTTTTTCTTTCTCAGATCAGAGTTAACTTCATGCAGAAACGATTTATCAATTTTTAGAATGTTAAGCGGCAGTGCTTCCAAATACGCCAGGGAGGAAAAACCAGTCCCAAAATCATCCAGAGAGATTTTTACACCCAAGTCTTTCAGCTGTTGCAATAAGGGTACAGTCTCATCCATGCTTTTCATCGCCAGACTCTCTGTTATCTCGATTTGAAGGGAATCCAAACTGATTTGATTCATTTTTGAAATCTCGACTATCCAGTTTAAGACACTTTGGTGGTAGAAAACCTCGGAAGAAATGTTCACCGCAACACTTGTTTTGGCTTTCGTCTGAGTCTCAGCTTCTTTGATGAAAAGAGCCGCCTCACCCAGCACAAATCGAGTGATGGGCACAATCAATCCAGAAGCTTCTGCTAAGGGGATAAAATCCAAAGGAGATATCATTCCTTTTCTGGGATGCTTCCAACGAATCAAAGCCTCCCAGTGCGCAACTTCATTTGAATTCAAATCAATCAATGGCTGGTAAAAGACTAAGAACTCATTTTTTTCAATTGCTTTCTTTAGATCATTTTGAACCTCTAAGAGATGCTTATTCTTTTCTCGCATTTCATCATTGTAACGAGAAGCAGTTCCTACCGAGTCACTTTTGGCATGAAACATTGCGATTTCGGCATTTCGCAGAATTTCTTCACCTTCTCTTCCAGCCATTCCAAAGCTGGCAATGCCACAGGAGGCCGTTAAAAAAACTTCAATCCCGTCAAAAAACATTAACTCACGTAAGCGATCCAATGCTTTTGTTGCCGCTAAGAAGGCTTCTTCTTCCGAAAAGAAATCCCAAGTTAAGACAGCAAAATGATCTGCATTGAAATGCGACACAATCCCGTTATTGGAAAAAATCTGAACCAGCCTTTCTGCATAGGTCTGAAGGACTCTGTCTCCGAATGCATGCCCTAGGCTGTTGTTGATTCGTTTGAAATTGTCTATATTGATGGATAAAACAACAGGAAATCCATCGTTGTTTTTCAAATAATGCGATATCCTTTGTTCAATTCGTGCAAGAAACAAGGCACGGTTTGGGAGCTCAGTTAGGTTATCATAAAAAGCATCATGTGTCAATTGCTTTTCTGCTAACTTTCGACTAGTGATATCAAAATGAATGGCGATGTATTGATAAATGGATCCGTCTTTTCCGAAAAATGGCACAATAGTGGTATCAGCCCAGTATGGTGTTCCATCTTTTCTCCTGTTTTCGGTTTCACCTTTCCAGACTTTCCCTAACGAAATCATGTCCCAAACTTCTTTCCAAAAACTGATACGGCTTTTTTCTGATTTGATGACACGGTGGGATTTGCCAATTAAGTCATCTAGTTCAAAACCTGTTAGTTCTAAAAAGCTATGATTTACATAGGTTATGATACCTTGTGCATCTGTAATGGAAACAGACGAAGCTTGGTCAATCGCAAACTTTTGGTATTGCAATTCCAAGAGCGAATGTTCTAAAAAGTTAGCAGTGATCTCGCGATCCTTTCGGAACATTTTTTCCCGACGCTCTCTTTCGGCGACCAGCGGAATTTTAAAAAAACTATCCGTACTCAAAACGTCTTGGACACCGGCAAGGAATGCCTCTTTGATAAACTCAGGATCATCTTTCTCAACTAATACAACCAAAGCGGTTGATCGAATGTTCAGTTCTTTAATGAATTGTAATGCGGTTTTTCCTAAGATTTCTTTCTCACAGAACAAAATGTCCCAATCTTCACTAAAGAATTCTTCTTTCCCTGAATCAAAGTCAGAAAATGCCTGGTAGAATGGAGTGTAATTTTGGGATTTGAACTCAGAAATGATCTGATGGGCAATGGAAGACTCGGAATGGTAGATTAAGCAACTGATGGGACGACCCATATTTTTTACCGAACTGAGAAAAAAAAGAACCCAAGCCCTACGAAAGAGTTTGGATTTTCAATTCTCTTTAGTCAAATGGTTTTGTAAGTGCATCCAAAAGTATTTGAAACGACCTATATAAAAAAAGAGTATTTGGAAACAGAACTCAAGAAAATGCTTCTGGAAATAAGCGATCTGGACTACAGAGACCTTGGGGACTATGACAAGGGTGGTTTTGACGGCTACAACCAGGCTGTTACTGAAATCCTAAAGAAGATCGTTTCTACGAATTCCGAGAAACAAAAATAGTTTACAAATAGGGGAAGTCTGATAAGTTCTTCTCAGACTCAGGAAAAAAATGAATTTTACAACTTCACAAGTAAAGAAACACACAGTCGTCACCCTTGAAGGTTCCTTAGACATCTATTCTGCCCCCGCATTGAAAAAGGAACTGCATAAGATTATAGACGATGGAGCTGAATCTCTTGCCATCAACATGGTAAACATAAAGCTTCTAGATTCTTCGGGGATTGCTCTTCTTGCGAATCTACAAAAAAAACTGAAATCAGAAGAAGGCACTTTTTTTCTACTCAATGTGAGTCAAGATGTGATGGTGATTTTAAAACTTTCTTCCTTAGATAAGTTTTTTTCCATACTTCCCAGCGAAAAAGAACTTCCTTAACAACAGCTTAAACTTTCTTTTACTGCCTAAACCTTACCGTTCCCAATTCTTCAACGGTAAGTTTTTGATTTCTCCCAGCTAACGTCCAGAAACCTTCACGATCCAGGGAAAGCTTTGTACTTTCTTGGATTTGTCCGTTTTTAGATTCAAAGATAAATGGAGCTTTTTGATTTTTGGGAATCTCAATAGAAACGACAAGATTCCAAGGAACTTCCAAGTGAAACTTGCCTATATAGAGTTTTGCAATCTTGTCGGTGGTTTCAATTTTTTCGGCAGTGATTCTTCTGTCATCCGTTAGAAGAACATTTACGGTATAGGTTTCTATTTTGGGTTCAACGACTAATTTCCTAACAATAGGAGGTGGCGGTGGTGGAACCACGACTTCTTGAACTGCCTCCTCTTTTGATTGAGAAGCTAGTTCTTCGATTTTTCGTGATTCTAATTTTTTTTCATCTTCTGCCGCCAGTGGAATCTTTTCGTCTTTTACGACCGCAAGGGTTTTATCAGATTCCTTGGAGACTTCTTCAAGGGAGACAAGTAAACTCTCTTTAATCGATTCGATTTCCTTGGCTTCTTCCGTATTGGCGTTTGACTTTTCTTCCTCTTTTAAGATCTTTTCTATGATCAGAGGCTTTTGAACTAAGGTTTTGCCTTCTTCAATAACTGTTGCGGCTTTTTCGTCGCCAAGTTTTGCCGCTTCTCCCTTTGAATACTCGACAAGGGACTTACTTTCTTGGTAGAAATTGCCTATTAGCATCAAACGACGATTTGCTCGAATGGCGACTTCTTTATTGTCCTTTTGCTTTACTAGTCTGATGTATTCTTTTACTGCATTGCTCGTTTTACCCAATTCTTCCATTGCTCGAGCTTTTACGTACGTTTGGTCATTTGTCAAAGTAGGAAGAGATTCTAGTGTCTTCAAAGTCTCTTCGTAGTCGCCAGCTTGGAACAAGGAATAAGCAAGCGATTCAGGATCTTGGTTTTTGTTTTTAAGGTCTTTTTTCCTTTTTTCCCCATCGCGAAGAAAGTTCATAAGCAATTGGGCATTTTCAGCATAATGGGTTCCAGGAAATAAATCTATCGTCTTTTGCAATTTCACAAAGGCACGATCTCTCTCCCCCATCATCACCAAACAATAACCGTTATGCAAATTTGCAAAAGCTCGCTCATCAGACAAAGAATCATTCATCAACTCTTCCAATTCATCGTATTTTTTGCTCGCAATTGAAAACTTGCGGGTTCTTTCCATATAGAAAGCAAACTGCAATCGAATTATGATTTTTTGTTGCTCTTCCAGTTCCAATGAAGGTTTAAAATTTAGAGCCCTAACCCCATTGACAACTCCAAGACCGATTCGATCATTTACGGACAATCCAATCTCAAGCCCTTTTGTTTCCCCATTCATAATACCTGATTCTAGGATGTTGACCTTGACTTCTTGCAGATAATCGTCTTTTGATAGAAACATCTGCTTGAGCCTTTCCCGTAAAGTTTGGGAAGACAACTCGTAGTTCATGAGCTGGTCTCTCAAGATTCCAAACCTCAGCTCTTGGAGTTTTATTCCAACAATAGATTGTGAGGCGAGAAAAAAGAATCCTATCAGAAGAAAAAATAGGAATACATATAAAACTTTTTTCATTCCGGAATTTCTAGGATGATCATTGTCACATCATCCTTGTATTCTTCATGAGCAGAGTCAAGTTCTGCCATACAAGCATCCACTATTTCTGGATTCGATTTATCTAAGTTATCCAAGACGTTTTGAGTGAATCGCTCAAGACCATACAACCCACCCCCTTTGATTGGAGTTTCTACAACACCGTCCGTATAAAGAACTATTTTGTCCCCTGGTTGTACTTCAAATGACTCGGAAGAATAAACGATCCCATCCCCCATTCCCAAAGGTGGTCCAGAGCTTTCTACGTAACGCACTTCTTTTGTAGATGGACGAACAATAAAAGGAGCATTGTGTCCAGCATTTACGAATTTAGCCTTTCCTTCTTCATTGAAATAGACAAAGATCCCTGTAGCAAAAAAGGATGCCTGCAATCTGTTTGCAATGACTTCACCTAGGCTGTTCACTGCTTCAATGGGAGAATGATTCTCTTTCATGATTGCTTGCAAGGAAAGAGCCATAACAACAGTTACAAGTGCGGCAGATACACCATGCCCAGAAGCATCTGCGAGAAAGAACCCATAGAACTCATTTCCATCTTCATCCGTATAATTAAAATACTGATAGATATCTCCAGAAACTTCCCGCATTGGTCTGTAGAGTTTGCCAATTTTGAACTTTTTGTACTTTTTGGGCGATGGCAAAAAGAGTTCTTGGACTTCTTTTCCGATCATCAACTCTTGGTTGATTTCATCATTTAATCTTGTAATGGTGGAAACCTTGTTTTCAATTTCCTCTGCCATACTGTTAAAGGATTGTCCTAGTTTGTCTAGCTCATCATTGCTTTTGAAATTCCAATCAACTCTGGTTTTCAAGTCTCCAGTTGCCATCAATTGAGCCGCTTCTTCCAGCAAACCCACCCGCTTAAAAATAGCTCGGTAAACTAAAATGGCAAAAATGATATGAAATACGACACCCCAGATAACGGCATAAGCCACCTGAATGTACAATTGCTTTAGCCGAATGGTGATGGATGAAATATTGAAATGAGTGAAAAGATAGATCTCTCCACCATCCTTGGATTTGATCGGCAACAAAAAATCCACAGTAAAATCTTGGTCGTTTAACTCTAGATTGTATCTAGCCTTAAACAAGCTCCCTTCTTTGTCCGATGACACATCTTTGGATTTACGGAGCAGTTCTTCTGAAACGGATTCGGAGGAGTTTTTACCTTCAGGCTCAACCAAGAGAATTTTCCCGGTCTGGTCAAAAGTTAAAAACTCTTCGATTTCGTAGAGCTTGAGGGTTTTTCGGAAAACTTCAAAAGATTCATCCCTTTCTTGCCCTAGTCCTAAATTTTGAAGTTCAGTGATGATGGTATTGGCAAGGTTTTCAGACTGGAATTGGAAGTTTTTGAGAAGTAGATCCGATTGATTTTCAAAAATCATTACGGAGAAGAAAATGATGTTTAGGAGCGCTAAAAGAGAGTAGAAAAGACCTATCTTGAATCGCAGGGAATTTGTTGTTTTGATTTTAGTCGGGTTCACGGTCTTTCTTCTTATTGTCGATAATCAATATAGAAAATTCTATCATAAAATTATAGGCACCCTATTGTTTCTGCGTATTCTCCTCATTCTATTTTGCTTCCTGTCCGGATCACTCTGGGCGGATCGAATACGCCTGAAAAATGGGACAGAAAGAGAAGGGAAAGTTCTCTCCGTTTCAAAGGATACCGCCGTTTTTTTGGAAAATGGTAAAAAAGGCAACATCAAGCTTGAAGAAATAGAATCTATCCAAGTCGGATACGAAGGAATCCCGATCTGTTTGGATTACAGATGGCTTCGCGGTAAAGAATGTAGCTTTCTGCTTTATAAGTTCACTAAGGACCAAATCCTTTTTGTGGACAAAAATGCTCCCATGGATTTGAAAACCTTACCTTTGGCTAAGATCAAAAACCTAACATTTGAGAGAGATAATTCGGGCGAAGAGAAGGATCTGACAAAGTTTTTTGAGCCAGGTGCCGAAGCCACTTGGAACACAAAAACTTACCAAGGAAGAGCGACAGTATCCCAAGTGAAAAAAGGACAAATAGAACTGATGCCGATAGAAAAAGGTTCTAAGTCTATTTCTTTGAACGAAAAAGATATCAAGGCTTTTAAAATAAAAAAAAAAAAGAGTATTGCTGTGGAAGTTATCCAAGAAACTCCAAAGCTTATCCCTGGTTATGCTCCAATTGAGCGCAGACAATATTGGAAAGGTGTGGGTCTGTTTACAATGGCAGGGATTGCGAGTGCAGGAATGGTCTACGAATACAATGAAGCAGTCAATGCAATTAACAATGATCAAGAATTTATTCCATTGCCTGATGGAAGGGTTATTGTGGCGAGCAATGTGATTTCAAATAAAAATTATGAAATGCATGCACAGCGATTCGTTGGTTACGGAGTTTTACTGGGCTTAACAATTTCATACTCTTTGTTAGATGCTTTTTACTTAGGCCAGGTGGATAATAAAAAAGGAAACACTTCGTCAGTCTGGATGAAGGTAAATCTTTCGCCCTCCATTTCAAGAACGGAGCCTGTTTCAGTTGGGGCATCTTCTAATCATTGGAACTATGGAATCGAATTTGAAACTCGTTTCTAGCTCATAAGTGACTTACGGATGAAGAGATTTCGAAAGTTCTGTC
>JAIXRB010000213.1 GCA_027485405.1 Leptospiraceae bacterium | reverse complement strand
CCAATGTTGCAATTTTCACCTAGCGTGCAACCCGGCATGATATGCGAAAAATGCCAGATTTTCGTACCTCTACCAATACTGGAAGGTTTATCCACATAGGCACTTTCGTGAATGAAATAATCCATTATTCTACTTTCTTACAAAATGGATGGAAATCGCCAATTAAAGCCTTTGTGGATTTATTTCTAATTTCTTGAACAATTAAGATGCTTTGTTTAGCATCAGAAATTCTAAAACCATCTTCCTTTAATATTGATTGATAACTTATCGTATGTAAGTCTGAAAATCCTTCTGAAAATTCTATTTCTTTAGAATCTATTAAAATTGAACGAAAAGTTCTTTTACCAGATTTAATAATATCCTCTGGTAAATAGTTGGCATTGACTGATAAAAACCATCTAACAGTTGCTCGATCTAATTCAAGAAGTCCAGAAGCTGTATCTAACTTATTTATATGAATACTGTTTTCTTTAGGTTTTCCAAAAATCCAGGTTAACATATCAAAAAAATGTACTCCGATATTAGTAGCTATACCCCCAGATTTTTTTTCATCTCCTTTCCAACTGATAAAGTACCAATTACCTCTACTAGTTAAATATGTTAATTCTACAGAATAGTGCTTTTTCGGATTCTCCCTAATTTCGTTTTCCACTTTCTGCTTCAGTTTAATAATTTCTTCGTGGTGCCGGAGTTGTAAAATTGTCCAGACTTTTTTGTTAGTTTCTTTTTCTATTTCCATAAGAGCTTCAACATTCCATGGATTCAATACGATCGGCTTTTCGCATATTGCATCAGCTCCTAATCTTAGGGCAAACCGAATATGAGAGTCATGTAAGTAGTTTGGGCTACAAATTGAAATATAGTCTATGGGTACTCCTTGCCTTTTGAGTTTATCAAGATTTCTATCAAATCTTTCAAATTCCACAAAAAAGTCTGAGTCTGGAAAAAAAGAGTCTAGAATACCTACGGAATCGTTTGGATCAAATGCAGAAATTAGTCTGTTCCCAGTTTCTTTGATAGCTTTTAAGTGACGAGGAGCAATAAAGCCAGCCGCACCTATTAGGGCAAAATTCTTTGAAGTCATTAAGCTCTTATCACTTTTGGATTCTTGAAGGAAAATCTTCCCCTAGTATCAATAATTAGTTTTGAATGTATTTGAATTAAATCATAATCAAAGTAATCGTGGTCTGTTGAAAGGACAACGGCATCAAAAGACTCCAGACTCTCAATTGAAATTTCTGTGCTAGTTAGTTTAAAAGAATGTTCTCTCATTTTTGGAAATTCTGGAAAAAATCGATCGCTGTAATAAAAGTCTGCTTCTTTTTTTCTAAGTTTTTCCAGAATACTCACAGAAGGAGATTCGCGAACATCATCTACATTTTTTTTGTAAGCTAGACCTAAAACTAGTATCCTGCTTCCTTTTAAGGACTTTCCAAAACGATTCAATGCGTCTGTTAGTTTGGAAATTACATAATCTGGCATGGCACTGTTTATTTCTCCTGCTAATTCTATAAAACGAGTGTGAATGCCATATTCTTTTGCTTTCCAAGTTAAATAAAAAGGATCAATGGGTATACAATGACCCCCAAGACCAGGACCTGGAACATACCTGGCAAATCCAAAGGGCTTTGTTGAAGCCGCATCAATCACTTCAAAGATATCAATATCCATTTTTTCACAAAGAATTTTGAGCTCATTCATCATTCCAATATTGACAGCTCTTTGTATATTTTCTAAGAGTTTTGTCATTTCCGCCGCTCTAGTTGAGGATACAGGAATCACTCTTTCAACAACCGACTCATATAATTCTATGCCTAGCTCTAAACAAAACTCTGTCTCGCCCCCAACTACTTTTGGAATAGTTTTTGTCGAATAACTCTCGTTTCCAGGATCTTCTCTTTCTGGTGAAAAAACTACAAAAAAATCCTGTCCTACTTCAAATCCCATTTTACTAATTCGAGATGTTATCTCTTCAGATGTAGTCCCAGGATAGGTCGTACTTTCTAAGGAACAAAGACTTCCTTTTCTTAGATAGTGAAGCATGGAATCAAGGGTATTCGTAACGAAACTTAAATCTGGTTCATGATACTTGTTTAAAGGAGTAGGAACACAAATGATTAGGCAATCTACATCTTTTGCTCTCGAATAATCGGATGTGGGATTAAAAAATGCATTAGTTATGGATCGAATAGTAGTATCTTTAATATAGTGGATATAAGATTCTCCAGCGTTTATTTTATTAATTTTTTCAGTGTCTATATCGAATCCAATGGTCCGAAAACCTTCTTGAGCAAACCGAATTGCCAATGGAAGACCAACATATCCAAGTCCTACTATTCCAATAACTGCCTTTCTATTCTTTATCTTGGAGGATAATTCTTTATTACTCATTTAAATTTTTTGTTATTTGGCGTTCTTGAGGATTAACAAGATTAATTTTCAAAAAATATTTCATAATTAATCTATTTTTTGGTTAGGAAATCCCCATAAGCTCTTTTAATCCCTTCCTTTAACTCTATATCATGTTTCCATCCCATCCTGTGAAGTTTGCTAACATCCAATAATTTCCGTGGAGTTCCATCAGGCTTTGTCAGATCAAACACAAGTTTACCTTGGTAACCAACAACTTCCTTTACTGTTTCCGCTAATTCCTTGATACTTACTTCGATTCCCGAACCGACATTCACATGTTCCCCACCTTTGGGATCGCCGCTGACGTCATAGTTTTGCATGAGAAACAAGCAGGCTCTTGCCATGTCTTCCGAATAGAGAAACTCTCGAAGTGGTTTGCCTGTTCCCCAAATTACAACTTCGGGTAGTCCTTGGCTCTTGGCTTCATGAAACCTTCGAATCAGTGCTGGTAATACATGCGAATTTTCAGGGTGGTAGTTATCTCCTGGTCCATAGAGGTTCGTTGGCATCACGGAGATGAAGTTTGTGCCATACTGACGGTTGTATGATTGGCAGGTAACTATACCTGCTATCTTTGCCACTGCGTAAGGTTCATTTGTTGGCTCTAACTTGCCATCCAACAACTGTCCCTCGTCCATAGGTTGTTTGGCGAATTTTGGATAGATACAGGAAGATCCTAGAAAGCAAAGCTTTTTCGCCTGATAGCGATAACAGGCATCAATGATATTGTTTTGGATTTGTAGGTTGGAAAAGATAAACTCTGCAGGAAAGGTATTGTTTGCATGGATACCACCTACTTTGGCCGCCGCTAAAAATACGTAGTCGGGGCGTTCGGTCTCAAAAAACTGATTCACTGCTGATTGGTCGCAAAGATCCAATTCTTCATGGCTTTTGCCAATGATTTTGGTAAATCCTTGGTCGTTTAGGACTTTGACAAGAGCAGAGCCAACTAGTCCTTTATGACCTGCTACATAGATTTTAGAGTTTGGATTCATATATCCTCATTAAACTTTAGCTAACCATAAATTAGAGTAAGCTCCGTAATCTTCCTTCAAATCTGGAGTTCTATCAATGATTAACCCGACCTCTTCGATTTGTTTTAGCCAATTTATAGCTACCCCGCCTGACTTTTTAATTCCATATGGCCAAAACTCTACACATATTTTTAGTCTCATGTTTTTTTGGATCAACTTTTTCATACCTTGAAAGGCAATATGATCATAACCCTGCAGATCTGATTTTATGAAATCTAGAGAGTTTAATTTATTTATTTCAAAGTATTCGTCCAAAGCAACGCCTTCAATTTCTATGCCCTGCCTACCCTCATTTCCATCATAGCACTGATGATCCACGTTCATTGCGGGAGAAAGAAACAGGAATAACATTTTGGTTTTATCAGTTAGAGCCTTG
>JAIXRB010000149.1 GCA_027485405.1 Leptospiraceae bacterium | reverse complement strand
TCCGCTTTTGAGGTCTATAGTCGATGACCGAAAGCGCAATGGAGAAAAGTCAGGACAATTTCTGATTTTAGGGTCGTCTTCTCCACAGTTACTTCGTTATAGCTCAGATTCCTTAGCAGGTAGAGTTATCTATCATGAATTGACAACGTTGAATTTAACTGAAGTAGAGGATGAAAGAAAGCTTTGGTTGCAAGGTGGATTTCCAGACAGTTTTTTAAATGATGAAAATCAATCCTTTCGTTGGCGAGAGAATTTTATCATTACCTTAATTGAAAAGGACATTCCCGAATGGTTAGGTGTGTATCCTTCGGATCGATTGTTTCGCCTTTGGCGATTGTTATCGCAAGACCAAGGTGGAATCGTTAATTTTGCCAAATTGGGAGCCGTTTTAGGAATAAGTGGAGTTAGCGTCCGCACCTACATTGAAAAATTCATTGGGCTATACTTTTTTCGATTTTTACAACCTTGGACAGGAAATCCAGCCAAACGGCTGATCCGTTCTCCTAAACTCTATTTCAGAGATTCAGGACTGTTACACAATCTTTTGGGCATTTCTTCGTATTCAGACCTCATCAACTCGAAGTATTGTGGAGACTCTTGGGAAGGATTTGTCATTGAACAAATCTTGGCTTATATTCCTAAATCAACCTTTGCTAGTTTCTATCGCTCTTCATCGGGAAATGAAATCGATCTTGTTTTGGAATGGAAAACAAAAGGGATCATGGCGATTGAAATCAAACTTTCGGTCGAACCAAACATTAGCAGAGGCTTTCACTTGGCATGCGACGATATAGGTGCTACACAAAAATTTGTAATCATACCAGGAAAAGCCAACTACAATCTTTCTCAAGGCATTACAGTTTTAGGCCTTACCGACTTTTTACAGATCCTGTAAAAATGGAATTGCTAATTCCATTTTTCATGCAAAATTGGAGTTAGTAACTCCAAAATGAAAATAAGTTCTTAAACTCTTTCTTCGTAGCGATTAAATCTAACTTACTGAGAGTACCCAGCTTTGAAAGAACCAAATTCTGATCTATAGTCGCTATTTTTGATAGCTTTACCAAACTAGGATACAATAGATTTTCCTGAGTCCAATCCTTGAGAATCACATCACCTAGGAATCGTTTTGATTCGATCTGGCTCGATATCATAGCCACAGTAGCAAGACTATAGGGCCTTTTCGTGGAATCTGAATACAAATACAGGGCCGGTCTTTTTTTGAAATGTAAAGATTCTAAAAAAGGAAAAGAAACTAAAAGAATATCTCCAGGCTCACAATCGATCATACGCACCGTCTCTCTCGTTATCCCATTCTTCAAAGGCCTTTTCGGAAGCTTTGGTAATTAAAAGATTCTCGAGTTTGTCTGAGAAATAAGCTTCCAGCGAATGAACCAGAACTTCTGCTTGAGTCCACCCCTTTTCAGTCGCTTCCATTTTTATCAATTGGATCAATCGAATGTCTTTCAAATCAGCAGTAATTCGCGTGTTCACAAAATCAGTGAAACATAAAAACATAGAACTGTCAATATGTTTACTTTCGAAATTCGATTCTTTTCTTATCGTATTTCTCGGAAATCTCTGAAAAACAATGAGACGTAATTACATGATAATGGGCGCTAGACTATCGCCTCGATTAACTTTTTTTATATTGACATGATTTTAAATTTCTCATTCTTTAAGCATGTGGTTTTTAAGGAAACTTCCAGGAGTCTGTCGGAAATGAATTCGATCTATTGTGCGCTATGTTTTAGTCTAATTCTCTCAACTGGCTGTAATGTCATTCCTTCTCAAAAAGAAGAAAGTAATCCTCTTACAAGTCTCCTTACTATATCCATTGCAAATTCTGCATCACAGCTTATTTCTGCTGGATCTACGGCATCCGGAACGACTTCCACCGGAACAACATCTGGAACAACCACAAGTTCCACTACAGTTACAAGTTCCACTACAGTTACAAGTTTTACGCCAGCTAGTGGTATTGCTGGAACAACGGTTATAATTTCAGGAACCAATTTTTCTTCTACTTCGGCCAATAATACTGTGAGATTCAATGGGACTTCCGCTATAGTAACCTCCGCAACTACAACATCTCTAACTGTCTCAGTTCCTTCAGGGGCAACGTCAGGGACAATTTCCGTAACAGTCGGAACCTCAACTGCCACCAGCTCCAATAGTTTTACGATAGCAACGATGAATGCTTTAACAATCAATGCTGACTATCTTTCTGGAATTGCGAGTTCTAGTTCCGAATTTGTTTATTTTAGAGTACCCGTTACATCAGGGAGAGTTTACTTTGTTTCCTGGAATGATTCTTTTGAAGGAAACTCTTCATTCACTGCAGATGTTATTGTGAGTGCATTGCGAGCAAACGGAACTACAAGTGTGTTTACAGACACTGATTCTGCTTTTTTTACCCAGAGGTCAGTAACTGCGCCCGCAACAGAAGATTTGATTCTTCGTGTTAGGCTATTCTCTGGGACTTCCTCTGGAACTTTTGGAATTAAAGTAAGCGATTCCTTGACTTGGAGTTCCCTGACATCTGGCGTTACAACAACATTATGGGATATTAAATGCCCTGATGTAAATACATGTTATGTCGTCGGTAATGCCGGCGTGATCCGCAAAACTACAAATGGCGGAACGAGTTGGACTGTGCAAACCTCTGGGACTGGCAACAATCTTAGCGCAATTGCATGCCCGACTTCTGCTATCTGCTATGCGACAGGTTCAGGGGGTACGATTCTCAAAACAACGGATGGCGGCACAAATTGGACTGCGCAAACTTCTGGAACAGCAAATGCTTTAGTTTATTTAGCTTGCCCGTCTTCTACTAACTGCATTGCTATAGGTCTTTCCGGTACAATTCGCGGTACAACGGATGGCGGCACAAATTGGAATGCTCAAACCTCTGGAACAACGAATACGTTGAATCAAATTGTTTGTTTGGATACAAATACATGTTATATTGGAGGAAATAGTGGAACGGTGCTAAGAACTACGAATGGTGGAACAAATTGGTTTTCTCAGACTACCGGAATGACTTCAAATATTGTAGGGATGACATGTTCTAATTCCACAACTTGTTACGCCCCATCAGCTAGCGCAAGCACTCTAGGAAGGGTCACAAGCAATGGAGGAACTACTTGGTCAAGCGTGGGATTCGGCACAGGAAATGGGTTAGGAGTGGGGATGTGTATTAGTGGGAGTACGAATTGTATTTTTTCTGGAGCAGGTGGAAGCGTGGTGTTGTCGACGACTGGAACTGGTTGGAATTTCCAGAACACTTCTAGCCTTTCTCTTTCTTCTACTGCATTGAATGCTGGGTTTTGCCCTTCGGCAAGTGTTTGCTATGTTGTAGGGAATGGCGGGAATATTATAAAGGGTCAATAAGCTTCTGAATCTTTTAATCAAATTATTAGGCTAAGTACATAAAAACGGAAACCTTTTTTGCGCAAAAAGAGCAAGAGGTATAAGTATGGCAAGACGATCAAAATATTCTCCAGAGTTTAGAGTTGCGGCAGTAAAGCGAGCCCTCGATCGCTAAAAATGGGGTTGGGTATCCGTGGGTCTATTTCTCTTCCGACAGAAAACCTATCTCACCCCAGCTGAAACCTTCCTTCTTTAATTTCACAAAGTTCTGGCTCGGCCAAATCCAAATTACTTACTCTTTCCAAGAATGAAGCAGTAAAGCTGGATTATTGATTTGAAAGATCCAAACCAAACACTCGTACTGCATCGTTTTTCCCTCTTACATTCATTGAAATTTCGGATACTTTTCGAACTGAAGTATATCCTTCGCAAGCTTGATCGAAACTTCTCTCTGTCATTAAGATTGGGCTTCCGTATTCTTTGGTAGCTGACTCTAGTCTGCTCGCCAAATTAACTGTATCGCCTATAACAGTCAATTCACGCCTGTTTTTTGATCCTATGTTTCCTCGAATCACGGGACCTGATGCAATTCCTATTCCAATTTTGAGAGGAGGAAAACCCAATTCTGCTATTTCTCGATTGGTTTCTTGCAATTCATTTAAGATAGCGGCGGCCGCCCTGAGAGCCGAAAGTTTATGCTTGCCTGAGGTTAATTCTTCATCAAACACGGCCATAACAGCATCACCAATAAATTTATCTACGAAACCGTCATTCTGACTCACTATATCAACAATTCGAGTGAAGTGGATGTTCAGTAATTTTACGATGTTTTCTGGCGCATGATTTTCGGATAAAGACGTAAATGATCTAATGTCACTAAACATAATCACAGCTTCAATTTTGTCACCATCAGTGTTGATTTTTCCATCGAGGATCATATCGCGCACAGTAGGTGAAACATAATGCCCAAATATTGTTTTAATTATTTCCTTTTCTTCTAATTCTCTGCCCATTCGGTTGATGGCCGCTTCCAATGTTCCTACTTGATCAGCACTATGTACAATGACTCGAGAAGTAAAATTTCCTAAACCGAAGTTACTAATTGCGTTTTCCATAGACTTTAAAGGAATTAAGAAGGCTTTGCTGTTCAAAAATGTAAGTATTGCGCCTATGATCCAAAATAGTATAGCAAGACTCAATGATACAAAAAAAATTCGCTCTAATTCTGAATTATCATGCAATCCTTCTTTCATTGTGAGAAATACGATCCCTAAAAAACAAAGCATGGGTACAAAACCACTAATCAAAAAAATATCGCCAAATCTGAGAAATAAAGACGGAACATGAAATTTCCAAGACACCGTCAAACTCCCATTTGGAAACCAGTGGGGTATAAATACGAATCGATTTAAGAAATCGCAAAAATAATAAGCTAGAACGAAAGTTACGAAAGTTGAGACCAATGCAATGAATAGAAATGGATAGAAAGACAAAAAAGTGGGTCTGAAAAAAAGTAGAATGGAATACTGCAAAAGACTCTCTATAAATACAATTCCCGTAATAAAAATTGGAAAATTAAAAATTCTAGTTTGAGCTTCCAGTATTTCCCTGATCGAATGAGAGTTAGGTATTTTATTGACTTTGAATACTGGCCACAAGAAATAAATGGAAACAAAAAAATAGGCTAGCTTTAGCAATGAATAGATTATGATCCCGATCTTTGGCATTTGGTTTGATTCGACAGGAACCTGCAGAAGATATTGAAAGATAAGAAATTTGCCCGAAAGAGCCGTGGTAAATTCTAGTAAATCACTTAAAAAACAGGGAAAGACTACTAGCACATAAGGGTTGTATTTTATTAATAATTGTTTGAGTTTCAAAAATGAATTCCTTTTGGAAATTTGATTATTTTTTAAGTTCCTTTCTAATTCTTCATGATCACTGGAGGGTAAAATAATTGAATAGAAATCGGAAAAGTTCTGCAATTCCTATTTGAATCCTAATTGCAGGTGCTACCAGCTTCATAGGCACCAATAGAGTAGTCCGTAGGACCAGGTCTGTTATTTCCATTGAAATCCAGATTTGTTCCAAAGTAAGTTGCACCTGTTTTGATAGTGGAAGGAGTGCTTGCTGTTAAACAATACTTTCCGTTGAGCCTGTCTTTTTTGGATTGGGCAGGCAACGCTCATTTCTTATTTTATGGGTTTTAAAAAAAAATACCAAGATTTCAAAGGAAATAGCCCAAAAATTGTGCGAAATTTATACCTTGCGTTTCAATAGAAGAAGGGTGATGTCATCGAAGAGTTCGGCACCATTCATAAATCCTTTGATATCAGAAAAGAGTTCCGATAAAATCAGATCTGTGGAGCTCAAAGGTGCATGCTTGATCAAACTTTGTTTTAATCTATCGCTACCAAATTGCACTTTCTCTGGATTTTCGGCTTCCGTTGCACCGTCGGTATACAAAAGAACAATGTCGTTAGGTTGGATTTCTAGTTTTTTCTCGTGAACAAATTCGGAGATGGATTCAGTAAGTCCAACTAGCATACCGTTGTCCGTTGTGTCGAAGGTTTCCACCTTTTTCTCTTTGTCACGGTAGATCATAATTGTTTCGTGTTGGCCTGCTGTTCTCAAAACCCCATTGTGATAGAGAAACAGGGAAAGAGTCATGTTTCGAATGTCATTCATTCGACCACGAATGTTAGAAAACAATACAGAATTGATCGAATTCAAGGACCCCGACAAACTTCCGACTTGGTTCTGAAGGGTAGTTAAGTAAGCACTTTGGGTCATTAGCATAACGACACCGGATGCTAATCCGTGGTCCGTCACGTCACCGATTCCTAAGAAAATGGAACCGTCTTCTTTTTGGATAACATCATAATAATCCCCGCCCACTTCATTGGCAGGATCCATACGAGCTGAAATCTCAAGTCCTTTGATTTGCTCCAGTTCCAGTTTACGAGGAAGAACCATTGCTTGGATTTGCCGAGCAACATCTAGCTCCATACCCAGCCGCATGTTCTCTTCTAATATAGCTTGCTTCTCTGTATTAAAAATCAAATCCGCTTGTGCCTTTGTGGTTCGAGAGGTATTTACGATTGCATATAAAACTAAGCCACCCGTCACAATCATGTAGAGGAGGATTAAAAAAATACCCATCGGAATTGCATTGATGAGGAAGAATTTTCCATCCGCTTCTAAGAAATGAGGTTTGAGACTGTCCGAAACATTCATCAATTGCTCATTTAACATGGACATTTCGGGATAAAAGGCAATGGTCAAGGCTCCATATTCCAAAATCAAAACAACGACTGCAAAAATGATGGTTTTTGTGCTGTTTCGAATGGAAGCTAAAGCTATTAGAACAAAGAATACATAAACCATTGGAGCCGAGTAGACTAGGCTTGGGTTTTTCTGAGAATAGGCAGTGTATCCGATAACAAAAGTTAGAAGCGAGATCTCTAGAAAAGACGAAGAAAATTTAAAAATATTTAAATAGGAGTTTGTCCTTTTGAGAGTAAAAAAGACGATAAAGTTATAGAAGAGTAGAACAAAAATAGCAGAAAGTTGAAAGTAAAACTCAATGGGGGGACGGCCCGACAGTCGTCCAAGGGTTGCAAAGATGATGAGAAACCCCATGAAAAAGAATCGGAACCGGGTCGCAAAGGATTCGGCTCGCAATTCGCCCTGGAGTGCAATTTCTTCTAGCTGTTTTTTGTAATAATCGGATAAGACAAATCTGTGATCAGGTTTAGGGGAAGAAGTCATGCTAGATGTGATAAATGTCGGAAAACCCACCATCAAATTCCTATCTTTTGCCAAAAATGCAAATGATTTTTCATTTTTCAGAGGTTAAAAATGACAACTTCAATCAAAATTCAACTTGCTGAGACCCAAGAAGAGCGTGAGGCAATTTTTCGCCTTCGTTATGAGATCTATATTGAGGAAATGAATCGAAAGCAATCCTATGCCGACCATGCGACACGTGCCGTAGTCGAGCCTTTCGATACCACAGGACATTTATTTTACGCCGAGGCCGATGGGAAAGTAGTTGGGACAGTTCGGATTAATTTTAGAAAAGAAGGGCAATTGGAGTGTGAAGACCTTTATGATATGGAAGCTTTTAGTCCGTATTATCCAAATAAGGTGTCGATGTCTACGAAACTCATGGTAAAAAAGAGTTTTAGATCTACCCCGATTGCGAGCCTCTTATGTCTCAAAATCTACGAATTTTCTCGAGAAAACGACATAGCTCTCGACTTCATTGATACGAACCCACATTTAGTTCGGCTCTATTCTCAAGTTGGATACCGATTGTACAAACGAAATATAGATCATCCCGACTATGGAAACGTAATTCCAATGGTTTTTTTATTAGATGATATAGAGTATTTGAAAGAAATCAGATCTCCTTTTTTGAGAATTGCAAAGAGATTCCCTCATACTTCCGCCTTGGCAGAATTATTTGCGCAGAAATTTCAAAAATACTCAAACATTCGCCCACTTTTTAGTATCGATGCCGATGAACTTTGGAACTCTTTGACTTTAGAGTCTGTACTCCCGCCAAACAAGGTCCTTAGTTTTTTAAACGGATTTAGCGATGAAGAGTCCAATAAACTATTAAGCATGTTGGATTTGATTTCTTACGAAAGAGGGGCTTTGGTTTTCAAACAAGCTCAGGAAAGCCAAGGCTTGTTCTGTATTTTAGAAGGCTCTGCAGAAGTGCAGGTCGAGACCAAAACTGGGAAGTCTACGATTGCCATTTTGCAGAAAGGTGAGATCTTTGGAGAACTTGGTTTTCTTACAAAAACCACTAGGAATGCAAGCATTGTTGTTAGAGAGCCAGCGAAACTCTTAGTTCTCACGCCCAATGAATTTCAAAAACTCGAAC
>JAIXRB010000199.1 GCA_027485405.1 Leptospiraceae bacterium | reverse complement strand
TAATAGCCTCCAAGCGCAAGATAGACCTTTTCACTACTGAAAAAATCCCAGGCACTCCCTTCTCGCAGATCAAAGAATCGGGGGAGATGGTCACCAAGGGAATCCGAAGGATCTCGACAGAGATGAAACCCAGCGATTGGAACAGTACCGAGATTGAGGTGCTAACATATGAGTAGACTGCGATTTGTACTGCTCTGGTTAGCCTTTGGGATGCTTTTGCACTCGTCACTTTATTCGGAGCCAAAAGAAGCGGATGTACAGAAAGAGCTGGAAAAGACTAGGTCAGAGATTCAGTTGTTGCGCCGAGAGCTGTACCAATTGAAGGACGAATTCAACACCTTCAAACGCAAAGAACCAGAACCTACGAAAAATCCCACCAAATCCCTGAAAAACGATATCCCTGCCGTTTCAGAATCAACTGTCCGTGAACCCAAGAAATATGCCATCCAGTCCAAGGGACTCAAACTCCAAGACCTGGAGGACAACGAGGGCAAGCGTTATGCGATAGTGATTGGGATCAACAACTACCAGGATACTGCCATTTCCGATCTTTCCAAAGCGCGGAATGATGCCAAGATCATTGGAAAGATCCTCCGCGAACAGGGCCAGTTTGACCAGGTCTTTGTGATGACAGACGATGTGGATCCTCGCAATGACAAGGAAAACCTGTTCCCTACCAAGCTCAATATAGAAGAAAAGATCGACTCCGTTTTGCGGTTCTCAGACCCCAATGACCTCTTTGTGTTTTACTTCTCAGGACATGGGATCAGCGACCCCGACGAAAACGGATACCTGGTCACAGTCGACACAGTCACAGACAAACAGTTCAATACTTCCCTTCGCATCCAAGAAATTGTTGCTAAATTCCAATCCAGAAAGATTCGCAAGTCTCTCTTGGTACTAGATGCCTGTCGGGATGTTTTGTATGCGAGCAAGAGCTCTTCGCGGAATAGCATCTTAGAGAAAGACTACAAGGAAGCCGAGGTAGCCGCCACCTTTTACTCCACAAAGGCGGGTTACTATAGCTACGAAGACGATGAGACAGACTATGGGGTCTTTACTAAATACATGGTGATGGGGCTGGAAGGTAAGGCGGACTCCAACGGGGATGGGATTGTTAGCTTTACAGAGCTAGAACAATATGTTCAAAAAGGAGTGAAAGAATGGTCTACCAAGAAAAACAAACAACAAAAGCCCTTTACCAAAATCCATGGGGAAAAGACGGGAGACCTTGCCCTCACCTTTTCCCCGGAACGGGACAAACCTAGTCTAACGGACAAACCCATTCCTGTTCCCATCACCCGTGGGGATATTCTCTTTCGGTCCACCTTTGTACCTGGTTGGGGTCAGTACTATGCGGGTGAAAAGAATAAAGGGTTTATTTATGGGGGCACGGCGCTAGCTCTGGGTGGTTGGTTCGCCTACAATGTTTCGGCATTGGGTCAGGCTCAGAGCGCCTATTCGGGGACAGCTGTGGTTCCAGGGTCTGAGCTATTTTTGCCGACCTACCTTCAATTGCAATCGGCTAGTGGGGAGCTGGTCGCCCAAGAAAGAGTCACCCTACTTTCTTTAGGTGCCCTGGCTGGGTTTTGGCTTTGGAATATAGTGGATGCAGGGGCCTTGGTGAAGATCCCCAAACAAGACTTTTTTGGGATGGAGATGGGTGTGCGACCAGTCACTCACCCAATCCCTTCGGCAAATGCTTTAACAAATGCGAGAGAAGAGTATGGATCGTTTCAATTTCAGTTTCGGTTTTAGGAGGATGCGATGAGAAGACTAAATATCCTATTGATTGGCATTGGGCTTGGTTGTACACTGAACCAGTGCAAAGTGAGCGCCAGCCTGAATCATCCGTTTGATGGGGCACAGGGGCTTGTGACCAATTCTTTCTTTACTCAATTGGCTAGTATTGCTTTGCAAACACCGGCAGCAACTGCAACCGCCACAGCCACGATCAGCGGAAAGTTAGTGGATTCCAGTGAAAATGCAATCGCCAATGCAACACTAACTGTCGGAAATTCCTCCAGCATTCGAGATTCAGACAATGTCCCTAAAACAGTTTCTACCTCTACTAGAACCGATACGGCTGGGAATTGGACTTTGAATCTAAGAGTTGCTGTGTTTGTAATTTCAGTCACAAGTTCCACAGGTGCGAGCTTGGGGACAATGACCATTACTGTAACTAGCACCACTTCTGCTACCGCTGTGCCTGCCTCTGGTGCTAGTTTTTCCGTTACAGGTGTGACGACTACACCTTTCACCAACCAGGCGGTGATCCCAAAGCCAAGTATCACAGTTCGGTATGGGGATGTGGAGTATAAGAACGGAGATACGATTACGATTACGGGAAGTAAATCAAATACGAACTATCCAGCGGAGTTGACTATCATCAACAATTCGAGTGCAAATTTGAATCTAACGGCTGGAAGCGCGAAAGTGATAATTGGGGGTGTCAATGCGAGTAATTTTACAGCAACAAATCCAACACTTAACACACTAATTCCAGGGGCGACCTCCACGTTTACTATAAATTTCAACACCAATACTCTGGGCGAAAAAATTGCTGAAGTGACTGTTCCTGAGGAATTTGAATTAAAAGCGGCTTAAAAAAGTGTCCGTTAAAACGTAACTAGGCTAGGTTGAGGAAGGTTAGAGGGTTTGGCCAGTGAGATTATGGGTGGTGCAATGAGTTTGGATGTGGGTGATTTTGTCCGCCTAATTAATATAATACAATGGCTTTCGGCCGCTTTTACTCTTTCGTTCTTGAGGTGGGATTTTTCAGGGAGTATACGCATAGGTTTCTTTTGGAATAGGCTTTGGTTGGTTCAGTATTAGCCTGCTATGAGAATCCAGCCAAAAAAATAATTTTCCTTTAAATTATGATATACATCCGTATAGTATATTTTGGAATAGGCTTAGATGCAACTGCCTTCTCTTTTATTAGACCCTGTCTTTAAGCATTTCTTTACTTCTGATTTGCATGCCTTATCCTCTTTGATCTCGGCTTTTCCATACCCAGATGGCTCCAATAGAATCGAAGTTTTAGAAATTATCTCTTCTGAAATCATACCTCGATACCCAGACCTTAAAAGAACTTTTTTAGATCTGAAAGCCAGAGATAAAAAAGGTTCCATTTACCAGATAGAATTGCAAGTAGCCAAAGACTTTTCTTATAAAAAACGATCTTTGTATTATGCCTCTGGTTTGGTGCAAAACCAATTGAAGCCAGGCAACGGCTATCTGGATTTAGTGCCTGTGATCCAGATAAATATTCTTGACTTTGTCCTTTTTGAGAGGGATTCTATTATCAGTAGGTTTGTTTTAAAAGAAAAGGACCATCCTGATTGGACTTTAACAGAAGATTTACAGATTCTTTTTGTAGAACTACCAAAGTCGAAAACAAAGAGTCTAGACCAAGTCAGCGACGATGTTAGTCTTTGGCTATTTCTCTTAAAACAAATCCAAACTCTGTCGGAGGAAGAAATCATGAGCTTACTTAAGAAAAAGCCAGACCTTAAAAATGCTTTTAATGTTTTAGAACTGTATTCCTCCGATCCTGAGAAACGAAGAGAAATGGAAGAGCGTATCCGTTCAGACCGAAACTTTGCTTATGAAGTAGCTGGCTGGTTTGAAGAAGGGCTGGAAGAGGGATTGGAAAAAGGAAAGTTCGAAAATGCTCTTGAAACTGCTCGGCGAATGAAAGAAGAAGGACTGACCATTGAGTTAATCGAACGTATGACTGGACTTACGAGATCTGATTTGGAAGAGAATGGGTTAATGTAGAGATTAGGTGTTTATACTTTTATAACTCTATTGAGGAGAGATTTTTCGAATACTTATTCGATTCTTTGAAACCGTCCAAATACCTCAGCAATTCTAATAAAACAAAACTTTCCTGAATAAAATTAAGTCATGCTTTCTTGCCTTATCGCATAAATTCATTAAGGCAAGTTATTCTTATTCGACTCTTAGTTTAGAAAGAGAAATAGAGAGAATTTCGAATTTGTCTGAAGGACCTGAGCTAAAGGACTTCCCAGAAAGAATTTAATTGATAATTTCTGAATTAAGAAAAAAGGCTTGCCTTGCATGCTAAATGCCTGCACATTGCATGCAAGAGGACTTATGCCAACACTCCAAGTTAGAGATTTACCGCAGGAAATCTATGAAAAGCTCCATTATTTAGCAGAAAAAGAGCATAGAAGCCTTTCTCAAGAAACAATTGTTTTACTAAAAGAAGGAATTGATCGACGGCTCCAGAACCAAACTAACAGAAGAGAAATTCTCCATACCTTTAAAGGATTGGGAATAGATACGACTCATTTACCTACTGCGGCGGATTTAATTCGAGAAGATAGAGACAATCGATGACTATAGTATTGGATGCCAGTGGAGCTGTTGAGATCGCTCTAGAGAAGGAGAGGGCTGAATCTTTTTTGAAAGTCTTGAAAACAGCAGATTTAATAATTTCACCTGACATTTATATTTCAGAAGTCACAAATGTCTTCTGGAAATATAGAAAATTTCAACAATTAACTGATGATATTTGCAAGAGAGGAATCGAATTTTGTGTCAATTTAATAGATGATTTCATTCCCTCATCGGATTTATGGAAAGAATCCTATTATGAGGGAGTTAGAAACAATTCTTCGACGTACGATATGTTCTATTTGGTAACTGCGAAGCGAAGCTTTGGTAAAATCATGTCTATGGACAAAAAACTGAACGAGTTAGCTGTAAAGGAAGGTTTGTCCGTTTAATTTTTGAGAAGCGATTTATCATGGGAGCATAGGGTTCTTTTGGATTGGATTTATTTCGCTTTTGCGGCGGCAAAGTTTGGGTTCTCTGGGTTGATATCTACTTTTCTGTCTTTAGGACTCACAACCAAGTCCATATCTTCCATGGGAATTGCCCCTAACAAAATTTCATTGCCCATAACGATCGCTCCAACAAAGGCGATTCTATTCTTAAATCGTATTTCAATTGGCCCAACATAGGGGACAAATTGCTTCGAACCATCTGCTAATTCGATTTCCTTTTTAGAGTGTTCGTCTAACTCTAATTGAACTTTAATATGCTGTGGAATGATAAGATAAACGGAACCTGTATCGGCTAATGCAACCGAATGGATAGGCTCCAGATTCGGTTTTTTCGGATTGCTTAAAGACACTTCTCCATAGGTCAGACCCATGTTCCAAATAGTGATAGAAATTTAAAAAAAGTCAATTCGAAAAGATCAAAACTAAATATTTCTTTCCATGGAGATTCGGCCTTACTAAGGTTCTTTTGGATTGGCTTTGGCTGGTTGTATTTACGAAGAGTTATGCGTAATGCACCAAAGGTTTGACTCAGGACATAGGTAACACTTGGAGTAAATGAAAAGAAATAAGGAAAGTTTAAGTTGAAAAAGTCTTAAAAATGACTCGTGCTGAGATATGCTGGGTGGATCTTGGAATTCCTTAAGAAAGTGTAACGGCTAAAGGTTAGAACTTTCAAAAAACACTGAACTGATAAATATCTTCTTTGGTTTCGAGAAAGAATTGCTGATCCGTTTTTGCGGGGAACAAACGAATTGGTTTCTCATTTTTAGAAATTGGTTTTCGCTTTAGCTCATTTCCTGCTTCATCCAGAAAAACTAAAAATCCCTCTGATTCAAAAAGAAAAGCGTCTTTCGTGGCAAACGAAATCTGATATGTTTGGTTGGACTCATTCTTTTCCCATTCTCGAATCAGTTTTTCTTTAAAAAAGAAATAAGTCTTATCAGGTGCGTTGAGTAACAAATGCAAGTCATTGGACAAAGAGAAATACAGTACATGTGGATAAACCTTGGGTAAAGGAATTAAAACAAGAGATTCACCTTTTTCATCTAAGATTTGCAAAAAGTCTTTTTGATTCTTTGTGTAGTGGATGGCGACTGATTTTCCATCGGGTGATAGGGTCGCCGATTTGAAAAATTGTTGTTCGACGGCACTTCCCAAATCTAGATGATACATTTCTTTTCCGGAAGCATCTAGTCTGTACATTTCCCCGCCAGAAAACAGAATAAAGACTCCATTTCCAGTTCGATCAAAACTATAATCTACGAGAAAGCGCCCATTGACTTCGCCTTTTCCCGTGCTGTTTCCACTCTGGTCCAGTAAAAACACTGTGTTGCTATCCCCCGCCAAATACAAAACAGGAGCTCCGTAGAGACCAGCTCTAGGATACGAATTGATGGGTTTTGACCAAAACAGTTCTCCCGTCTGTGTAAAAAAATGGACTTCGTCACCTATTTTTTCGTATTCGATAAAGCCTTCAGATAACAATGAATACTCTATACGTTTTGGTTCTTGGACTTCCCTGGATTTTCCAGAAGCAAAAGAAAAATACGATCCGTTCGATAGGCGGTATCCATTCAATACCTTCCGCGGGTCTTCTCCCAATTTGGAAGGGTTGGTTCCAAAGCCTCCAGCTTTGTTCCAAACCCAAGTCTCCTTGATAGATATCAGAGGTTTGCGATCGGGGCGAATCAGGAAAAAAGTCAGAAAAAAACTAAATAGGAACAATCCAATAAAACGCATCATTCAAACCTCTCAAATAAAAGACCTGAGTGCAACAAATACAAAGCAGTGTTTGCTGAGATCTCTCGAATGGATTCCCGATTTCCAGGAAATCGAAACGAAAGAGCCCGCGCTTCCTTCCCTTTCGATTTGAAACCAATCCAGACTGTTCCCACAGGTTTTTCAGCACTGCCACCTTCAGGTCCAGCAATCCCAGTGATCGACAAACTATAATCGGATTTCCATTTAGATTCTAAGCCATTTACCATGGCAAGGGCTACCTGTTCACTGACTGCCCCTTTGGATTCTAAAACCGAAGGTTCTACGCCCAACTCAGAGACTTTTGCCTCATTAGAATAAGTAAGAATGCCTCCGAGAAAATAGGCACTAGAACCCGGCAGATCAGTGATTCGCTTTCCCAATTGTCCAGCCGTACAGCTTTCGGCAACAGCTAGCATTTGTTTTTTGTCTTTTAGGAACTCGTGGGTTTCTATAAAAACATCTCCCGTGCATTTGCTTCCATAAAATTCTTGCAAACGTTGGATAGCAGTCTTCACCAAAGTTTCGTTTTCTGACTGGAAAATGGCTTTGATAAAACCCCTTTGAGCGGTCACCCCCCACTCTAGCCCTTCAGAAAACAAATCTTCCAGTTTCGATATAAACTCGGACTGAAATAAAGATTCACCCATGTTCCAAATCCATTTTGTTTCTTGGAAGAGTTTGCCCTGAGAGTAAGTTCTTTTCAGAAAAGGGATTAATTTCTTTGCAAACATCTCTTTCATCTCAGATGGAACACCCGGCATACAAACCAAATAGGAACTAGCCCCAATCTCTTCTACAAAGCCCGGGGCTATACCAACCGTGTTGTCTAACACATAGGAATCATTCGGAACTTTTGTTTGTCGAAGGACTGTTTCTAAAATGTTCTCATAGGACTTACCCCGAGATTTGTAAATAGATTCTAGTTTGAGACGAGCTCGTTCCACTATATAAGAGTCTTTGGATTGAAGGTCTAACACTGTTTCCAAGGTATAATCGTCTTCCGTAGGACCAAGGCCACCCGTCATAATGGCAAGCACTGGTTCTTTCTTTGCAGTTTCTTTTAAGGCAGTCAATTCCTCTAAGATAAACTTGGGGTTGTCAGGAAGAGCGATAAAGTTTCGAACTTTCCAGCCCAATGAAAAAAGCTCATTGGCAATCCAACCAGAATTCGTGTCTATGCTTCGCCCAGCAGTGATTTCTGAACCAGTTGCAATGATGGTTATTCGCGGCTTCATAGAGACTTCCCCATTTTTTCTGGAGAGGAAATGCCCAAAATTCTAAGTCCAGAACTTAAACTTACCTGAACGAGAGAGATCAAAGAAAGTAAAGTCAATCGCTCTACCCCTTCTTTTTCCTTGATTCGATTGTCTTTGTTCCCATAGAACTTCGTAAAAGCCTTGCTCAATGCCTGCAAATAATTTGTTAAACGATGGGGTTCCAAGGCTTTAGCCGAGTCGTAAACTTCTTCTTGGAATCGACTGATCCAAAAAAGTAATCGCAATCTGTCCTCGGAAGAAGACAAAACACCTACGTCCAACTGCCAATCAGACTCGGAGAGAGCGCCCAGTTCCCGAAAAATGGAACAAATACGGGCATGTGCATATTGAATGTAAAAAACAGGGTTTTTCTCTGATTCATCCTTGGCAAGGTCTAGGTCAAAATCAAGAGGAGCATCTGACGAGCGCATGAGAAAGAAATAGCGAGCCACATCTTTCGCCGAATCTCCCAAATAACCGAGTAGATCTTCCATGGTTTGAAAAACCCCCAGCCTCTTACTCATTTTTACCTTTTGTTTGTTCTCTATTAGATTTACTTGTTGAGCAATCAAAACGCGAAAGCTCTCTTTAGCAAAACCCAAAGATTGAATTGCCCCACTCAATCGAGCGATATAGCCGTAATGGTCTGGTCCCCAAATGTCTATCAGCTCCGTATAACCGCGTTCATACTTCCCTTTGTGATAGGCGATGTCTGCCATCAAGTAGGTAGGTCGTCCATCTTCCCTAAGTATTACTCTATCTTTGTCATCCCCATACGTTGTAGAAATAAAGAACGTCTTTCCTTCTTCGATTTTTACGTCTTCTGTTTTCAAGTGTTTTGTGATAGTCGCCACTCGATTGGTATCATGCAAAGAGCTCTCCATAAAAAAGTCGTCAAACTTTACTCCAAAGGTTTCTAAATCCTGTTTTTGTTTGGAGACATTTGTTTCGATAGCTAATCGCGATAATTTATGAATCAGTGCCTGCAAAGCCTCTCCGTAGGTTTTCTCCGAATAAACAGTTTCTATTTCGTTTACTAAATCGGTGGTTTGTTCCACTTTTTTTGCTATGGGAATCAGATACTCCCCTCTATAACTTTCCATTGGCAAAGTGTTTTGTAAGATTAGTTCTTCGACAGTTCTTCCGTCTTCGGTCTCTTGGAATAAGAGGGGTTTGCCTTTCAATTCTAAGTATCTGAGAAGAACAGCAACTCCCAAGAGATATACTTGGTTTCCATAATCGTTCACATAGAATTCCGTGTGTACTTGGTGTCCCAAAGTTTTTAAGAGTTCCGAAAGTGCCGAACCATATGCCGCCGAACGAGCTGACACTATGTTTAAAGGGCCTGTAGGATTTGCTGAAACAAACTCTAAGCAGATTTTTTTAGGATCAGATTCTTTAGCAAATTCAACTTTTCCATGTAAATGCTCTTTCACATAATGGGCAAGTAGTGAAGGGCGAACTCGAAAGTTAAGAAAGCCTGGGGGCGTTGCTGTCACTTCTGAAAAATCTGAGTCTATCTGCAAATAGGGTAAGAGCGACTTTGCCAAATCAAACGGATTGCCCGGGAAATGTGCTTTGTTTTCCAAGGCAAACGGAGAGGAGTAGTCTCCAAACTTTTCGTCCCGGGAGTATTCCAATCTGATTTGAAGGGAAACACTAGTATCTAGCGCCTTTTCTTGTCTCCAAATCTCAATCGCGATCTTTAGTTTTTTTAATATTAAATTTTTTAGAAGTTGGTCTGATTTCATTTTTGTTGGGGGGTATTTGTGTTCTGATACTTTGCCTTAGGCATAGAAGATTCCCAGCCTGAAAAAGCAGATCTTTGAAATCTTTTGAAAAATTCTGGAATGGATTCGTCTTGTATTTTGCGAAATCTCTCTGATTCGCCAATGGTTTGTTGAATGAGGATACTCTTTTTGACTTCTGGAGGCATGGGTCGTTCAAATCGAAGAAACAATTGGAACCCTGCCCAAAAGAGAGAAACCAACATGACCAAAAGCAAAGACTTGGTAAATAGACCCACAATCACATAATTTCTAGGTTTTTGTAAAATTCAAAGTAAGTTTTTAAGTCTTTTTCTGTAATGCTGCGAATGTACCGATTGAGAAGATAGTCCCCTTCTTTAAAAAGAGCATAGTCCGAGAGATCTTGCAAAGCCAAAGAATACCGTTTATGATTCATTATATGAAACATTCGCAAAAGAAATAAATGGTTTTTAGGGATAGGATGGCAATCGCCACAATGGATCTCTCGCGTTTCCCATGAGAAAAACGCTGATTTTTTTGAAAAAACGTCCTCCCCACAAGAAACACATAAAAAGTCCCTGGGGAACATTCCTAACTGAGTGAGTAATCGTACTTTAAAAAAAGGTAAAATACCCCAATCAATTCCTTCTCTCTCTGTATGCTCCAAAGTTCCCTTTAGCAAAACAAAGGTTGCTGGTACTTCTTCTCCTTCAGGCAATAGACTTGCCGTCAATTCACATATGTACATGCTAAACAGAATTCCTAGATAGGATTTTTTCAAAGTTTCAAATCGGTTTACCAAATGGATTTCTTTGATTGATTTCCATTCTTTGTTCGGTTGGTCATAGAAATCGATCTCCACCAAAGATCCAATTTCAGTAGCAATCACTGGTCTGCGTTTGGATTTTCGAATTCCTTTGCAAAGGAATTTTTGGCGAACCTTTGACTCACCTGCCAATGTAAACACCCGATCAGCATCTCCAAAGTCCCAAGATTCAATCACTATACCCGTTTCCTTCTCGAGTGCCATATCTATGGTTCCGATGCCTCAAAAATAACTGCCAGACATTCATCTTCTTTCTCTCGCATTTTCTTTGCATCAGCTTCATTTGTTTCATGGTCATATCCTAAACAGTGTAAGAACCCGTGAACCAACAGTCTATAAAATTCATCTGTTTCTGAATGTTCAATTTCCTTTGCTTGCCTTTCCAATTCATTGATTGAAATAACGATTTCACCTATCTCCTGTTCTGGTATCGGCAAATCTAAATCTATTAGAGGAAAGGAAAGTACATCCGTAGTTTTATCCTTTCCACGTCTTTCTCTGTTGATGGAAATCATTTCCTCATCTTCTACTACAATTAAATCCAAAACTACTTTTTGCAGATAGCTAGGCAATAGAATAGGACTGATTTTGGCTAGATTGGATTGGATTTCCAATTCATTTAGGTAAGGTCTGATAATCTCAGAGGAAAGCCGCAAGGCAAACTGCAAGGGCATTATCTTTTTTTCATTTTGTCTTCCAGTGCTTTTGTTTCATCTGGTTTCGGATACTTTGGTCTCTGGTGGAGACTGGAGAGTAACACTTCTTTAAAACTGCTTTTTATGACTTCGAGGTCTCCCAATGTCAAACCGCTGTCGTCCAATTGGTTCTCGGCAAGCTTAGTGTTGATGATCTTTCGAATGAGTTCATCTAAGACTTCGGACGAAACCTCGTCCAAGGAACGTGAGGCGGCCTCCAGGGAATCAGCGATCATCACAATCCCTGTTTCTTTACTTCTAGGCTTTGGGCCTGGGTACTGAAAGTCCGATTTTCGAATGTTTTTCCTAGAGTTGGCTGGTAGTTCTTGCAGAGCTTTGTGGTAAAAGAATGCCATTGTAGAAGTTCCATGGTGTTCGGGAATAAAACTAATAATCTCTCTTGGGAGCCTAGCTTTCTTTGCCATTTCGATACCATCTAATACGTGATCAATGACTATCTTTGCCGCAAGAGCTGGATTGTCTTTGTCAATGTTTTCTGGTTTAGGGATTAAATGTTGGTTTTCAATAAAAAACCCTGCATTGGGAATCTTTCCAATATCATGAAAATATACACCTACTCTAACTAAAAGCGAATCCAATTTTAGATTCTGTGCCGCTCTTTCAGATAGGGCGGCAACCATGAAAGTATGTGTATATGTCGAAGGGGCTTTTGTTAATAGTTCTTGGAGCAAAGGATGCCCAGTGTCAGCTAATTCGATGAGTTTAAAACGAGTTGGAATGTTGAAAATGTACTCGTAAATGGGAAGCAAAAATTGAACTGCCGTAGAACTTCCAAAACCGTTGATAAAGCAAAGCATAGACAACTGAAAAAAATTGCTTTTTAATAGATCATTGGTAAACGATGAATTTTCGGAACTTGTAAAGAAATCTCTTCCATCAAACAAGTATCCGGCTGTACAAACTAAAAGCTGAGTAAAAGAAAGCAAAAAACCAGCTTTCAAAAAATCGATTCGTTTTTTCAATCGTCGTCCATAGACGGCACTGACTACCGAAATCGTAAAACTGATCATAAACGAAGTTGGGTTGTATCGCGAGGCAAAGAAAATCACAAACGAAAGAAAAAATCCTAAGGAAATCGCCAATTGTTCGTCGTAGATAAATCCAATC
>JAIXRB010000066.1 GCA_027485405.1 Leptospiraceae bacterium | reverse complement strand
TGCCATGGCACTTAGAATCGAATTGAATTCCAAATTGCCGGAAAAAAAAGTCTCAGGAATATCAGACACCAATGACTTATACATTACCCCGCCTAAATAACCAACCCAAGATAGAAAAAATAGGATTCGGCTGGAGAAGAAAAGAGCAAGGGCTATGAGAAAGCCTGAAACTGGGCTGGTTTGAAAGAAAATACCGGCGAGGCTTCTCAAATAAGAATTGAGAAAGCTGGGAAGAAAGAAAGGAATTTCTTCCGCTATTTTCCAAGTGGTTGTCCTTAAGTTCAATGCATGCATATCGTAAAATGCAATGTAAACGATGGTGCTAACCATCACAAAAGGTAAGGAGAGAACGGGTAAACCTAAATTGTAATGGAAGAAAGACTCAAGAAAGAGAATTAAGAAAATCAAAAGTAGTGAAGCCACTAATAGAACAAAAAGCAAACGAGAATCCCAGCTATGATAAAAACTAATTGACAGTCCGACGAGTAGACCGTTATAGCCATACAAGCCTTCTTTGATTCGGTCTCTCGACACTCCCAGAAGGAGTGCCATTCCATTCACAAAAAAGATACCGATTAGCCCTGAAAAGCCTGCAATCGGTTGGAACAATGTGGCTAGAAAAAGGAAAAGACCGACAAATGGATTGCCGGAGAAAAGAACTGCCGAGTAACTTGAAATAGTTGCTTTAGCAAAGAAATGAAAGAAAGATGTCATTCTACTTCCATTGAATTTATATCATCTACAGTTTCTTTTCTTCTAATCTGTTTTACTTCTCCGTTTTTCAAGATCATGACTACGGCTGGACGCATTTCAATAAACTGCATCCACTGAGTCACATTGTAAGCTCCGACAGGATACAAAACCAAACCATCACCTTTTCCCATATTGGGTAAAAGTACGTTTTCCCTTACAATATCGATATTCATACACAAAGGGCCATATAGGATGACATCCTCGCAAGCCTTCGTCGAGTCCTTGATAGGTGAAACTTTAAAATCATACCAAGTTGAAGTATAAAGCAAGTTGACTCCCGCATCCAGAATCAGGGCCCGCTTGCCAGAAGGCAGAGTTTTAGTGCCTACGATGGATGTTGCTAAATATCCTGATTCGTCCACCAATGCCCTACCTGATTCTAGAAAAAGGGGAGGGGGTTCTTCCGGAGAAAAGGCATCAAACAATGACTTGCAAATAACCTCCGCATACTGATCAAAGTTGGGCAGGATGTTGGCATTGGATAGGTAGGTTCCTTTGAGTTTGCTTGCAGAAACAAACCCTCCACCTAAATCAATGTACTGCATAGGAGCTTTTAGCTCTTTTTTCAGTTGGAGAAAAAACTCTGAGATCTTCTTCGCTCCTTTTTCGTAGGCTCCTGGTTCCATCATAAACGTGCCTAAGTGAGAATGAACGCCAATCAAAGCCAGCTTACCGTTACTATGGCAAATACGCCTAGCCGCCTCTAAAGCATGCCCCGTCTCTAAGGAAAAACCGAACCGTGTCCATACAGGATAGGTTCCAGTATCCATTGAAATGCGAAGAGAAACTTCGACAGTTTGCTCCAACTCTTCGGCAATTTTCATTAGGTCACGGATCTCATCCAAATGATCCACGTGGATTTTAGCTCCTTCAGAAACCGCTGTCTTTAGAGCTTCGTAGGGTTTGTAAGGACCATTGAAGATAATTCGGTTTCCTGGGACTCCATTCTTTCTAGCTTTTTGGTATTCAAAGGAAGATACAACTTCTGCCCAAAACCCTTCTTCATGAAACACCTTACATATAGCATTTAAATAATTGGTTTTGTAAGACCAAGTTGGTTGAAATTGTGGGTATCTGGATTCAAAAGCTTGTTTGTAGGACTTTGCTTTCTTTCTTAAGTTGGTTTCTGAAAAAATAAACAAGGGAGACCCGTATTTTTCCAAGAGGGTTTCAATTTTAACTCCATCTATGGAAGTTAAAGTTTCGGGATAGGACAATCCACCAAATTTGTTTGCCGCCCCTAAGAATTGTCTTCGAATCACTGGTCTTACATAAGGTTTTTTATTCATGGGAAGTTGCTCCTGACAGATCTCCGTTCACTGTTAAAGATTCAATAGCTTTCATGGGAACAATGTCGTCCCAGCTATGGCGTACAAACACCTTTCCGACTTCGTAGTTTTGAAAAGGCTCAAATTTCTCTTTCATGCAAATTTTAACCAAGGCTTCTGGGAGATTTTGACCGGAGGCGGTGGCTAGATAGACCCAGGCTGGGAACCTAGGATTGATCTCTAGCAAATATAGATCTCGAGTTTTTGACTCAACAATGTATTCCAATTCGCATCCACCGTTCCAATGTATGTTTTTTAGAATTCCTTTTGAAGTTTGGATTGCCTCTTCATTTTGGATGGTCACACCTGCCCAAGCCTTTCCTTTGTCAGTGAGGAAGAGCTTTTTCATAATGACGGCTCCCACTAATTCGCCTTCTTTTGCCAATGCGCATACATTTATCTCTTCTCCAGAGATGAATTTTTGAACGATAATTGGAATCCCCCATTTAGCTGTTAAATGGAAAAAATAGCCTATTGCTTCTTCCATAGAATAAGCCAAATATGCTTCATAGAAAATTCCCTTTATTAGAAGTGGAAATCCAATTTTGTCAACGGCAGATTTGAGAGAGTTGGCATCGGTCACATTGATGCTTTGTGGCAATTTGATTTCGGAATTAGCTAAAGTTTGGTTTAAAAGTGACTTGTCGCGGAGGTGCAATTCTTTTCGAGTGGGTAAGAAAGTGCGGATTCCTAAGTTTTCTAAATCGGACTGGATCGAAATATAATTGTCCAATTCAGAATCTAATGTAGGGATGATGATGTCCAGTGGCGTCTTATTGTGGACTACTTTGATCCGTTCCAAAAGAGTCTCCGAACCAGCGTTTGGGTAAGGAAAAAGGTAGGCATTTTCAATCAAATGATTCATGAAATTGCCGGGATCCAAAGCCCCGTACGAGAATCCGACAATGTTCATTGGAATGTTAGATTCTAACAAAGAACGCACAACGGGTACGCCTGGCGCGGGGCTATCGACCGCATTCATGCCGGTAACGGCAACTCGGATACGCTTCAAGACCTAAGTCCTAGTTCTTGCAATTGAATGATCAGATCGGATAAATCTTTAGAAACTTCTTCTAAGTCAGTCTCGTATTGATCGACCAGTTCTAGTTTGATCTCGTGTTCGGTTTTGTCTTGCATAAGGGCCCGCAAAATAAAAAGACCGGTCTCGTTTAGGGTAAATGTGTTTCCCGTATTTGGATCGAAGACAAAGCCATTGTCGCTCAAAGCCAGGTGTTTTAGTTTTTCATTCATCAGTCTTTTGATTCTCTTTTAGAAGTAACAATCGAGAAGTTCTTTTTTTCAAAAATGGAAATTTTTTTTCTAAGCAATGATTTTGGCAGATCCTGCTTAAGAGTACACTTTATACATATTGCCCATAACGAAATCAGCACCCAATTTTAGCTTTCCATGAAAATCAGGGATTATACTCTGGATTTTCATGGAACGAAATTACTACCAATTGCAAGTCAAAACGGCTCTCAGGAACTTCCCTGTCGTGGCGCTCCTCGGTGCTAGGCAAATAGGTAAAACTACCTTATCTCGGTTTTTTGCATCTAAACATCGATTTGACCTGGAAAAACCAACAGATCTAGCTCAGTTGGAAGCACCTGAGATTACTTTGGAGAAAATTCAGGGTCTCGTTATCATCGACGAAATTCAAAGAAAACCCGAACTTTTCCCTTTGTTACGCTATCTAGTAGATCGCCCTGAAAACAAACTTAGGTTTTTGATTTTAGGCTCAGCCTCTAAAGATTTGATCCGTCAGTCATCGGAATCTTTAGCGGGGAGAATTTTTTATAAAACCATTTACGGGTTTGATCTGTCGGAAACCAAGGAACCAGAGTCAAACTGGGAACGACTTTGGATGCGAGGCTCTTTTCCCATTTCTTTCCTATCCAAATCAAATTCATTGAGTAAAGATTGGAGAGAACAGTACATAACCACTTTTTTGGAACGAGACATACCTCAGTTGGGCATACGAATTCCTTCGGCTACCCTTCGTAGGTTTTGGATTATGCTAAGCCATTGCCATGGTCAACTTGTTAACTATTCGGAATTGGGTAAATCGCTGGGAATTACGGAATCTACGGTAAAGGCATACTTAGATATTCTAGTAGGAACTTTTATGATTCTTCGCATCCAACCTTGGTATGAGAATCTAGGGAAGAGGTTGACCAAACAGGCTAAAATCTATATTCAAGATTCTGGTCTCTTTCATAAACTCCAATCTATCGAATCGTTTCAGGATTTGAATACACACCCAAAGTTAGGTGCATCATTTGAGGGTTTTGTGATCCAGCAATGGATAAGCATTTTTCATTTGGCTCCTGAAAATTTCTTTTTTTATCGAACCTACCAAGGTACGGAATTGGATCTATTCTGGTTGCATAAGGGAAAAAGATTTGGATTAGAAATAAAGTATTCTGATGCACCCATTCTTACAAAGTCTATGACAATTGCCATCGAAGATTTGAAACTCCACCATCTCTTTGTCGTATATCCTGGGAAAACGGCATATCCTTTGGCAAAGAATGTTTCGGTTCTTCCAATAAGTCAAATAGCAGAAACTGTTCTCAAGCTTCGGCAATAAAATACTTCACATATCCTAGCTCTATAAAACATAGAAAGCACATAGCGGTGGTAAGTTAGCACCTCTATCTTCAGAAATATACAAATCTGTCTCAAATGGCTCTACAGAAAAACTCTTTTTACTGTAAAGGTAAGGTGCAGTATAATAGCCGACAAAAGCCTTTTGTCAAGATTGGCAGAGGAATGCATTTCATTTAAAGTTAGTGCCTGTTAAAGAAGTGTCAAACTGTTATTTGGCAATTTTTCGTATCTTAAAATTACCAGCATCCCCAAATAGTACTTGCCCTTTTCCTTTGTTTCCAACAAATTTCGCCCTAGAGGGAGATTCCACTATGTCACAAAAGGAAATCGTTACAGGCAAAGAGGTAGAGATCATTTTTGAGGCAAAAAAGTGCATTCATTCCAGAAGTTGTGTGCTGTCTCGCCCAGATGTCTTTGTTCCCAATGTGGAAGGGGAGTGGATTTTCCCGGACAAGGCGACTCCTACAGAAGTTGCTGAACTGGCTCACAATTGTCCTTCGGGAGCGATTTCTTACCGAATGATCCATTCAGCTCAACAAGAAACTCCCCCTAAAGTAAATATTGTCAGAGTTCGGGAAAATGGGCCTCTCGCCTTTCATGCAGATCTTAATATAGAAGGTCATGGTAAAGTTACGCGAGCCACTCTTTGTCGCTGTGGTCAATCTAAAAACAAACCGTTCTGCGATGGCGCTCATTCCACCGAAAACTTTGTAGCAACGGGCGAGGGTGCCAGTTCCGAGTTCAAAGCCTTAGAAAGTCGAGACGGA
>JAIXRB010000188.1 GCA_027485405.1 Leptospiraceae bacterium | reverse complement strand
CTCTATATCACCTAAAGAATGATTGTATCCTTCCATAAACTGATTCAAGATATTTCTTATTTTTTCCTCGAAATAATGAGAGAGTGCGATGGAGTCTATGTAATTTTTAAAATCCTTGTACAGGGAAAAGACAGGATTGACTAAAATGATGATGGAAATACCGACTGACGAAATTAGGTTCTTAGTCAGAAAAAAAGACAACAAGAAAGTCGACAAACCTAATCCAAAAAGGAAAAAAATACATTTTTGAAAAACGGAAAATCTGAAGTCAAAAGAATATCGCCAAACTCTTGTATCTAATATTTGTAAAAGCCAGAAAATTCTTTTTTCATCGACCGAAGTAAGCACTCGTTCAGACCGAATAGGCTCTCCACAATAAATACAGTTTTCAAACTTGGACTGATAAGGCGCTCCACAGGAATGGCAATCTTTACTTCCGGCCATCGAGGTACACTATAGAAGCTATAGTACTATGCACATCATTTTTAGTCTTCATGTGCTTACTGACAATGAATTGATCAAAATCGGTCCAACCGATTTCACGATTCTTTAAATACGATTTTATTTCAGGGAATATTTTTGCCCTTGCAACATCAACCATCTTCTTGTGAGAATATATATCTTTCTCTATCTGAAAATGTGTTAACAGATATGTGGCGAAAATTGATAAAATGGAAATAAAAAGAAATCCCCATAAATTTGCCAAAAGAAAAAAACAAAAGGAAAGTACAGGTAAAAAAAAGATGAAATGCTTTAGAAATAGTAAGAAATAGGAAAATTGCCTTACTGGATCAGCTACAGAGCTAGGATCCTTTTTTTCTAATTTTGTTTCGTTCCACCTTTGCAAATAAAAGCTAACGATAGTATAGGCGATTTTCCAATGAAACGTAGGTAGCTCGGAGAGTAGCCGATGATTCAAGGAATCCACATATTTGGACAATGCTACTTCTTCTTCCGGTTCTAGCTTCCATACAAATTCTAGCTCCCGTTGGCAATAGGGGCAAATAGATAAATCGATGACAATACCAGATCCACAAGAAGGACAATTTGCTTTTCTGAAGTATTCATAGTGCATCCTAAAATTATGGGGAACCTTCGGACATTGTAAATCGTTAAATCCATTGTTCGATAGATCTTTTTTTTTGTTGATTTAGTGCTTTTTCGGAGGTTTCTAAATCAAATGAAACTTTTCCCTGTTTTAAAATGGTTCCTATTTGTTTATTCTATAGTTGCGTCGCTTTCAGTCTATTCCCAGTCGGGCAAACTTTTGATTTTAACAAGTGGTGACTCTGGAAATTCTGATCAATTGATTTCCGTTGATCAGAATTCAAAAACTGAACTTATTTTCCCAAATGAATTCAGGTTGAATGCGGGGACTGGCCGAATCCAGATAACAAAAGAAAGAATTCTATCCATACCGACGAAAGCACTAAACAACGAGTTTCTTGGTGGAAATGATATGATTTCGTCATGCGAATGGAAAACTAACAAAGTTTCAACAATCAAATATCCTTTGGACAGTGGTTCCAAAATCCTAAGAGGCTTTCTAGCTAGTCTGGGAGATTTGAAATCTTCAGTTTTTCAGGAATTGCATTCTAACGGAGAACAAAGGCTTTATACTTTAGATGGAGAGAAGCCAATGTTTCTTCTTCACTTTGATAAATTCAGAAAGACTGCAGTTCTGCGCGATTTTATTTCTAGTGGCGCTCATATTTTTAGTAGTTTTGTTAAAGATAAGACCGTACAAAAGTTAGAATCTTCTTTTGTAGGAGCTAGAGATGGTTTTTCGCAAAAATTATATTATTGTAATACGCTGAATTGTAAACCAGAAGAAGTTTTGAATGATAAAGCAATTTTCGGGGCAAGACTCATAAATAATGGAAAACAGATTGTCTTTTTAACTCCTGTATCTGTAGATAAAAATTCAAAATACTACAATCTAGAATCGTATGACATCATTGGAAAAAAGAGAACTAAATTATGGAGCTTTAAAACTCTTTTAAAGTATCCTTCGGGAAGAATCTGGAATCTTGGAAATCCAACATTAAGGGTTTTTGAGCAATCTAGTTTGATTCTATTTTCTGAAGAAATTTCGGAAAAAGGAGAAGATTACATCCAAAACTGGAAGATGGTAGATGTAGAAATCGGAAAAGTGGAAGATTTCAAAGTGCCGAGTGGCTATGAATGGGCTCCCATGATGCCTGTTAGTTATCACACGAGTTCCAATCATACGGATGTCACGGCATTTGAGCCTTTTTTAGTTTTTGTCAAACCAAAGTATCTAACGCAAGGAACCGCATATAACCTCAAGGTAATCCAGTTGCCTCAAAGAAAAACAATTCTCGATTTTGTGTTAATTGGCAATTCAACATTGATAAATGCAATCTATGTTCCTGATAGTTCATTCTTATAGAGAATAAAATTAGACTTTTTTCATAGGTTAATATGATAAAAAAATTGTTATGTCGTGGATTGCAAATTTTTGCAATCTTCCTTTTTTTGAAAGCTGGTCGAGAGACAGTCAGCAACATTTCCATTCTTCTGACTGCAACGCTTATCCAAGGTAAAGTTGTTTCTTCTTATCAGGAATTCGATTATTCGACTCAAACGGGGGGGAAAAGATATGGAACTTCTAATTATATAGATAGGCCCATCATACAATATATTATCAATGGAACTACATACCGATTTTATGGACAAATCTGGGGCGAAATGGGTTCAGATTTCCAAATGGGACAATCTGTCCCGTTATATTATTTGCCAGATAACCCTTACTACTCAGTGCTGGCATCTTTCTACGAAATGTGGTACGACCCAATCCGAACTTTTATTTTTAGCGTATTTGTTTTTTTCATCGGTTCATTTCTCTTGCAATGGAAACGCCCTCAAAGATAGAAGAGGGTTAGGTAGACTGATGGCAAGGATTTCAATTACAAAATGAACACAACTTTTAAGAACTTCCGCTTTGCCGGCAGAGCGATCCAATTGGTCTGGGGTACAAGTAGGTCTCTTACCATCTCACTATGCCTGGTTACGATAGTGAATGGGCTCCTTCCTGCAGTCATCGCTTATGTTGGAAAACTAATTGTCGATCAAGTGATCCTAGCATCAACTTCCAAGGCTATCCAAGACCAAAATACAGCATTCTTTTTTGTCGCTGTGGAAGCTTTCGTCATTATTCTGTTCAGTGCTTCTCAAAAATTTGCAAACATTTTACAATCCCTACTTAGAGTAACGCTTGGGCAAAAAGTGAATGTTTTGATTTTAGAGAAAGCTTTGACCTTAGAATTGTTGTTCTTCGAAGATTCTGAGTTTTATGATAAAATGACACAAGCGAGGACCCAAGCCTCGACCAGACCTCTTTCTCTCATAAATCGAATTTTTAGTCTAGTACAATCAAGTATAACGATAATTACTTTTTCTGGGCTTCTATTTCAATACTCTTACTCTGCAGTTCTAATTCTAATATTAGCAACAATTCCTGCATTCATTGCAGAAACCCGATTCTCCGAACATGCATTTAGATTGTTTCGGTGGAGGGCACCAGAGACTCGCCAGCAACACTACCTAGAAACTCTGATCGCCAGAGAAGACCATGCAAAAGAGGTCAAATTGTTTCAATTGGGACCTATGCTTCTGGAAAGATATCGCTCGATTTTCGATCGACTCTATTTTGAAGATAGAAATCTAACAATCAAGAAAGGGCTTTGGGGTTACAGTCTTGGAACCATTAGCACTCTCGCCTTTTATGGAGCATATGGTTGGATGGTATTAGAGGCTATTCACGGGACTATCACATTAGGGGAAATGACCATGTACTTGTTACTCTTTCGACAAGGCCAGTCTACTTTTGCGAGTGCCTTAACTTCGATAGGTGGAATGTATGAAGACAATCTCTACCTCGCGAATCTCTATGAATTCTTAGAACTACCCATGCCTAAAGCAATTGGAAACCAAATCGCAGGTACATCTAATATAGGCATTGAGTTTAAATCGGTTTCCTTTGCCTATCCGGGGAATTCAAATCCCGTTCTTTCTAATATTTCATTTATTTTAAAGCCAGGCGAAAAATTAGCAATCGTAGGTGAGAACGGTTCTGGAAAAACTACGCTGATCAAACTTCTGACAAGATTGTACGAACCAACATCGGGAGAGATATTCTTAGATAGTGTAAACCTGAAAGATTGGAATCTGGAAGCTCTTCACAAGCGAATCGGAGTTATATTTCAAAACTTTGTACAATATCAGTTTACCGTAGGGGAAAACATAGGAGTTGGAGATATTGAAAATCTGGATAATAGTCTTAAATGGATGGAAGCTTCAGAAAAAGGAATGGCAAAACCTTTTATCGATGCTATGAGCGATACATACCAAACTCAACTCGGAAAATGGTTCAAAGGTGGACAGGAACTTTCAGGAGGGCAATGGCAAAAGATTGCCCTTTCCCGAGCATTTATGCGAGAAAAAGCAGATATTCTCGTTCTGGATGAACCCACTTCCGCTATGGACGCAGAAGCGGAAATGAACATTTTTAACCACTTCCGAAAGTTGACTCAAAATCAAATGGTGATTTTGATTTCTCATCGATTTTCTACCGTTAGAATGGCAGATCAAATCATGGTCCTTTCCAAAGGAGAAATCATTGAACATGGCAGTCATGAAAATCTACTATCAATAAACGGTCGATATGCACATTTATTTCGATTGCAAGCAGAGGGGTATAAGTGAGGGATTTTTGTTTTTCTCTACCGAGATTTGAAAAACAAATAAATCGATAGACAAATGAATTTTCTCAAGCAATCTAAAGAACATACTTTATGAAAAAAACAACAACTCTAGGGCACAGTAAATTAGAAATCAATAGAATGGGACTTGGTTGCATGGGAATGTCTGAGTTCTATGGTTCGTTTAACGAAGAAGAATCAATTCAGACCTTACATAAGGCTTTAGATTTAGGAGTGAATTTTTTCGACACAGCCGATATGTATGGTTGGGGGGCAAATGAAAAACTTTTAGGAAAGGCATTCAAGGGACGTTGGAATAAAATCATTTTAGCTACCAAATTT
The DNA here is from genome assembly GCA_027485405.1 of Leptospiraceae bacterium. Taxonomy (GTDB): domain Bacteria; phylum Spirochaetota; class Leptospiria; order Leptospirales; family Leptospiraceae; genus Leptospira_A. Next base: position 1,225 of record JAIXRB010000188.1, on the reverse strand, counting down.
GCTGTTATGCGTGGACCCAAAGGAGAGTTCCTGGGGCTTAACGGTAAACCTGATTACATCAAGCAAGCTTGTGATCAAAGTCTTCAAAACCTGGGAGTTGATTCTATAGATTTGTACTATATGCATCGGCAAGACCCGAAACTGGAAATCGAAGAGATTGTGGGTGCCATGAGCGATTTGGTAAAACAAGGAAAGGTAAAGCACATAGGCATTAGTGAAGCAAATGCGGAGACGATCCGAAGGGCACATGCCGTCCACCCCCTGTCAGCCGTGCAAAACGAATATTCTTTGTGGAGCCGCGAACCAGAACAAGAAGTCTTTGCAGTTTGTAAAGAACTAGGAATCACATTCGTAGCTTATAGTCCTCTTGGTCGTGGTTTCTTAACTGGAGCAATCAAAAACCGAACGGATTTAGAAACTAGTGATTGGCGATTGACGCTTCCTCGTTTCTCGGAAGAAGCGATCAAATCAAATCTAAAGTTCGTTGAAGTTTTAGAACAAATCGCTCAAACCAAGAAGATTTCTAAAGCCCAAATAGCATTAGCTTGGTTACTAACTCAATCAGATGAAATTGTGGCAATTCCTGGAACTAGAAAAATCAATCGTCTCGAAGAAAACCTGGGCGCGTTTGACGTAGAATTGACTAGCACTGATTTGGATCTGATTCAAAAGTCAATGCCACAAGAAACGATAGGCAGTCGGTATTGATTTTTGGCAAAAGGAATTCCTTGGCTTGAAAACAACTCATCGATTTTTTTAAGAAACATTTCCCTTTTACTAAGTCATTCAAATCATTCCATTTGAAATTGATTTCCCTGATTCCAGTCTTCAATGTATTTGGCTTTTCTTTCTTCAAACAATTCTAGAGGAATCAACAACCGGTATTCTTCCAAAAATTCCAATCTCTCAGTAACGGATAATCTCAGACTTCTTTCTAAATATTCATCTGAGATATATTGAACCGACTCCATGTTAAGTAATTCTAAGAATTTGGGACTAGACCTGCCGACGAGATAACAATCATTTTCTCTACATGGAGATCATTGATTGTATAAGGAATTCCACCTGTTCCAAGCCCTGAATGCTCATGGCCACCAAACGGCATCCAGTCCACTCTGAATGCAGTGTGTTCGTTGACCATAACAGCTTTTGCTTTTAACTTTCTGAAACTGAGCATCGCCATGTCAATGTCTTTGGTAAAAACTGCCGCTTGGAAACTAAATGG
>JAIXRB010000218.1 GCA_027485405.1 Leptospiraceae bacterium | reverse complement strand
TCGGAGTTTTGGCAGAGCTTCCACAAGTCCAATCGGAGCTATCCAAACCTCTCCCCGATACAGTCTTCAAGCTCGACTATTTGAATGTTTTGCCACCCAGTCAGATCTCTGTACTGCGAAGCTCGTTTGATCCTTTGGGAAAACTGTATCATACTCCGAAATTCTTAGTTCGAGGTTATGACATCCACTCCTCTCGTATCCATTGGGTCTGTAGGTCTTACTTGATGGAAGAGCAAAGAGGAGTCTCTGTTTTGGAGACCATCTTGGATTCTGTCATTGCGCATGACACGGCATTGTGGTCTCTGTCTAGTCTCCTTTTTGAGCTTTCTGTAAAGGTATTTCAGTCGGAAGATGTGGCGAGCTCCGACCCAGAAGTCACTATGAAATTTCTGGCTCTGCAACGAATGGCGATGAATACCCAAAGCTCTGTCGCATTGAAACCAGGTGAGCAACTTGCCAGGATCCAAAACACAGGAGTCTCCGATGGAGTCCTGGAATCTACTTTGGATTTCATCTTGGAGTCGCTCGCGGGAGTGTCTCGGATTCCTAAGTCGAGACTTATGGGGCAGACCCAAGGGACTTTGACGGGTGGCCAGTATGACCTCATCACCTATTACGATGGAATAGCAAAGTTCCAAGAGCTCGAAATCCGACCGATCCTGGAAAAAATCATCCGGCTCATCATCAGGGAAGAACGAGGTGCCGTCTTCAAAGCCCTTGGCGGAAAGGTAGAACAACTGGATTGGAGCTTTGATTTCCGTCCTTTGTGGAAACTTGACCCGACTTCTCAGGCTGATGTGTCTCTCAAGGAAGCTCAGACCGATCAGATCTATCTAAGTACGGGAGTTGTGTCGCCTACGGACGTTAGATCGCAAAGGTTTCAGGATTTGGAGAAGTTTGAAGAGTGGAAAAACTCCGAATCTTTAGGCAGTTATACGAATAATTTAGACTTTTCTCCCCCTGAAATCCCACCTCCGGAGACTAAACCCGCCAACACCCCCGAAACTGCGAAATTAGAGGGGGTAGGAAAACGCTCTAAAATCGATTTTAAGGGGGGTCGACGGTGAGGGGGTTATCTTTCCCTGGTTTCGATTCCAGAATCGCTCCTGACGCGGGAGGATCGCGGCTACCTATATCCGAGATTTCGGTTTAGACCGAATTATGTCTGATTACCTGGAAAACCCTCCAAAATGTACCCAATCCACCTAGAAAAGGCACTAGAATCGCTCTGGAAGGTCGAATTTGAGCGTTACACGAAAAAGTTAAAAGCCGAATTGTTTCGCTTAATTGAATTAGGCGAGAAAAAAACTGTTCAAGATTCAGATTTTTCCGTTAGATGGGATGGTGATTTGCCTCGTGAGGTGATCGAATTTTTTGCTAGGCGACGAGAATCCAAGCTCCGAGGCCAAAGTCCTGGCAGTTTGGGACGCTCCACTTCCCAAAAGGTTCTGGCCCAGCTCATGGGTTGGGCAAATACCCAGGTTTCCGCGCAGTTGGAGTCCCAGTCCAGTGCCATGAAGATGCCCGCCGGGGCAATTTCAGAAAGACAAACCTTTTCTGAATCCCAGAAAAGGAACTTTCGAGTCCCTGCCTTGGGTCTTTCGCCCAGTGCTTTGGGACAGTATCTCTCTGACCACGGGCGCCACCTCCAGAACCTGCAAGCGACCTTGTTCCAAGAGCATGAAAACTCTCTCCAAAATGTTGTAATGGGTCATCTCAAGAAAGGAGAGCGAATCTCTACCCTCAAAGAATCCATAGAAAGGCAGATGGATGTGGATTCTTCCAAAGCTGGCTTCTGGGCACGAGACCAGGCTGGGAAATTCTACGGATCTGTGAACCGAGAGGCTCAAATCCGAGCGGGGTTTACGGGCTATATTTGGCGCACAATGAAAGACAACAATGTTCGAGATGCCCATAAAGCTAAACACGTCGTAGATCAATATCATAGCTGGAGGAATCCTCCTCTGGTAGGGTCGCAACACTACCACCCAGGCGAGGACTACAATTGCCGGTGCTATGCTGAGCCAGCTCGTGACCCGGGTGTGTCCCGAGATCCGATCCGGGTATTGGGTGGTCCCGATCCACAGCCGCAAGGGCTTCAGAGGAATTTGCAACCAAGGGAGCAAGGTGGTGGGGAGTATGTCCCAAGCTTTGCAAAGGAAAGCAATGCAAATAGGGTAGCTGGGCGAGATGAAATCCAAGAATTCAAAGAATTGGTCCATGAAACAGGATTTGGGAAAGTAGAGGTCTTGGTAACTAAGCCAACTGTAGGCGAGTTGTCTCAAATTTTCAACACGGCTCGACAAGAGAAAAGTTTTAAACCCTTTGACCTTGGGTCACTAAAATTTACGGCACTCAGCGGGACGAATGCTGGGTTGTTTGATCCAAATTCAAAGTCAATAGTCTTGGATAAAGCTGGAATAGAAATTCTTGGAAAGAAGCTTATTATGGCTGGACTTCCTTTTTCTATTGCCAATATGTCCGAAACTGGAGGTCTCGTTCGTGGAACCTTGCTTCATGAAATGGGGCATTACCATTGGTCGAAAAGAAACGTAGATAAAAAATTCTGGCCTGGGTTACCAAGCCGTTCATTTAAATATCGTTCCCGTTCCGGTAACCCTGCTTTCTTTTCCCCAAACATGAGCGAGGATCAGATTTGGCAAGTTTTTGAAAAAAATAAACAAATACAGCATCTAGTTTTTCTAGAGTTAGTAAGTGAAAGTTACTGCTACTATCGCATTTTTGGAATTGACAAACTTTCAAATTACGAGATACTTCTAATGAGGTATTTAAAACTTCTTTAAATAAGCAGATGGACGAAGCTACTCAAACCTATGAAAAAGCAATATTGCTATTAAAAGAACAAGGAGTTGATACTATCTCTGGAAGTTCCATATTGATGGCAAAATATAATCTCGAACATGGTCTAATTTCCGACGATATGTTAGAAAAAGTGTCTGATATCATTTAGTCTTTGCGATGGAAAATACCCTCTAGAAAATCTTCCCGAGCATGTCAGGGAGTTGGCGAAAGAGTTGTAATATACTTAGTTTCCGTCTCAAACACAAGATTTTCTGATTTCAGATTATTAAATAAATTGACGATTGCTGAGACATGTTAAAAAACATGGTCTAAAGCTTTAAATGGCTTCGCTCAATCCTTGGCTGGTGAGTATTTAGTCTTTAAAAAAAAAGAAAAAACAAATTCTATTGGAGCTGATTTTTTGAGCTCAGAACGGTGTAAGGGAGCACTGAGATAGAAACTATATGACAGATGAAGAAATCTATTCGGATATAAAGTTTGAAAGAGCATTCGAGATACAATTTCCAGCAGAAATCGGGTTTCCTCCTCTGCATATGTTACTAGGGCATGAAAAGGATTCCAACCTGGTAACAGGATTTTGTCTGGATTTTGGGAACTACGCCCATTCCGAAAATGCAGAGATGGAAAAAGCATTTGGAGAAGTAATCTTCTCTTTAGTGGAGAGTTGTGTTAGTTATATTTTTACATTGAATGACAAAGGTTTGATAGAAAATCTCTATGATAATAAAATTAAAGATGCTTCAATTTGGAATCTATTTGGTTCAATGAATGATGCTAGAAAGATTTCCGCTTTAAAAAAGAGCTTTGCAATCAGAGGGAAAGAAATCGATGAGACTGCCCAGCTTTCTTGGAACATAGAAGATGACTTTCCCAGCTTGGAAAAACTTGGAAAAAAGCAATTGGAACATTGGTTGAGAAAATTGTCCCAAGCCTCTCCAGAAGATGCTAAAATCATTCTTCATAAAATGATTGCTTCAGTGTTTGATCCGGCACATTTTAAAAAACAAAGCTTGCAGAAGACGGCTTGATCAAGATATACAATTATAAAAAAATTAAAGCATTGCTATCGTCTGTTAAGGGACTTGAGATTCAAGAATCGCTTAGGGTTTATGCTCCTTCAACGCTTGATTTAAATGTCGTTTTGATCCATTCTAATACTGGCAGGCATTTAAGCTCCCCATGCATAAATGTAAATTACGAAAGTAATCAAAAACAGTTTTTTGATGGAATAATTTATGAGACAGAACTTAAAAGTATCTTGAGATTTCTAGCTCAGATTAAAGACATCCAAATTGAAAAACCCGAAAATGACCTAACCAAAAGTTCGGAGCTATTCAAAAACTTGGTTCAAGACTTAAAAACATCGATGTATTAAATTGAGCAAAAAAAATCCGCTTCGAATATCTATCAACCAGAATTTCTGTTGGCTCATTTTCAAAAGCTCTTCCGTAAAGAAACTCAAATAAAACCAATTCGACTTTAAAGCTTCAAAGCTGACTCTTTGACCAACCCCAATTCCCCTATCGGGAAACGTCCAGAAGCCTCGGTCTTTCGACTTATCGCAAAGCCTGCTATCCTGTATTTGTGGGCGCAAACCAAGCTATCCGAATTGACCAAGGCGAGATGTCGGCAATCGAAGTTTCGAAGGACTTTCTTCGGGCTCGGGTTGTATTGGCTCGAACAGGAGTTTTTCCTTACGTCTATCCAGATGGTTCGGTCACGATGGAAGCCAAACTTCCAGAAGAGCTCTCTCGGACAGAAACAGTAAAATCGGCGCAAGGTGTTCCAGTCTCCGACGGCCATCCACCCTCCACAGAAAACCAAGGTCTGATCACCACCGAGACATACAAGGCGTATGCCAAGGGATCGGTTTTTGAAGTGGTTATGGGAACCGATGGTTCCTTGGCGGGATCAGAAACTGTTTGGGACCAAGGCCTCATCAATGACTTGAAAGCAGGTAATAAGCTCCAAGTCTCTATCGGTTTTACTTGTGACCTTGATCCTACTCCCGGAGAGATCAACGGAGAGAAGTATGAAGTCGCTCAAAGAAATATCATCATCAACCATTTAGCTCATGTAGAGCGAGGGAGAGCCGGAGAAGAAGTCCGAGCGTATCTCGACCAGGCAATCCCAGAGGGATGTGCCTACCAAAAACAGGATTTTCAAAATCAAAATACAAAAAGGCAGGACGCAATGGATAAAAGCAAAGTGAAAACCGCAGTAACCGGTTTACTCAATGCAATAGGGATCAAGCTGGATGAAGAAGATCCAGCGAAGTCTGGAGCAACAGCAGGAGAAGGTGGAAGTGCAGAGCCTCCTGCAAAAGACGAAAAAGCACAAAAGGACTCGGAGTCTCTGGAGATTCTTAAAGCTCAAGTAGATGCTTTGAAAATTCTCTTGGAAGAGAAAACGCGACTTCTGGAAGAAGCGACCTCTCCTGCCACACAAGATGCGTTGGTGGCGAAGCGCCTAAAGCTGGTTTCTGCCGCTAAGCAAGTGGCTGGTGATACTAAGCTGGACGGACTTTCCAACCGAGAGCTCAAGCTCCTCGTCATCGACAAAACTCTTCCGTATGATTCCGGAGTGAAGCGCGATTCTCTCAAGGAAGAGTCATTGGATGCGCGTTATGATGCGGCTCTGGAACTCCTTCGCCATAAGGCGAACGAAGGAGACCAAACTGGATCCACTGAAACTGGAACTAAGCTCGATGAAGCGGCAATCCAGGCAAAAAAACAAAAACGTCTCAATCTTTTTGAAGGAGAAAAATAGTTATGAGTATTCCATTAGGCGGACTCTATAGCAAAGAAGGCGGGATCGAGGCTGGGAAAATCTCAGAACATCGACCCAACACAAATATCGTAACCAGAACCTCTGAAGGAGTTGTTCCATTTGGGATGGCTTTGACCAAAGGAACTTCCGGCTTGGAAGTAAAAGTTCCTGCCGGAGCCAGTGGGCTCACCTTTGAAGGTGTATCTGGTTGGTCGAAAGATGCTACTAACTTTGACACTGACTCGTATGCAGACAACGAACCCGTGGGCATCGTGCAAGCTGGCGTTGTTCAGGTTTTAGTCGAAGAGGCTGTTGCCGTTGGGGACGTTGTCCGGGTGAGACATACAGTGCACGCCTCGGATGCAACTAAGGTGCCTGGTCTTTTTGCAAAGACAGCTGACGGTGGCAAGACAGCCCTCATCGGTGGTGCAAGGTTTTTAAGTGCAACCAGTGGTCCAGGGGTCGCCGCTGTGGAATTGAATGGACCCTACACAGTGACTGCGGACGCAGGAACGTAAGGAAGGAATTGTATGACTATCACAAGACAAGACAGTGCTCTTCTCCGAAAGGAAGACCTCATTGCCATCGAAAACGTGCTTTACGAAGCAAAGTCGGAGGAGTTGGTAGCTCGGCAAATCATGCGAGTCAATACCAACTTTCCATCGTATGCTTCGGAAGTCGGTTATGACTTCTACGAAAGAGCTGGTTCGGCAAAGATCTTAGCTCGCGGAGCCAGTGCCAAGGATATCCCATTTGTCGGTGAGACAGGTGGTCGAGTGACTCGCAAAGTTTTTAACATTGCGACAGGTATCAAGTATGAAAGAGCAGAGCTGGAAGCTTACCGAGCCAAATCGGCTGGGAAAGGCCCAAGCGTCTCTCTCGAAACAATCCGAGTTTCCACTGCTCGTCGGTATGTTGCCGAAGCAGAGAACAAACTCGCCTTTGCCGGTGACGCAAGGTTTGGCATCAAAGGAATTCTGAACCATGACGGAATCAATACAGAAAGTGTAGTTGATTCTGGAACTGGCTCAGGCGCCGCTAAGCGACTTTGGGCAAACAAAACCTCGACTCAAATCATCGACGATTTAGTGAAAGGAATTGCCGCTGTCGAAAACGGAGAGATATTCAAAGCTCGGGTCTTAGTGATCCCTAGCACAGCGAAGGCTCGCCTATCCAAAAACTTTTCTGATGCCACTCCCATGACAATCATGCGCTGGCTGAAAGAAGAAGGCGTTTATTTCGACAAAGTGATTGTTTCCAATGCCCTTAAAGCTACCACGAACACCTACAATACGGATGCGTTCTTGATTATGGACAATGATCCTGAAATCGTAGAGCTCGCTGTTGTAGAAGAGCTTACCATGCTCGATCCCGTGTATGACATTCTCGGAAATTCCGAAATGGCAGTGCTCGAAAGATGTGCTGGTGCTTTCCTTCGACATCCTAAAGCGGTGTATGTGGGCCAAGGTATCTAGGGCACAATAAGTTAAGGATCGGTGCACACAATGGGTCTAGCCACAGTCACTAATTTGCGCAAGTATCTAGGAGAGAGCGTAGCGGATATCACCGATACTGATCTCTTCTATATCCTGGAAGATGCGTCGATGTCTGTGGCTGGGCAAGGTGTTCCGGTCTCTCATGCTAGGCATGCCGAACTTTGTGTTTGCTATGCGGCTTATATCCTCAGTCATACGGGGCGCATCCAAGATGTGGCTTCCGAGTCTGTGGAAGGAGTGGCCACCTCTTACTCTCGGTCTGGCACGAGCCCGAATGGATCACCCTACTTAGATATCTATCGCCAAAAAAGGCAAGAAGTCCTCGGCTTTCACGGGAGGATTGCATGACCGTCTTTGAAGAGATTTCAGAGGGACTTAAGCAAATCCAGAACGCCAAGATCAAAGTTGGAGTGTTTGCCGCAGAAAATTCGGAGCTAGCCATCATCGCTGGTGTCCACGAATTCGGAGCAAGGATCAGGCCTAAAGGGAAGTATCTTTCCATTCCCATCCATCCAGATGCGGAAGGCAAGAGTCCTCGGAGTTTTTCTGATTTACAGTTCCGGAGAGAAAAAGGTGCTAGCTCTGCGGTTTTAGGCAAAGCCGAAGGTGACAGTTTTGTTCCTTACTTTGCGCTAGTGAAAGAAGTCGTGATCCCTGAACGGGCATGGCTTCGATCCACATTCCAGGATGACCGCTATTTGTCGGAGCTGAAAAACGAGGTCGCCTTGTCGATCTTTGACTTCCTAGAAGGCGATCGAACAGTGGATCAGGTTCTGCATTCGGTGGGAGTTGTGGCGAGCTCTCTCGTGAAGAAGAGATTGCAATCCAATGATCCCGCTATGGCTCGATTGTCTAGCTGGACCGTTCGCATGAAGGGATCTGATAGACCTCTTCTAGGAAAGACTCTCCAACTTCGAAACGCCATCGGCTACCAGGTGGTTTCATGAGTATCACAAGCGCGTATCGAGCATTGAATAGGCTCCACCAATCCGTTACGATCCAACGAAAAAACTCTGGATCGTATGTGAATGGAGAATGGGTTCCAGGTTCTACGCAACCGAGTCTAGTAGCAAAGCTTGCCTCTGTTCCTCTGACGCCTAAGCAAGTGCAAACTCTGCCTGAAGGCCAGTACACTACGCAAGACCGTTTTTTTTATCAAATCGGTAATGATGTAGCCATCCAAAAGAATGATCGAATCACCCTTGGTCTTGAAACCTTCGTGGTGCAAGATATTTCTGATCGGCTCTTTGATGGAGGCTTCCTTCGTTACCTCGCCAAAAAGGAGATCGTATGATCACAGCACTTGACCTAGAGAACTTTGTTTCCATTTTATCGCAGAACATTCCTGTTTTGAAAAATGGTCAGACGAGTCCCCTGAAGGTGATTCGAAAAAACCAAATGGGGGAAAGGTCATCGTATCCTTTTGGAGCCTACCAAGTGATTTCTGATTCCAAAGTCTATGACCACCAAGCCTCTGTTTTTCCAAAGGAAGCGTTCCTAGAAAATGGATCCATCGATCCCACCAAGATCAAGTTAGAGAAACGCAAGCTAGTCTATGCCGTCGTCTCTTTTGAAATCAATTCCGATTCCTTTGGACAGGCAAGGTCTCTCGCGGGAGCCGTTTGGGATTTTGTGGATTCTCCGGAGGGCTTGAAAGCTTTTCGTGTTCAGAACCTAAATCCCAGTCTCGTTTCCACGGAGATCCAAGACCGAACCTTGGTTTTGCCAGGGTTTACTTCTTTTGAATACCGTTATGGTTTCGACTTCAAACTCGAAGCCTTCAAAACCAAATCCACAACTGTGGATACCGTCAATCCTATATCCAATCAAGTTACACTAGAGGAGTAATATGAGTACCATCACACCCCAAAAGATAAACATCAATCTCAGAACCTTGCCTATCGGGCAAAAGGGATTTGGAATGCCGCTGGTTCTATGCGGTAAAGCGATCCAGTACTTTGTGAACATTCTCACGGGCAATGCCGGGATTCGGTGGATGGCGAGAACGGGTGGAGTCACCTTTATCCGAGTTGTCTATGTCGTGAGCGGGAACAACACAGCTCTATCGGTCGCAAGATCAGGAGCTGGTTCTGAATCCGATCCTTATATCATTACCGTTACGGTGGCGACGAATGGATCTGGTGTTCCAACCTCCACCGCCGCACAGATCAAAGCCGCCGCAGAAGTAGCCTCCAGTGTGGCAGGTGGTTCTGGTGTCGTAAACCTTTCGTTCCTTGGTGATGGCACAGGTGTTGTGAGTGCCGTAAGTTCTCAAACTCTCGGATACACTCGTTATGCCGAAATCTCAGAGATCACTGATTTGAGTGATCTCCAAGTTCTAAGTTCTGATCCTGAGTATGCTCTGGTGAATGCTCTTCTCAGCCAAGAAGTGAGGCCGTCTAAGGTCGCACTTTACTTTGTGGTGGACTGGGCTCAAATCGCAAACGAGCTCGCAAGCCTTATCAATTCAGGGAAAAATGCCTGGTATAAAGTGCTAGCGACTACTCGTAATACGAGCCATCTGCAAGCTGTGGCAAATGCCATTGCTCCTCTCAAAAAACTTTTCTTTGGTGGATCGGATTCTGCCGGGCTCTTGTCCGGAAGGAACGGAGACCGCGAAGTCTTTCTCATTCACAAAGAAACAACTAAGTATCCTGAAGCGGCTTGGGTGGGTCTTATGGCACCTAAGCTTGCGGGTTCTGCGACTTACGCCTACAAGCGTCTCAGCGGACAAGGTGTGAGTGGATTCAGTCAATCGGAATCGGCATCTATTCTCAAAGAATCTCCTAACTCAGATGGCTTTGGAAACATCATCGCCGACTACAGCGGTGTCCCTGTCACCTGGGAAGGGAAAACTACTTCTGGCCAATACATAGATGTGGTCGTTGCAAAAGATTTTATCGAGGCACGGCTCCTCGAAGGACTTGCATCGATGAACATCAATACAGACAAGGTTCACTACACCTCACAAGGTCTTAGCATGTATGAAGCTAAGATGACCGAAGTCTTCAACCAGGCGGGCGACCAAAACATTTTGGGGCCTATCGAAACAGAAGAGGATCGGAAAGCTTTTGGAGCGGAGAAGCGATTCAAGTTCAAGATCTTTTTGCCAGAGAGCATTGAGTCCATCCCTCAGAATGACCGAGCCGATCGTGTGATCCCTTCTATCCGAGCACGGCTTGTATTAGGCGGAGCGATCCACAAAGCCACCATCGATATCGACATTACCGTATAAGAGGACAAAATGGACAAAGTTTACAATCCCAAAGACCTTATCGTGAACATAGCCGGGCGTATCGTTACCGGCTTTGTCAAAGACAACTTTATCACCATCGAACCTATGACCAAGGAGCAGATTGCCTCCCAGGTCGGGATCAATGGCGAAACCAATGTCAGCGTGAACTATGACGATCGTCATAAGATCACCGTGAACCTGATGGGTGACAGCCCTATGAATTCTTTTCTCGATGGCCTAAGCAAAGCCAAAGGGGTTCCGTTTCCGATGATGCTCCAAGACAAATCCGGTGGCAAAATCGGAGGAGCGACACAGTGCTATGTGCTAGAACGCCCGACTTTGCAAAATGGCCAAGAATGGAAAGACCAGACTTGGGTGCTTCTAGCTACGAACTTCGTTGGCGCTTTTGTAGGATAAGACCATGAAAGAAACTATCGCACCAGCAAATCCCGAAAAAGTAGTTCGCAACGAATCGTTTGATCCTCCTAAGGTGGCAACTCCAGTCAGTCCTTCCAAACCAATTTTGGACATGATCGATGATGATGGAAAGATTGCAAAGATCACCTTTGTGGATGGTCGCAAATACCAACTCCAGCATCCCGGCAATCGCAAGGCATTGCAATGGAAACAAAACAGTTTGCAGATCGGATCCTCTATGCGGTTCGATGAGCTATTGGATAAGTTTTTTCAGTTTTGCGTGATCCCGCTCTGCCATGAGTTTCAGCCGAACTTGGACAATATCAATCCTCGGCATACGGAGGTCTGGTTGCAATTGTGCAACAGGTTTCTTAGCTGGGACTTGGAGTCCTGAGTGGGGTTGGGACAAGTCCCCCACTGAACCAGAGATCCACCAATGGGCAAAGGCAACTTACAAATCCGAAAGAGCTGTCTGGCTTGCCTTTGTTTGTGGAGCTGTGCAATTCTCGCAAGTGGATGTCGAATCCATGGGACCTTGGAAGTTTTTAGTCTTTTTGGAAGCGTTAGAAGAAAGGAGAAACTACGAAGAGAACCGAGTCATCAAAGCTGAATGGGTCAGTCGGACTTAGGTTTTTTCTTCCAGTTCACATAGATGGCGAGTATGAGCGAAACAATGCATGTTCCTAAAAATCCAACGGCGATAAACCAATCTGCGAGTGACATAGGAGAAATCTTCAATGTCCGCTCGTGATGTCAATATAGAAATCAACCTCCAAGGGAATGCGGTAGAAGTCATGGAAACGCTGAACCAGGAGTATGCTAAGGTCACGGAGTCGTTTGGGGATTTATATTCCGAGGCAACAAAATTGGATTCTGAACTTAAAAAACTGGGAGGCGATATGGTAAACGCCATGCCCAAGTCCCTTCCGGACATAATGAAATCTGGAATGAATGCACTCGGGGGAAGTATCCGAAATGTCGCAAGCAACGCCCTTCAATCGTTAAAGCGCAGTTTTAAGGAAACCTATTCTTCTGGAGCCGAGCTCAACAACGTTCTATCTAACCTAGCGAAAGGCGGAATTGGAATTGCTATTACGAGTTTTGCTAAAGGCTCTCTTGATGCTTTCTCTGCTCTAGAAAAACAGCAAACGATGCTCAAAAATCTCTCCGGTGAACAATATCCTGCAATGCAATCCGCAATTGCAGACACCATTAAGGCTTCTCAAGGACTTAGCAGTGAGGGGGCGTTGATGGAAGCAGGAAACCAAGCCCTTAAAATGGGCGCCAATTTAGAGTTTGTGACAAACACTATGTCCGGTTTCCAGCAAGCCGCGGCTGTCACCGGAGCGGGCATGACTGAAATGATGGCTTCCGCACAAAATGCAATCATATCAGGGAGAATTTCTTTCTTCAAAGAAAATGGAGCCATCTTTGGGCAATACATCGATCAGATGGATGCAATCAACAAAATGGAAATCTCAGATGCCGACAAACGGCTGAAACGAGAATCTTTAATCACTGAGGCACTGTCGCAAAACTCTGAATTGCAAAAACAATACGGAAGCTATACGCAAACCACCTCCGCGATGATGGAGACTTACAACCAGCGTTGGGGAGACTTGCAAGAGAATGTTGGTGCGTTGCTCGCGGAAGGTTTTCGGCCATTGATTGGTATCGCTACCTCTGTATTAGATTTTTTCACGGATTCGGAAATGGGTCTGCAAAGAACAAAAGCCGCCCTAATCGTTTTATCTCCAGCCATTGGGATTGGACTTACAGCCGCCTTATGGTCTGCGGCCACTGCCGCATGGGCATTGGTCTCCGACATGGCACCTTTGATCTTAGGTGCATTGGCATTGGGAGCCGCATTCCTCTTGGTTTATGGGATTTTTGAAGATATATCCATTTGGATGGAAGGAGGAGATTCCATGATTGGAGATTTCCTGGGTCCCTTTGAAACCTTACCGGATCGTTTGCTTGGGATTTTCAACCAGGCAATCGACTGGGTCAAAAAATCTTGGCAAAGAATGATCAATTGGTTTAAGACCAACTCTTTTTCTGCGGCCATTCTTAAAGATATTTCCGCCATTAAACAAAAGATAGAAGCGGCTTTCAGTGGAAATGTAATTGATCTTTCGGGTATGTTCGAAGGCTTGATTCCTTATAATACCATTAACTGGTTTATTGAGAAGCTAAACGACATCATGGGCACATTGTCCAAACTCAGCAAGAATTCTGCTTTTATTCCTGATTTCGAGTGGGCTCCTATCAAACCTTTGGTTCCCAGGAAGGAAGGAGGACCACTTCAGCCTGGCGGAACGTATCTGGTCGCAGAACCTGGAACGGGTGGTGAGATTTTACAGATGGGTGGATCCGGAGGGATGGCTACTCCGATGAACAAATTGAAACCAGGAAGCTCTGGGGTTTCGATTAGTTTTGGAAACATCATCGTAAACGGAAACAATGCCAGTGACTTAGCCCAGGATTTTGTTAGGCAAGTCGAGTCAGCACTCGAAACCTTAGCTCCGAAGATGCGAATGGCAACGGGACTCAACCAAGGAGTCTAGATGTTACTCGGTCGCAAAACTATTGCTTTAAAATCTGGCAAAGAAGAAGTCGAGCTCAATGTAGTTTCCGACATCAATCATTCTTACAGCAAAGAACTTCCCAAAAAAGCCACCGGGAACGATCCCAAAAAGAAATCCGAAAAGACTGACCAAGCTGGCGACATCGAGCGAGTCATCACCTTGCAGGCAACGATCAGCTCTACTACGGATATCCTGGCTCTGACTAGCATGTCTCCCAAGGAGAAACTGAATCAATTGGTCACCTGGCAAAACAAGGGCTCGACTATCGCAATGCTTGGCTATGGCACAGGAGGTTTTCTTTCCAAGATTTTAGAAATGCTTCCGGAGAGCTTCCAGTATCGGCCAGCTCCTTTGGACGAGAAGTTTCTTGGAACTGCTTTCGATGAAATCTCAAATCTGCAAATCAAGGACATCACCTTCCAGGAGACAATGGAAACAGGCAAAGACTTTGTTGTGAATTTGACTCTTGTTCCACAGGTCAAAGTGCCAGAGGTGCCAACCGTACCAGGAGCAAAGAAGGTGAATACGCAAGGCAAAACACCTGCTAAGCCAGAGAAGAAACCTGATCCTCCTGTAACAACCAATCCAGTAAGAAAGTCCATTTTGAAAAGTTTCGGAGGCTAGAGTATGGCAGATTTTCAATCTATTCCTGTTTCCTTCGAAGAACTTCCTTGCCAAAAAATTGTAACTTTGGTAGATCAAGATTTTTCTATAGAGTTAGATTGGAATTCCGTTGGTGAGTTTTGTACTTTATCAATCAGCGATCTCTTCGGAAATCTGCTGTTTGCTGGAAAACTTGTCTATGGTGGCAATGCCTTCCCTTTTGATATTGAAGGGATTCCCTTTGAGGCGGCACTTGTTCCCATTGATCTTGCAGATCTGTATTCCAATTCCTTTGGGTCTGCGATTACCAAGGAGAATCTCGGAATCTCCGTTCAGTTGTATTTGGGGAAAAGATTCGAATGAGCCTCTTCGGTCGCATAGCAGAAATCGAAATTAGACCGAGCTTTGGAATTCCTATCCAAATCAAATGTCCTCCTTTGTCTTGTGATCTATTTGTCTCAGAGGGACTCCGGCAGACAGGCACTCTAAGAATTTTTAATCCGTCCCAAGATACGATAGAAAAGGCTCAGTTGAAATCCGAAGGCAGTGGTTGGAAGGGCGCAAAAGTCATAGTAAAGGCTGGCCATTCCAAATCCTTAAAACCATTTTTTGAAGGTAGTATTTTTTCCTTAGAAGAATCAAGTGCCAATGGAGATGCTTCCTTGGATCTCCAGGTAAGTGACGAAACCATCTACACTGGCCAAAAACTGATCCAAAGGTCTTTTTCTAAACTTCCGTTGCAAGGCATACTAGAAGCGCTTTTGCCAGAGTTTGGTCTCAGTCGTGGAACCATTCTCATCCGAAAACCGGGGATCCATACTCTCGCCTTTGCTACCGTAAACGAAGCACTCACTTACTTTGCTAACTTGGACGGCCATATCTTTCGGATCGTCAATAATTCTTTGAGCGTCTATCCGAACTCTTTGCGGTTTCCTCCCAAAATCAATTTGTCCAATAGCAATATCTTGGAGATAAACCGAGTGGGCTCTGGGTACCGAGTCGTTTCTGTTTTTCAACCAAATTTACATCCTACAGAAGAAGTAACATTGGAAAGCTCTTTGACTTCTGGAGTATTCCAAGTCCAAAAGACAAACCACTATTTTACCACAAGTGTGAAGCGCGCTTACTCAGAGGCGATCCTTGGATAAGTTTACGCAGTTCCTAAGCAACTTAGTCGATGCAAAGTTATTTGGAATCGAGATCGGCTGTGTGGCAAAAGTGCAATCGTATTCAGCGACCAAAGGGACTATGGATGTTTTGCCTTTGCTCCGAATGGAAAACGATTATGGCGAGTCAAAAGACTTTCCAATCCTGGCAAATGTTCCCGTATCTCATCCGTACGGTGGAGATTGTGTGATCAAATTGCCTTACAAAAGAGGAGACCTGGTTTGGGTCACTTTCTCAGCCAATGACATCCGCAAATCTTTGCAAGGCTCACCTTCTCAGAAAACAAAAGCTCGCTGGAACATGCAGGATGCCTGTGTCATCGGAGGTGTGAAAAAGGACAGCCTGGTTCCAAGCCCCAACTCTCTTTTGTCCCTAGACGGGGTAGTGATCGGCTTTGAAGACAAGTCGAGCTACCTTCAAATCAAAGAGGATGAGATCAAGTTCAAGTCAAGTAAAATCACTTTGACTGATGGAATCAATTCTTTCGATGCCTTGACTCATAAACATACTTCTGGTTCGGTTGGAACTCCGACGATGAAGCCGACGAATGGGAGTTAAGATTTTTTATGGCACTGAATAAAGCTGTACTCGGGGCTCTGATCACAAGCAAGGTTGCCGCATTGACCGAAGCAGAAAAAACGCAAGCCACTGCCGTTTGGACAGCCGTGGCAGATGCCGTCATAGAGCACTTCAAAGACGAAGCAGAAATTGGAGCCTTGCTTCAATCTGGGATTGTTGTGGTCGGGTCGGCAACGGTTTCAAACCAAGGATCGACTGTGCCTGCCAAAGGAAAAATATCGTAGGGAAGGAATGACCTTTCTTTGTTATAGGGACTCTGCTATTCTATAGGAGTGAGAAGCTTTCTAGTACAAGACAGAGATATCGTTTTGCAATCTGGTAAGGTTCAAATGATTTCGGGAATGAAATCATACGCCCAAAGGGTTCGGGATCGAATCCGTTTGCGCTTAGGCGAGCTGGCTCATGAACCTGATCTGGGCATTGATTGGCTCTCCATTTACGAGAAACCAATTCTTCTGGAACGTATCCAAGCTGAAATCAAAAAAGCTGTTCTCTTGGATCCAGAATCCAGTGCTTGCTCCATTACCGAATTTGCTATCGATCGAGAAAACAGGGAGATGGCCTTGAGGCTTCAGTGCCAGACGATCCAAGGAAACGTTGAGGTAGTTTTGTGAGTTTTGGCGTAACCTCAAAAGGCTTCATCCGCAAACCACTCGAAACAATCCTTCAGGACTTGCGAGACAAAGCCAAGCTTCCTAGTTTTTTTGGCCCTGATGTAGATCTATCAGAGGTCAGTCTGCTTTCTATCTGGATCCAATTTTTTTCTGAAGAAATGGACACAGCATGGAAGCACTTAGAATCCATTTTTTATAATCAATTTGTAGATACTGCCACAAATGTTGCCTTAGATTATGTTGTTGGACTCGGTGGGATTACTCGCAATCCATCTAAAAAAGCCGAAGTGCTTCTTCGGTTTCTGGGGGTCAACGGATCGCCAGTTCCTTTGGGTACCATCTGTCAAACAACCAATGGCATTCGGTTCGTAACCATGGACTCTGGAACAGTAGAAGCGGGAAGCATAGACATTCCCGCCCAAGCTATCTTGTCTGGTCCCGATGGAATTGTGCCTGCAAATTCTGTTACAGAGATTGCCACTCCGCTAACTGGAATCGATTCGGTCAGCAATCCTGATCCGAGCTTTGGCGGTCTACCAAGAGAAACTGACATTGAACTGCGCGATCGATACAAACGAAGAGGAGTCGCAGGTGGATCGAGTTTGGTGGCGCTTCAGACTCTCCTATCTGACTTGCCTGATACAAAGTCTGTTGTCGGCTACGAAAACGTGGAAAGCTTCGAGGATGGACAAGGAAGGCCTCCGCACTCCATGGAGTTTGTCATCGAAGGCGGAACCAATACAACTATAGCGGACATTTTTGAATCTTATAAACCAGGTGGAATTCGTTTGGTTGGTGATGTCGTTGTCACAAAACTAGACCCTTTAGGAAATCCTCAGACCTACCGCTGGAACGTCCCCCAAGCACTACCTATCTATGTCGCCGTGACAATTGTTAAAAATTCTTTTTGGATCAATGGCTCTGAATCTATTGTAAGAGAAAACATCATTAAGGTGATTGGTGGCATTCACACTGTGGGTTCGGATGCTACAGAGTATCTCGGTAAAGGAATTGGTAAGCCCATCTATTCTTGGGAACTTACGGGAGCCCAGTTTGGTTCCGATGACTTTGATACGGTCAGAATCCAAGGGATTACCTCTATCACAATTAAAGTCGGTTTGTCAGCGAGCTCAACTCCGAATCTTGATACTCTGATCTTAACAGCAAAACAAAAGCCAGTCTGCTTAACTTCGTACATAACGGTCGGCGTGACATGATGTTCCAGAGTTTCCTCAGGTTTCCCTCTTCGATTTTAGAGAATGATCCGAATTCCAATTTAGGTAAGCTCATGGCTCTTTTGGAAACGGAAATGTCAGAGTTTGCTTACGCCCTGTCCTCCATGATCGGTTTGTACGATATAACTTCAAAATCTGGCTCCATGCTAGATTGGATAGGTGGTTTAGTTCGAGAGTCCCGCCAAAATCGTTCGGATATTGCCTACAAACGATTTCTACCGATTGCCATTCGGAAGTATTTGTCTCGAGGTGATCTAAAGAGCATTTCGGAAATTGGGAACCTACTCATCCAGGGGACAGGATCGCTCCGATCCATAGAAGAGTTAGCGTATATAGATAGCATAGCAAGGCTAGACGGCAGAGATAATTTTAGTGGGCTCTGGCCTTTAAATGGATCGAGCAGTCGGCCTGCCACCTTTCGGGTTACCTTTGCGGGAGCCATCGAGGCTTTGCAAGTGAGTTCAGATTTCAATACAGCCATCGCTGATATTCGAGCTGGAGGCACCAAAGGCGAAATCGTCAATCAGTTCCAAGTTGGATTTTCCAGATTTTTAAAAAAGTTTTTTCGGTCAGCTTTGCTAGATGGTTCTTGGGATTTTACAGGGAAATCTCTTTTATCTCAACCCATTGTATTGCCCAATGTGGCAACCATTGCTTTAGGAATTGGAGCCGAACCAGGGGGCAATCTCCGATCTCCCCTAGCATCCGATATAGGACTACAAAATGAAATTCTACGCAAGTCCGCAGAGATACTGAGCTTAGATTCCAACTCTTGGGAAGTCGGTGTGAGGCTTTTTGTGGCTGATGCCATCAATCAAAAGATCAATGAGATGGCGTTGTATGATGATGCTGGCCAGCTTGTGGCTTTGGCAAGTTTTCCGGGCAAATTCAAAGACCAATTCAGTATGTTTAATTTTAGCATTGTAGAGGAAGAGGCATGGCAGTAACAGCAGGCAAAACACGCACTTGGGGCAAGACCACACCAGCAGATGGTGATTTGTTGGAAACGGAATTCAATCGCATCTATGGCAATACGAATGATTTGCAAGCGCAAGTGGATGGTATTCCGAAGAATTTTTTGCAATTGCCTGATACTCCTTCCAGCTATGCCACACAGAAGAGGCGAAGTCCTGTTATCAATAACGCTGAAAACGGAATAGTCTTTAAGTCTTTGTTTGACCTAGGAGATTTCAAGTATTCCCAAGGGATCTATACTCCATCGGCAAGCGTTCCCTGGATGCGAGCTGATATGGATTGGGCTTCTTTGGCTCCTGCCACCTATATCGATTTCGCTCCGTATCTCACTGGTTTTAACTATTCTTCGGACGAGGGAACGACTACAGATTATACTGCGACAGTTGAAGTCGCAACGAACCCGAGGTTGACTCTCACGAACAATACCATCCATACCAATTTGATTCGCCACTTGCTGGATGATTTGAGATTTTTTGCGTGGAATGAATCGATCAATGACATAGACACGATAGACGCAACTCGGTTTACGAACTGGGGCATGGTAATCGAAATTGTGAGCTCAACGGCTCCTGGGATCAGTGCGGGATCCAAGCAATTGATAACTTGGGGAACTTCTTTAGCTCAAACATTGGATCCTGCTTCTCGGATTATTCGAATATCAGGTACCACTTCCGGAACTGGGAATATCACCTTCCGAGTAAAACCATTCGCCAGACAGTCGGATGCCAACGGTCGGTGGAGACGAATCAACGATGCTGTTTTGCAAACTGGGTTTAGTGGATTGAGAAGATTGGATCAGGCGCAAGAACATCAACATGTCATCGTTTATGGAGGACAAAACCAGTCCATTTTGGGATACGCAACTATCGTTTTTGATTCACAATCAGGAAGTGGTGGCCCTGACTTATCGGTTGGGGCTGCTGCCGTTTTAACTTCAGAACCTTACAAAGGAGTAACAGCAGGAACCTACTCAAATAATATAAGAACTGCTAACGGTATTCACAGAGGTGGAAACAAAAACCGTCCTAGAGCTGCTGGAGCTTATTTGAATGTATTTGTAGGAGAGGTGGCTTAAAATGATTTGGATTATCAAAGGAAACGAAATCATCTGGGGACCACATGAATACCCAGAGGCCGAAAGAGATGCGAATTCTTTGGTTCAACCGAGTTTAGGCGAAGAGGTAGTAACCGAGTTTCCGCCTAAAGGTCGAGTTTTTGAAAACGGCAATTGGAGAGAAAAAACCATAAAAGAAAAAGTCCTAGATGGTGAAATCAGTCTATCGGTTCGGAGAGCTCAATTGCAATCTGAGATCTTTCGCTTTTCCATAAACAAAACAGAGGAAGGAATTTTCTATCTCACTTACAATTTCCAGGCCAGGGAAGAGGATTTAATTCGAATGAACTTGGTGATTTCCAAGGTTTCCATCGGGGGAGTCTTTGGTGGGGCTTGGAGAGATCGAGACAACCAATGGCGCGCTATGACCTTAGAGCAATTGCAAGGATTGGCTATCGCGGCAGGTCAGTATTGGGAAGACTGCTTTCGTAAGTCTCGGGTACTCATTGATGGGTTGATTGCATTGAGCAAGGCAGATTTGGCGGACTACGACGTCAGTTTTGCTTGGGAAGAGTTGCCTTAAAAGTGCAAAATTCTCATCTTAGGTGCGCATGAGCGAAATTTTTCGCAAGCGCAATCAACTGGCATTAGCTTTTTTCTCGAACCTTTCAAGTAGCTCAAGTGCTACGAGAACCACAGATATGTATACGGGCTTTGCCGATATTCCTTCGAGTATTTACAAAACTGTAGCTTCTGGTGCTTCGGTCTCTGAGCGAGATGGCAACAAAACGCTAGCAACTACAGATTATCGATTTCAGAACAGTGCAAATGATGCATCTGTATCCAAAATATATGATTTGGTAAGATCTACTGCAAAGACTACCAGGGATATTTCTAAATCAATTGGCGATATAGTAAAGGCTTTGGAAGTCATTCCAGTGACTTCTACTTTGCAAGGAACCGATACTTGGGGAGGTGTTGCCTCAAAATATAGGTTTCAGTCCAGTCCCATTTTATCCGGTGGGAAAAAATTGGAAGTTTGGTGGAATAATGGTGCGGCTCCATATTCTAATAACAAAGCAATAGAAATGAATTTTACTGGCACAAGTAGTTCAAACATAAGTGGTTATATTTTTGTTCGGTTTACTTCTGTGGCAAATGCTTCAACTTTATCGAAAGGGTATATTCGATTCGATTACAAT
>JAIXRB010000036.1 GCA_027485405.1 Leptospiraceae bacterium | reverse complement strand
TAGGTTCTGGCTATGAAACCTTGCCGCCTGGTGGCATAACGGGAATCATTCGAGATGCGAGCTTACTTCCTCAACTTGCCGGTTGCGAATTGGAAGAAACCTCAGATTTAATTAACTTGCCAGGAGGCTTAGAACTATAATGAAAAAAATTACCAACAACAACAAACCTTTCATTCCTTTCTTACTCTCTTTATCTTTATTTTTTTGCCAACCAGAGCTTCCAAAAAACTCTGCTGAACAAGCTCTTCTTTTAGCTGGAATTAGTTCGGGCTGTTCTACTTTGGACGATTGCTTTGACAGATATGCCAAAACGACAGATGAAGGAGTCTCTCTGCAAGTTTTCGATTCCTCGATGAATCGAATCTATGCCAGACAAAATACTCTTAACTACGACACCTACAAACCGATTGCATCTGGCTCCAAATGGGTTGCCGCTGTCATTGCTATGCGGGCTATAGATTGCTCAGCAGGTTCAGCAAGTAATTGCGGAAACTTAACAAACAACAGATGTCAAGCGAGTGGCGCAAACCTTTCCTTGAGCACAACCATGAGCCAAGCACTTGGTTGGACTGGAACGTATGCAACTGTTACCCTTCGACAATTGCTCGCGTTTACCTCTGGTCTCACAGCTGGAGGCGGTGGAGGTGCTGGGCAAGCAACTTGCATTGCAACCTTACCAGCCGTTGCAACAGATACTCAAAAAGACGAATGTATAGAGACGATTCGAACCAGTTCGACAGGCACTCCAGGAGCTTTGTTTCACTACAACTCGAATCACATGGCTGTGGCGGCTCGGGTTCTCGAGAAAAGCTGTGGTCTTACATGGAATGAAATCTTTACATCGGCAATTGTAACTCCTTTGGGTTGGGATCCAGCCCAAGCAGTTTGGAGAGGCAATTTTCAATCAGCATCAACTTCCGCTGATGGTAGTCTTTCCGGAGCGTATGGGCTTTCTATATCTCCAGAGCACTATTCTCGAATGATGAGTGCTTTGCTAAGAACGGGAACAGCTAGATCCGCATCTGCCGATGTCACAAGCTTCCTAACATCCGCCTCTGTGAATGAGATTTTAAACGACCAATATGGTTCGGCAAAAATTGGATACTCGCAATTCTCTGCATTTGGATTTCAATGGCAGTATGGATTAGGAAATTGGCGTTATTGCACAGCGACCTCGAATCCAACGGAGTGCGATAAAGATTTAATTTCGCATAGCATCGGGATCAATGGATTTTATCCGTGGATCGATCGGAACAGAAGGTATTTTGGAGTTCTTGCAGTGAACAATATTGGTCGAAAGAACGGCTTGCCCTTACTTCCCGCTTCGAGTACATCACTGTTCTTTTCTGAGACCATCCGACCTCTGATCCATAGGTTGTTAGGGGTAAACTAAAGAGATTAAAATTGTAAGAAAAACATCCAAACCTTGTTGTGGTTTACAAACAAGGCTTGGATGGATTGCTAAGAAACGATTTTTTTCTTAACTAATTCTGTTAAATGTTAATTTGTTAGAGCTTGGTCTAGCAAGTCCTTGGCAACAACTCGTAGAGCCATAACTTCTTCAGCTCCTTCAAAGATCGAGAACACCCTAGCATCAACAAAGTATCTGGAAACTGGATACTCTTCTGCATATCCCATTCCTCCATGAATCTGCATAGCCTCTCTGGTAACCCATTCTGCAATTTTGGATGCATAAAGTTTAACAAGAGTAGCTTCCATTTGTCCTTTGTGTTCATCTAGCAATGTAGCAACGTAGTTTGTGTATTGACGAGTGGCTTGTGTGATCATAGCCATCTTAGCTATTTTAAACTTCGTTAGAGAATACTCATAAATAGGTTTTGCAAAGACTTTCCTTTCTGTTGCATATCTAAAAGCGGCTTCTAAAGCGGCTTGCATTACACCGTTTGCTCTAGCGGCAGTTTGGATTCGTCCACCGGCAAATCCTTCCATCTGATAGTAAAAACCTTTTCCTCTACCTGCTTCTCCACCCAAAAGGTTCTCTTTTGGAATAAAATAGTCTTCAAAAGATACTTCGTAAGAGTGCATTCCTCTATATCCGATGGTTCCAATGGCTTTACCGGAAATAGTTCCACCTGTTTCTTGTTTGTAACTGAACTCATGCCCATCAAAGGATGGTTTTTCTGCTAGTAGTATGGATAAACCTCTGTGTTTGAGTGAAGGGTCAGACTCAGTTCTACAAAGAATTAAAAGAAGGTTTGCGTAACCTGCAAATGTGCACCAAGTCTTCACTCCGTTGATGACAAAACCTCCTGGAACTTCTTTTGCAGTCACAGAAATGCCAGCAACATCGGAACCATAGTTTGGCTCAGTCACCATAATTCCCGCCATTCTTTCACCAGAAGCAAGTAATGGTAACCATTTGTTTTTTTGCTCGTCAGTTCCCCCTTTTAAAAGGGCTTTAGACATGATCTCGGGACGAGTGATTAGTGAACCAGCGGCTCCAAGGGATCCTCTAGAAAGCTCTTCAGTAACAACTAACATAGAAATGTTGTCAGGGCGATCGTCTGGTTGAATGCCACCAAATTGTTCTGGGATACAAAGCCCAAAACATCCCATATCCTTTAGTCCTTTGATGATCTCATCCGGGATTAAGGTGTCATGTCTATGAACGTGTTCAGCATGAGGAACAACTACATTCTCAGCAAAGTCTTTGAAAGTCTGTCGAAAGGATTCATGATCATCAGATAGACCATATGCTCCATAGTGACCATGTTTGCTGATAAGTTCAACGATTTCGGTATAAGAAGACATTTTAGAAGTTGATTCTACGAAAGTATTGATTTCGTCGGTGAAGAGTCGGGAAAAAAGCTCAGCATACGTTGTTTCCCATTCAGCTGGTCTTGCGGATATCTCAGAGCGAATATGTGCAACCGTCTCTGCCGCAAACGTAACAGCCATTTTTTGCTCAAGTTCGCCGACACCTTTTGATTCGTCCCATGCATAAACCAGGAAATTCTCAGCTACTTTTTGTTCGGCAGTTAGCCATGCTAATTGATAAAAGACATGCTGTGTTTCATCCATTTTGGAAACGGAGACTTTGCCTTTATCAGAATTCTTTAGGGCAAGCTTTTTGGTTATGTCAGAGAGAAGGGATGCTTGTGCTTGTAGGGCTTTTTCAGCCTTTGATTTGTCGATCTTCACTGCGGTTGCGGTCATTCTGCTAAATCCTAAATATAAGTTTATTCCACAATGACCGAAGAAAACCCTCTGTCATTTGCATTTTAGAGCAGGTTTCGGAATGGTTTGGAAAATTATTTTTGAAAGGTTTTCAGAATTTTGACCAAATTATTTCGAATTCGTCTGATTTGATCGGGGGTCAATTTGATCTCGCCTGATTCTGCTTTATCCAAAACTTGTTCAGCTTTTTCTATAAAGGCAATGGCTTCGGCGTCTGGGGCTTCTTTTCTAGCCTGCTTGGATCGGTAGTCTTCCAATGCCTTTTGCACACCGATCAATTCTTTTGATATCTCTCCGATTGCTACATTTAAATGAATTATGTCTTCTTCCATGTCTGATTCAGTTACTGGTAAAGAACGTCTATGTATTTTTTCTTCGCCTCCAAATGTTCGCTAAACGTCGAAGAAAAGTAATGAGATCCGTCTGGTTTTAACAAAAAGAACAACTTATCGGTTTTATTTGGTTTAAAAGCGGCTATGAGTGCTGGCAATCCAGGATTTGAAATTGGTCCAGGCGGCCATCCGCCATTAATATAAGTATTATAAGGCGATTCTATCTTTAAATCTGTTTCAAAAAGCCTCTTTTTTGGTTTATCGAATAAGTATTGTATTGTGGCACAAGATTCGAGGTTTATCTTTTTTTCGATCCGAGTTAAGAAAACTCCTGCCATCAAAGGGCGCTCTTCCTTTTTGACTGCTTCTCTTTCCACTATCGAAGCAAGAACTACTTTGGCATGGAGATCTTCCGGTGAAATGTTTTTTGATTCGGGGATAGTTGCTACCTTTTTCAAGAATCTTTTTATCATCATTTCCATGATTCGTTCTACTGGATAATTGGTTGGTACACTATACGTTTCTGGGAAAAGATATCCTTCTGTGGTTTTAGCTGGAATTTTATATTTTGATAAAATGGCGGCACTTTGAGCAACAGCCAGAAACTCTTCTCTAGACTTTGTTAGTTTTTTATTCGTCAAAATGTCACCAATTTGGCGATTGTTGTAACCTTCGGGGATAGTAAAACTCGTCATTTTTACTCTACCGCCGACTATCACATCCAAAATTTTTCTGGAGCTCAATCCATCATTGATTTCATAAACTCCTTGTTTTATTTTGTTTTCCGACCTAGTGAATTTCAAAAGATAATTAAAATAAACGGAAGATTTGATCATGCCTGATTGAGCTAGGTTTCTAACTACAACCGAGGACGGTTCTCCAGCCTCAATGACTAAATCCAACTTGTTTTGACCATCTCCAACTGGTCCACCTTTGATTTCATCTATCATAAACAAAGATACGATTCCGATTAGCACCAAACTGGTTGTAGCTATGGCTCCAAAAAATAGGATTTTTCTTTTATTTTGCATTTATACCGTCCGCAAACAATCCTGAAGTAAAATTGGCTCTCTTTCCAAAGTAATTCCAAACATCTCTTGGACTCTGCCAATAACCTCTTCGGAGAAATCGATTAGATCTTTAGCAGTACCACCTCTATTCACAAGGGCTAGAGCATGAGATTTCGAAATCCCAACTCCATTTTTTGTAAATCCTTTCGGAAAGCCTGCATTTTCAACAAGCCATGCCGCTGGGATTTTTTTCATAGAAGTTCCTTCAATCTCAAAGAATACAATAGACTTTCCTTTTTTTAGTGAAAGTTCAGAAGTTTTTTTAAAATCCTCTAAATTCAAAATGGGATTCACAAAAAAAGAACCAAGTGATTTTGATTCAAGATCGGAACTGTCTACTAACATTGATTTCTTTTTTCTGAGAGCTAAAACTTCATTCCGAATAAACAACAGCTGATCTTTCCGATCTAGAGATTCAAAGTTGGTTGAATTGCTAGAGAGTTGCTCTCGTATTGATTCTTGAAGTTCCGGATACTTTACTATAATTTGATCTGTAGTTGAACATCTGAAGTGAACTCTTAGGATGATTTGGCTTTGGGCATCTCCTGACTTGAAGCGACTGTTTCTATAACTAAAATTGCAATCTTTGTTTTGGAAAACCTGCTGACTTCCGTTGGGCGAAATAGTTTCTACTTGAATTATAGATTCACTACAATCTTTACCATAAGCCCCAACATTTTGAATTGGTGTTGCTCCCACCATACCTGGAATTCCAGACATCGTTTCAAGACCCGCACAACCATCTTCAATTGTTTTTAAAACAAAAGAATCCCAGTCCTCACCAGCGCCCACTCGATAGCTTACGCTTCCTTGCTCAGAACGATCCACAATTTGCGCGCCTAAAATATTTACATGAATTGCCAAGGCTTCAATGTCTTGATCAGACGGAACGATGTTTGAAGCTCCACCTAATATAAAATAAGGGAGACCTTTCTTTTTGGCTAGCATTAGAGCTTCCAATACTGAATCTGCGGAATTGCATTCGGCTTTAAACCGAATACGACCCCCAAGTCTAAGGGAACTAAAATCAGAAAATTGAAAATTCTCGGTAATTTTCATTTAGCATTTATCTTAGTCATCAATGATCTCTTCGCGAAAAACATCAACTTCAACCGTCAATTTATGTTTTCCGCCTCCAAATAGTATTCCCTTCAATGGAGAAACGTCTGAATAGTCTCGTCCAACGGCAGTTACAATGTACTCTTCGGTTATCATTTTACCATTTGTTGGATCAAAGTCTTGCCAACCCATGTCCGGGCAATAAACGGAAATCCAAGCATGAGTCGCATCTGTTCCACGTAATTTTGGTTTACCTGGGGGTGGAATTGTTTCTAAATATCCACTTATGTACCGTGTGGGAATGCCCAAAGACCGAAGCGAAGCTATGCAAAGATGAGTAAAATCCTGACATACACCTTTCTTTTCGGCAAGTACCTGTTCGGTTGGAGTATTTATAGTTGTAGCTTTGTTATCGAATTTGAAGTTTTTGAAAATGAATTCCGCTAGATCAAATGCACCTAGATACACAGGCTTTCCGATTGGAAACAAAGGCGAAATGAAATCTGCAAACTGGGGTTTTAATCTAATAAAAGGTGAAGGTTGCAGAAATTCTAATGCCTCTAAGTCTTGCTCTAAACTGGACTCACGCAACAGGGGCTCTATCTTATTCCAAGGTGTGGATCTTGATTTATCGTAATCAATCGTTGGATGGGTTCTGACTGTCGATTCTACAATGACTTCTAGAGTTTTATGAGAATCCTCAATGGAAAACAAGAAGACCTGATTTCCAAAATAATCTTTGCGAAAAGAGGAAACAACAGGCTTAGGATTGACACTCACATGCGTCCGAAAACAGTCCTGGTCTCGAAATGCCAAGGGATACATATGAGCAAGATTGTGACCGTATGAAACCAAGTCCTCATACACATATTTCGTTTTATGAATAATTCTGTAATCAGCCATTCATATCGCCAATTCTGGTCTGCTCTTCCGCATAATTAAAGTAACGCATTGAAACAGAATCAGATAATTCTCTGAGTAAATCATGCATAGTTTCCATCCAAGCAGAAACTGCAATAAGAGGTTCTTTGCTTTTGAACAAAATGTTGATATCTTGCATTTTAAATTCTGTGATCAGCTTTAGTACAGCCCTGTCTTCAGGAAACATTTGATTGTCTTCCTTTGCTGGTAAAACTTTAATACATCGACTAATCTCTTCTATTTGAAATGCAAAGGATCTTGGATTTGTTATATCAAAGATTAAAATGTCCAAAACCGATTCTAAATCGATTCTTCCTTGGTATCTTCTTCTGTAAGTAATTCTAATATCGTTTATGTTTAACAAAAGTTGAAAAGATGCTTTGTCTAGTTCGCCTTCCCACTTCAACATTCCTTGAAGGATAAGAATCATGTTGATGGAACGTTCTATTCTTCGTCCGAGTTCTAAGAAAAACCAGCCTGATTCTCGGCTCATGTTCTCAAAGGAGAAACCATTCAAAGCTGAGATGTTAAATATGATTTTATGAAAGTAGTCTATCAATGAGTCATAACTAGTGTGCTCGTTTTCTATAATGTCCTCAAGGGTTAGCATAATCCTTTTCATGTCTTCTGAAAGTCGATCTCTAACAGATTTTGACGCAGAAACTATATTTTTTACGTTATATCCAAGACAACCGATTGAATTCTTGTCAGTTGCTAGGCGACTCAATTCGGGAAACGGATTATTAAAAAGTTCTTCTGAATCGTCTCCCAGAAAACCGGGGTATGATGTTGTTATATGAGTTCCCATTCGAAGAATGTTTCTGACAGCAGAACGGTCATATACGTCTTCAATTTGCAATACTTGGAATGCCGCTTCTCTTAAAATTCTAGCCTGGTTTTCACCCCGTTCCATATATCGGGCTAGCCAAAACAAGTTATCTGCTACACGACTAGGAACTCCCGATCCTTTACGATAAATGGAGACCTGTTCTTTCTTGGGAACCAACAAAGTTTCTTCATTTTGCGCTTCAGAAGCCAAAATCCATAGGTCTTTACTCCAGGCTCCTCTTTGGCTTGTGATGAAGAATTCATCTAGACTCGGTGAAACCCTGATCAAGCCACCAGACATTGTTTGATATCCATTGCCTGAACTAGTAACGAATGTTCGCATGATTGCTCTTCCTTGTCTAAAGCCGTTTTCGGTTAAAACAGGCATAGTTGCGGAAGCTAGGATTTCTTGAGCTATAAAAGCACTGGGCTCATTCTGTAGCCTTTGGATGAATTTATCTTTGGTTTCGCCTTCAAGTTCTCCAAAAGTAACGGGATGTTGTTCGTCTGAGCGGGAAACTGTTTTGAATACGTATTTCTCTGGTTCACGTAAAACCAAATCCTTTTGAGAAAGATTGCCCAACCAATAGGTCGGAGCCATGGGAATGATCAAATCTTCCCCCAAATAAAACCTACAAAGATCGGAATAAAATGGTAATAGTGCCCTGTTTTCGAGGTAAGATGAGCCAATTGGATTGGATACTTTCACGTTGCCAGAACGAATGGCTTCCATTAAACCAGGCACTCCTAAAATTGAATCACCTTTCAATTCTAATGGATCTAAATACAGGTCTTCTACTCTGCGCAAAATCAAATCGACTTGCTGAAGACCTTCAACGGTTTTCATGTAAACTCTGTTTTTTCTTACCGTTAACTCTTCACCTTGCACCAACGTATAACCAAGGTAACTCGAAAGATATGCGTGTTCAAAATATGTTTCATTGCCAGGCCCTGGTGTCAGAAGAACAATAAAAGGATCTCTACCGGATACGCCTGCTAATTGAACCAAAGCTTTACGGAAAGATCTAAAATAAACGGCAACCCGGTGAACCATTGCATCTCTATAAATGGAAGGGAAAATCCGGGATAATACGATTCGGTTTTCTAAAGAGTAACCGGAACCTGATGGTGCCTGCACTCTATCATTCAAAACATAGAATTGGCCACTGGAAGAACGAATGAGATCGCAAACAAAGAAAAGGAGTGCGGGATTTTTAGTTAAAAAATGGTTAGACTCGAACATGCCTTGACATGATCTAATGAAAGACTGTTCGTTAAAAATGATCTCGGGTGGGATTTTCTTTTCATATAACAGTCGTCTTTTGGAATAGACATCTTTTAAAATGCAATCCAAAAGGTCTGCTCTTTGGTTTAAACCTCGTTCTAAGACCCTCCATTCTTCACTTTCCATGACCATTGGAAAGAGATCCAGGTTCCAAGGTCTTTCCTTTGCCTCTGGAGAATCCGATTGATAAATGTTATATGTTACCCCGTTCTCTCGTAGGATTCGATCTGCGTCTCTTCTTCTGTTGAAAAGCTCCGCGGTTCCTAATTCTTGAAAGGACTGTACTAAAAACCTGTATTTGGAGCGAACTTGCCCAGACGAATCCATAAGCTCATCGTAAACACCTGGTAAAGGTCTGTAATTGCTGACGAGTGAGCTCTTCTCGGATGTGAGCATAACTTAAGATTTATATCATACGCAAATCAAGGGTAGAAGGAAAAGACTTATTTTGAATTTTAATTGGAGGGAGCTTTTTCCCTGGAGTATGTCCATGAGTCAAAAATCTCGAGATTCTACGAGACTCAGCTTCATAGCTGTTTACAGGGAATTTATCGTAAGATAGACCCCCTGGATGGCTTACATGGTATGTACAGCCTCCTAGAGAGCGTTCATTCCATTTATCGTAAACATCGAAAGTAAGCCATTGCTGAGGAGGCAATTGAGGATGTAGCGTCAAAACAGGCGCCCATGCCTTGAATCGTACACCCGCTACATAGTGACTCTGGATTCCTGTAGGTTGCAGAGGAACCTCAAACCCATTGCACGATAAAACATAACGATCTGGATGAAAACCGGAAATCTTGACCTGCAAGCGCTCTACCGCTGAGTCTACACCCCGAGTCGTTCCCTGTGCAGTTGTTTCTTCTCCGAGTACGTTCCAAGGTTCAAGAGCCATCCTTAGTTCCAATTCCATCCCTTCTAAGTATTGAACACCGTATTGAGGAAATCTGAATTCAAAGAAAGGTAGAAAATCTGTTTCATTGAATGCAAATCCAGCCCGGTTTACATCTTCCATAACATCTTTGAAGTCTTTGAAGACGAAAAAAGGCAACATATAACGGTCATGTATTTCATTGCCCCAATCTACAGGATTTCCAAAGTAAGGTTTTTCCCAAAGCCTACAAACAATTGCCATAACAAACGCTTGCTGAACCACACTCATCTGATAATGAGGTGGCATTTCAAAAGCTCGCATCTCCACAAGACCAAGTCGCCCAGTCAAAGATCCAGGATCAAAGAGTTTATCTATAGAAATCTCTGTTCTATGAGTGTTTCCAGTGATATCTACTAAAATGTTTCTAAACAATCTATCAACTAACCAACTTTGAGTGAATTTTGAATTGTCGATTTGTTTAAAAGCTATTGCCAATTCATGCAAGCTATCGGTTCTCGCTTCATCAATTCTGGGTGACTGAGAGGTTGGTCCAATAAACAAGCCTGAAAATAAGTAAGATAAACCTGGGTGGTTTTGCCAAAAAGCCACCAAACTTCTCAGTAATTGGGGTTTTCTTAGAAAAGGGCTGTCCTGAACTGTCCGTCCCCCCAGAGTTATGTGGTTTCCACCGCCAGTTCCAGAGTGACGACCATCCATCATAAACTTTTCAGCAGTTAATCTGATTAGGTGGGCTTCTTCGTAAAGAGTTTGAGTTTTTTCAACGACTTCATCAAATCTTCGCGATGGGTGTAGATTTACTTCGATAACGCCTGGGTCTGGGGTAATTTTAAAGCGGTTGATCCGAGAATCTTGAGGGGCTTCATAGCCTTCTAATACAACGGGAATCCCGGTTTGGATTGCAGTTCTTTCGATCTGAAGCACCAGATCCAACCAAGCTTCTAGTGTTCCAACAGGAGGTAAGAATAACCTTAAGTTGCCATTGCGTGGCTCAATACAGAGAGCCAATTTGTTCATGTATTGGTAGTGCAGATTGTAGGAAAGGACTGGCTGTGCGTCCCGAATTTGCTCCAGCTCTTTTCTTTTAGGCAAAGGTGGTTTAGAAAAAGAAGGATCATCCTGAAATGGGAACGTTTGTTGACCTGAAAGACTATCTAGCGGCAGGCGATAGCCCATAGGAGAATCACCTGGCATCAAATACAAACGGCTTCTTCTGAAAAACCATCTTTGGCTACTCCAAGAATTAGAATAAACGTTGTATTCCAAAGGAATCGCATAACCAACAACTGAATTCAGTCCCTGCTCTAATACTCTCAACACTCTTTGTCTTTCCATTTTGTCAAAATCAGAAAGTCCAATAAGCATGTTTTCAGTATCCAAAGGCAGAGTTCCCTCTTTCCAGAGATAATAGAGATTGTCCTCGTAAGCAGGAGTCATATATTCAGGGGCCAATCGTAGATTTTTTAATAGCTCCTTACCGAAAACTTCAGCGTCTTTCTCAGTTCTCTTGCCTCTGAAACGATCATCAGCCAACAACTGATCGTTTTCCCAAATAGACTCACCATCTAAACGCCAATAGGCATTCATAGACCATCTGGGAATTGGTTCACCTGGATACCACTTTCCTTGACAGTATTGCAGAACACCACCTTTCGCATAATGGGTTTTTAATTTCTTTAAAAGGATTTCGGATTTGCTATACTTTTCTGGACCTAGAGCATCAAAATGCCATTCGGGGGCTCCCCTATCCTCTTCGGAAACAAAAGTGGGTTCGCCACCAATAGTCAAACGCAGATCATTCGCTTGAATGCGTTTGTCTACTTTGTGTCCGATTTCTATGATTCGATTCCAGTCTTCCTTCTTGTAAGGAAGAGTAACTCGAGTAGTTTCTTCAATTCTTTCAACCGTCATTGAAAAACTGAATTCCGTTTTTGCTCTTTCGAGTAGACCTTGGATTGGTCCAGCTGACTCAGGTTCAGGTGTAGCCGCTAAAGGTATATGGCCTTCACCACAAAATAGCCCGGAAGTTGGATCTAAGCCAACCCAACCAGCACCAGGTAAATAAACCTCTGCCCATGCATGCAAATCCGTGAAATCTTGATCAGCTCCAGCAGGCCCATCCAAAGGTTTAACGTCCGGTTTTAACTGAATTAAGTATCCTGATACGAACCTAGCGGCAAACCCAAGATTTCTGAGGATTTGAACCAAAAGATAACCACTATCTCTACAAGAACCCATTTTTTTCTTTAGGGTCAATTCTGGAGTTTGCACCCCAGGCTCCATTCGAATAATATAACCTATGTCATAGTAGACCTTTTGGTTGAGATCTACCAGAAAATCGATCGTTCGTCTCTTTTTGACATTAAGAGTTTTTAAGTATTCTGTAAGAAGTGGACCTGGCTTTTTGGGACGAATGTAAGGAGCCAATTCCTTCTTTAAGTTTTTGTCGTAGGTGAAAGGCGAAAGGTCAGCATATTCCTCAACAAAAAAATCGAAAGGATTGATTACTTTCATATCAACCACAAGATCAACTAATACTTGAAAAACGTCGGTTTTTTGATTAAAAACCAATCTCGCTAAGTAGTTTCCGAACGGATCTTGTTGCCAATTTACAAATTTGTCTTCAGGTAGAATGTTTAAGGAATAGGAAACAATATGGTTTCGGGTATGAGGTGCTGGTCTTAGTCGTATGACATGGGGAGATAACTGAATTTTCCGATCATAATCATATCTAGTTAAATGTGTAAGTGCTACGCGAATGCTCATTTCTTATTCCTTAATTCTCAGCTTGGTGACAAAGTCTAACCAGTAAAAAACCTTTCGGATATTTTAGCTCCTATGCGATTGAGTTCGATTTGGATATCATCCAAGTACTCATGCAGACCCTTGTCAAAGATGGATTGAATGCTTTCGGCTCGAAGCCTCTTTAAATAGTTGGTCGTTGCGTCTTGGGCTAGATTTCTGGGAATTCCCTCTATGGTTCCAGATACAATTTCTAAACTTCGCTCCATTTCCTTTAAACAAAAGACAATGGAACGGGGAAGAGTTTCATCCAAAATTAAAAATTCGGCAATTTCAGTAGGATGTACTCTTTTGTATTTTCTGTTGAACATTTCATGAGCAGAAGCACTCTTTAGTAAAGACAACCATTGCAAAAGATCTAAGGTAGAACCCACGTCCTTTATGGACGGAAGTAGGATAAAATACTTCATGTCCAATATTCGTGTAGTTTTATCTGCTCGTTCTAAAAATCGACCTAACAGAGAAAAATTCCAAACCTCATCGTGGCAAATCGTAGCATCCGAACAGCCATAAAATGATTGAGCGTTTTTTCTCACATCAGACAAAAATTCAGATAAACTAACGCTTAACCCTTGAAAGTCTTCTTTTTTACTTTCCATGTAGGATTTTCGATATTCTTTTACGATTATAAAGAAATTGTTCAATGTCTCCCACATTGCTGTAGAAATGTTTTCACGAATTGTCCGAGCGTTCTCTCTGGCGTATTTCAAACAGCAGAAAATAGAGCTTGGATTCTCATCATCGAACGTCATAAACTTTATAACGTTCGAAGGAGTGGCAGTCTCATACTTTTTCCCAAAGAGCTCAGCGTCTCCAGTCGTGTTTACCAATGGCATCCACTGGTTCGTAAATTCTTCATTTAAATCGAGAGATAGTTGGTGATTTACATCGATAAATCGGGAATAGTTTTCAGCCCTCTCTACATACCGATTCATCCAGTAAACTGATTCGGCAACCCTGCTTAACATAAACTATTATCCTTTTTTAGCCCAAAACCCAAGTGTCTTTTGATCCTCCGCCTTGCGACGAATTGACGACTAAAGAACCTTTTCGCAAAGCTACTCGAGTGAGTCCACCGGGCATGACATAGATTTCCTTTCCATATAGAATGAAGGGGCGTAAATCAACGTGCCGAGCTTCAATCTTATCATCAATTAAAGTTGGAACTGTGGAAAGATTTAACACAGGTTGTGCTATGTAATTTCTAGGATCTTCCTTGATCAAAAGTTTAAACTCTTCTTGTTCGGCTTTGGTTGACTTTGGCCCAATGATCATTCCATAGCCACCCGCTCCGTTAGCGGCTTTGACAACTAGGTTGTGAATGTTTTCCAAAACATACTTTAAATCTTTTTCTCTCGAACATAGATACGTTGGAACATTGGGAATAATCGGATCTTCATCTAAGTAATACTTGATAATCTCAGGAGCAAAAGAATAGAGAACTTTATCATCGGCTACTCCTGTTCCTGGTGTATTGGCAAGTGCTACGTTTCCTCTTTTATATGCTTCAAAAATTCCTTTTACACCCAAGAGTGAATCTGGCCTAAACGAATCTGGATCCATAAAAGTATCATCTATTCGGCGATAAATGACATCGATTTTCTTGAGTCCTTTGGTCGTTTTCATGTAGACCTTGTAATCTTCAACTACTAGGTCCGAGCCTTCCACTAGGTTCACACCCATCTTTTGAGCTAAAAATGAATGTTCATAGTAAGCCGAATTAAAGACACCAGGTGTCCAAACAGCAATCACTGGATCGTCTGATTCACTTAGGTTTTCTAACATCGCTCGTAAATGGTACGGATAGTCATAAACTTGTCTTATGTTGAGTTTATCAAAAAGTTCTGGAAAGGTTCGTTTCATGACTTCTCTGTTTTCTAGAACATAGGAAACACCAGAAGGGCATCTCAAGTTGTCTTCTAATACATGAAAGGCACCAGCACCATCTCTAACTAAATCTGTTCCAGTTATATGAATCCAAATGTCTTTAGGTGGCTTTAATCCGATGCAAGGCTCTAAGTATCCAGAGCTGGAGAGTAAAATATCTTTTGGAACAACGTTGTCTTTTATAATCTGTTGTTTGCTATATACATCTTTTAGAAAAAGATTCAATGCTGAAATTCGTTGTTTTAGTCCCTTTTCTAGTTTGATCCATTCTTCACTAGGAACGATTCGTGGAATCACATCAAAAGGCATGATGCGCTCCGTCGTTTCAGATTCACCATACAGCGTAAAAGTGATTCCGAGGGAAATGAGGGCTTTTTCGGCAGAAGAACTGCGTTTGATTAACTCCCTACCACCCATACTCTCCATCTTACTTTTCAGATAATCGTAGCTAGTACGAGGAGTCCCTTCCCGAGAGAACATTTCATCATAAACATTTTTAGTTTCGTAATCGGCAATGAACATAAAGAGCACTTCCTATGCTTAGTTTTATAGCAAGTTTTGTGCCATCGAGCAGATTTCTTTCGTTTTGCTTAAAAAATAACCGTTCCCTTGAAAGGGACATAAGTATTCCTTGGGAATCTGCTTATTTTTTATACAATTATGTAATCTAGAGCAAAGTGCTATGAATCTAGGCGATTCTTCCGTTCCCAATCTCGAAACTGCCAGGCAAGAAATTGACGATAGATCGGAAAAAGGAAGGGCAACCAACGGTTGAGAGCTAGTTTTATTCGAAAGATTAGAGACGGAAAGACCCGCTTTTTGCCTGTCCGAATAGCAGACACAATGGAACGAGCTACTGTTTCGGGAGACTGTGCGGGCCAAGGAACAGGGATTTGTCTTCCCGCCCGTTTATAGAATTCTGTTTTTGTGGCAATTGGATAGACAACAGTTAATTTACTTTTTTTGTTCATTTCGAAACGAAAGGCTTCTATAAATGAATGCACTGCTGATTTAGTTGCCGAATACAAAGCGTAACCAGGCAGAGGAAGGTAATTTGCGGCAGAAGCCACAACAATGAAGTGAAAGCCTTTGGGAAAGAGACGATTCATTTTTTCAGCGATATAAATGGGTGCAAAGGTGTTAACTTCAAAAATGCTTTGGATTCGTTTCCAGTCTTCTTCTTTTATTTTTTCATAGTAGGCAAATCCAGCATTGGCAATAAACACATCAATGTTACCTAAGATTTCTATGGATCTGTCCAAGAAATCATCTAACTTCTCTTTTTTACTGACATCCAATTGAAGAGTATGGAGATTGGGATGCTCTGGAATACTTTCAGGAGTCAAATCACCAACCACGACTAGAGCCCCTTGTCTTAGTAAAAGTTCGAGTAGTGCTTTACCAATACCTGAAGAAGCTCCTGTTAAAACAATTTTCTTTGATTCTAGTTGCATAGTCGACTAATTGAGCAAAGGATCTTTGGTATGTTCAACAAAATATTTATAAATACCGCCTTTGATTCGCAAAGCTTCCTTCCAAAGATCCTCGGAGGGCAAAGAATTAAACACTAAAGAGGAGTTAGCTTCGCTTAATACCCAACTGAGTTTTTGAAACTCAGATTCAAGTTGTCCAGAAGACCAACCAGCATAGCCTTGTATGATTCGGAACTGACTATCTTTCGAATCTAAAATCTCTAAAAGAGCTTCGTACGTTCTCGCTATAAATACCCCTGGCAATACCTCTAAGCCTGGATCCGCTATATCTCTTTTTTCATGCAAAACAGAAATGAAATGCTCATCAACGGGACCGCCACAAAATACTGGATTTTCAGCATGATGGGTTTTTGGAAGGTTTTGAATCAATTGAAGCAAGTTAAACCCTGAAGGTTTGTTTAGAACCAATCCGAAAGCTCCTGTTTCATCATGATCAACCATCAACACTACTGTTTTATGGAAAAAATCGTGAACTATGCTAGAATTTGAAATTAGAATTTGACCCTTTGTAGATTTCGGAATCTCGATCATTTGATTTGTGAATGAATTTGTTCAAGGATTTTATGCGCGACTTCCAAAGTCTGAATATCGGAGTCTCCACTAACCATTGGTTGCGCCTCCCCTAGTATACATTGAATAAAATGCTCATGTTCTTGTTTCAATGGATTGTCTTTATGCACAAAAATCTTCTCGACAACGCTTTCTTGTCGATATCTGATCTCGCCTGAGCCCAGTTGTGTAGAACTACTGGCTTGCCTGTGTAACTCGATTTCTTGGTTTGTAAAATCCAAAAAAACATACGAGTCTTTCTGTGAAATGTTTAAAGTTCTAATTTTAGCCTGAGATGCCCTGGAAGCGTTTAATGAGGCGATACAGCCATTTTCAAAACCAAGAACTACGCTCGCCACATCTTCATGATTGGATATGATTTTAGATCCAAATGCTTTTACGGATACGACTTTCGATTTTACGATGTTCAAGACTATGTCGATATCATGAATCATCATATCTAAAACGACCCCGACATCAGTTATTCTAGGATTGTAAGGTGCTAGCCTACGAGACTCAATAAGTAGAGGATGTTCAGCAATTTTTCCTAACTCGAGTACAGCTCCATTGAATCTTTCTACGTGACCGACTTGCAAAACTAATTTGTTTGAGTTTGCGAGTTCTACTAATTCTTTTGCTTCTTGAACTGTTTGTGATATTGGCTTTTCTACCAAGACATGTCTTTTTTTTAACAGAGCTTTTTTTGCTAGAGAGTGATGTAGAAACGTTGGTGCGGCAATGATGATAGCCTCAACGGCGTCGAGAAGCTGTTCTTCTGTGGCAAAAGATTTAGTCTTATGCTTCTCCGCCATTGCCTCAGCTCTTTCGCTGTTTGCATCGTAGATCCCGATCAGTTCCGCATCGGAAAGTGACTTTGCCACATTGACGTGGTACTGACCCATGTGACCGGTACCGATGATCCCCAATTTTACTTTTTGGCTCATGATATGTTTAATCTCTTTATTTTATAGAAATGGCAACTTGGATTTTCCAGAGTTCGGTGCCTTTTCTCCAGATTCGCGCGCGAATTCTTCAAGAATTTCTCTTTGTTTTCTAGAGAGTTTCTTCGGAATCTCAACTTTTACAATGACATGTTGGTCACCTTTGCCATAAGCACCAAGATAGGGCACTCCATGACCTTTCATTCGGAAGACCTGACCACTTTCTGTGCCTTCGGGAATGGTTAGTTCGATCGTTTTCCCGTCAATAGAGGGGATTTCAATTTTGCCACCTAAGCACGCCATAGTCAAAGGTATACTTTTTTGAACAATTAAGTCACTGCCTTGCCTTTCAAAGTTTGGATGCTTTTTGATATGAGTTACAACGTATAAATCACCATGGGGTCCATTGCCGGGTCCCGCCTCGCCTTCTCCCATTACTTTTAGGCGACTACCAGACTCCACGCCTGGTGGAATTTTAATGTTGATAGTTCTTTTCTTTTCTACTAAGCCTTCTCCTTTGCAGGATTTGCAAGGATTGGAAATGGTTTTTCCTTTTCCGTTGCATCGCGGACAAGTAGTTGTTACACTGAAAAATCCTTGGGTTCGCCTAATTTGACCACTCCCACCGCAATCTGGACAGACAGTTGGAGTGGATCCTTTTGAAGCGCCGGATCCAGAACAATCTACGCAAGATTCTAACCTTGGGATTTCAATTTTAACCTCTTTTCCTAAACAGGCGTCTTCCAAATTGATCTCAAGGTTGTAGCGTAGGTCGGAACCTCGGTTGGAGGCTCGTCGTGAATTGCCACGACCACCCGCACCTCCACCGAAAAAATCTCCAAAGATATCACCAAAGTCACCAAAGATATCAGAGAAATCTGTATAAGCCCCGGCACCATAACCACCCGCCCCAGCTCCCACACCAGCTTTTCCAAACTGGTCGTAAGCCGCTTTCTTTTTGGGATCGCGGAGGACTTCGTAAGCTTCTGTTGCTTCCTTGAACTTTTCCTCCGCTTCTTTGTCCCCTTTATTTTTATCGGGGTGGTATTTAATGGCGAGCTTACGATAGGCGCTCTTTAACTCGTCTTCAGTTGCAGTTTTAGAAACGCCTAATATCTCATAGTAACTCTTATCACTCATACCCGATTACTTTTTGTCCTCGTCGACTACTGTATAATCTGCATCGACAACTTTTTCCCCAGGTCCTGCACCAGCTCCGCTTGTTGCTCCAGAAGTTGCTTCTGGTCCAGCCGGATTTGGTCCACCTGCTCCAGCCGCACTTGCATAGATTTTTTCACCTATTTGCATTGAGACAGTTTGGATAGAATCACGAGAAGCTTTGATTCGCTCTAAATCTTGCGATTCTAAAGCCTCTTTTCCTCGCTTTATTTCATCCTGAGCTCGTTGTTTGTCGTTTGAATCCAATTTGTCGCCAGAATCATTGACTGTTTTTTCTAAACCGTAAACGATTGACTCTAGTTCATTCTTTGCTTCTGCAAATTCTCTGAGTTTTTTATCTTCGGCGGCATTGGCTTCGGCATCTTTGACCATTTTTTTGATCTCTTCTTCGGATAATCCGGAAGACGATTCAATTCTGATCTTTTGTTCCTTTCCTGTTCCCAGATCTTTTGCGGAAACATGGACGATACCATTTGCATCGATATCAAACGTAACTTCGATTTGAGGAACACCTCTAGGAGCCGATGCTATACCTACTAAATCAAATCTACCCAAAGTTCTGTTCCCGCTAGCCATTTCTCTTTCACCTTGGAGGACATGAACAGATACCGTTGTCTGGTTGTCCGCGGCGGTTGAGAATACTTGGGATTTTCGAGTTGGGATAGTAGTGTTTCTTTCAATCAGTTTTGTCATAACACCACCGAGAGTTTCAATACCCAAGGATAGAGGAGTGACATCCAACAGAAGAACATCTGTTACGTCTCCAGCCAAAACTCCACCTTGGATAGCCGCTCCAACTGCAACGACCTCATCAGGATTGACGGATTTGTTGGGTTCTTTTCCGAAGATTTCTTTTACGAGTGCTTGGACTGCAGGGATTCGAATGGATCCACCAACTAAGATAACTTCATCTATGTCTTTTGCAGAAAGACCTGCGTCTTTCAAAGCATCAATGCAAGGCTTTCTAGTTCTTTCTACCAAATCACGCGTGATCTCATCAAACTTAGCTCTAGTCAAAGTCATATCTAAGTGCTTTGGTCCAGATGCATCTGCAGTGATAAAAGGAATGTTGATTTGAGTTGTGGTTGTTCCTGATAACTCGATTTTAGCTTTTTCTGCGGCTTCCTTTAATCGCTGAACTGTGTTCTTATCGCTGGAGATATCAATCCCTGTTTGTTTTTTGAACTCATCGATCATCCATTGCATCAGTTTTGAGTCAAAATCATCCCCACCAAGATGAGTATCTCCGTTGGTTGATTTTACTTCAAAGACTCCATCGCCTAGCTCAAGTATTGAAATATCAAAAGTTCCGCCACCTAAGTCATAGACAGCGATTTTTGCATTGCTCTTTTTCTTATCAAAGCCATATGCTAAAGCCGCGGCAGTTGGTTCATTGATGATTCGTTCAACTTCTAAGCCAGCAATTCTTCCAGCGTCCTTGGTAGCTTGTCTTTGCTCGTCATTAAAGTAAGCAGGAACTGTTACCACTGCTTTCTTTACTTCATGACCAAGAAAGTCTTCTGCTGTTTTTTTCATTTTCATGAGAACTCTGGCTGAAATTTCTTGTGGTGTGAATTCACCAGCAACTGTTTCGAATTTAACCCCATCGTTTCCGGCGCGAATCACTTTGTAGGAAATCATTTTTGATTCTTCGCTTGCTTCATTGAATCTTCTTCCAATGAATCGCTTTGCTGATCGAATCGTGTTGACTGCGTTAGTAATGGCTTGGTTTTTCGCGTATTGCCCAACAAGAGTT
The DNA here is from genome assembly GCA_027485405.1 of Leptospiraceae bacterium. GTDB lineage: Bacteria > Spirochaetota > Leptospiria > Leptospirales > Leptospiraceae > Leptospira_A. The sequence goes on along the minus strand of JAIXRB010000036.1, from coordinate 15,284 downwards.
TCGCCTTTTTGAGTATAGGCTACGATAGAAGGAGTTGTTCTTGCCCCTTCAGAGTTTTGGATTACAACGGGATCTCCGCCTTCCATTACGGCAACGCAAGAGTTTGTTGTTCCAAGGTCGATTCCGATGATTTTTTCTTTAGACATGTTAGTTTCTCCTAATTAGATTTTGGTTTTGCAATTTTAACTCTGGCAGGACGGATTGATTGCTTGTTTTCTCCATCCTGGTGGTAGAAACCGAATTGATATGTTTCGCTCACGATTTCTTCTGTTACTTCTTCACTTTCTTCTGAGGCAATTGCCTCCATAAACATTGGATCAAAGCTTTGTCCTTTCGGATCCAAACGATGAATCTGTTCCTTTTCTAAAACAGAAAAGAATTCTTTTTGGATCATTCGAACTCCGTCCAAAAATGCCCTTACTTCGTCAGAAGGATTTTGAATCGAAGTTACTCGATCCATATTGTCCAAAGGGATCAATAACCCTTCAGCCAATCTTTTGACGGATTCTTTTCGAGCATTGAGGAGCTCTTGTGCAGTTCTGCGCTTGTAATTTTGAAATTCAGCTCGTTCACGTTGCCAAGAATCTTTCAAAGACTCGATTTCCATTTTAGCTCTATCCAACTCAGAAGGAGCCTCTGAAATGGTCTCTTTTTGAGAGTCCGGAGAGGCTACTTCCTCGTTTTCGGTCTCTACTGTTTGGTTTGTTTCTTCTATCATTCTCTCCTCTTTACCTGCTTAACTTAGTGATCATTTCGGAAACTAGTTTTGATGTGAATTCGATCAAAGGCAGAGCCTTGTTATAGTTCATTCTTTGGGGTCCGATGATACCCATAGAACCAATCTTTTTTTCACCCATTCGATAACTAGTGGCAATGATGGTTACGCCACCTAATTGTGAGTCGCCATCTTTGCCAATAATTGTATATATTCCATCTAAGCCCACATACTCTGCGAAAAAGTTCTTTAAAAATCTCTTTTCATCAAACATTTGCATAACGCCTTCTAACTTTTCTTTTTCTGGCCCAAAGCTTTCGATTAGATTTTTTAATCCATCGACATACAGTGAATCTTCTTCAAAGCCGTTGGACGCTATAGCTGATGAAAGTGCGCCTGCAATGCCTCTGAATTCTTCAGGTCCATCTGTTCTTTGCATTAATTTCGGTAATATAGAATCTAAGATTTCGTAAATGTCATAGCCTTTCAAATAATCGTTCAAATAGCGAGAAACCTGAAACAAATGCTCTTGAGAAATGTGATTGTCTATAAAGAAATTTTTGTTAATTACCTTGCCAGATCGCATAACCATGATCAATAGGATCTCTCCTCCATTTACATGGATAAGCTCTAAATGTTTCAAAGTATCAAGAGACTTTTCTGGGCCTAATACTACACTAGCTGTTTGCGAGAGCGAAGCCAGAACCTTTGAAGTTGCTTTTAGTATTTCGTCTAGGCGGAATTGCATCCTAAGATACTCTTCTTGGATTCGTTGCTTTTCCTTAATTGTTAGCTCATAAATGGTTACAAGACTATCTACATAAAATCGATAGCCTCTTTCTGTGGGCACTCTACCACCAGAAGTGTGGCGTGCCGCGATGTATCCAAACTCTTCTAAATCTGAAAGAGAGGCACGGATTGTGGCTGGAGACAAACCTATGCTGTACTTCTCGGAAAGAGTTTTTGATCCAACAGGTCGATTGTCAGATACAAACTCTTCCACCAGAGCTTTTAGAATCAGTCTGTGACGCGGAGATAAATCCATCTTTCTTTGCTTTTTAGCACTCTATGAATTAGAGTGCTAATTTATCTACTATGTTCGGAATAAAAAGGGGATACGTCAAGAAATTTGAGAAAAAAACAGAAGAATTTTAGCAGAAAGGAGTGGAGAGTGCTAATGCGGTTTGTAAGCCTTTACTTGGTCTCTGCCTGAGTTCTTTGCCTCATAGAGAGCTAAGTCCGCTAGCTTGAGCATGTCTTCCACTTGTTTGTCACCTAGAATTTGCGTAAATCCTATGCTGATTGTGACATTGAGATAGAAGTTTTCCATAATAAAGAATTGGTGGCTTCGGACACTGTTTCTCAGTCTTTCTAAAACGATTTGAGCCCCCTCGATTTCTGTGTCGGGCAAGATGCAGGCAAATTCTTCTCCACCGATTCGACCGATGATGTCCTCGTCGCGAAGCGAATCCGTATAGATCTTTCCCATTTTTCGGAGAACCATATCCCCCATGTCGTGGCCGTAGGTGTCGTTTATTTGTTTGAAAAAATCAATATCGATTACAGCCACTACAGAGTGTCGATTCCTGCGGCGAACGGTTGCAATTGCCTTGTGCAAGGAATCAAAGAAAGAACGCCGATTTGGAAGCATCGTCAATTCATCGATAAATGCTAACCGCTTCAAACTGCTAATTAGCAGTGTTTTTTGATCTTCGAGTCTTTTTCGTTCTCTGATGTCTCGAATGACTCCGGCGAATAACCTTTGGTTAGAACCATTGTGCTGAATGGGAAATGCCCTAATCTCAACTGGGATAAAATAACCCGTTTTGGTTTGGAGTTCCAGTTCTCTGATGGATTTTTGGGCGCTGTTCCCCTCTCCTTTGTTAAAAAACAAAGGGTGAATGTCCTTTTCTTGGGAGGTTTTTTCTAAAGGAAAAAGAACAGAAAAGACTTTTCCAATCAATTCTTTTTCAGAATATTCGGACAAATCCGACAAACTAGGATTTGAGTAGACAATCTGGTTTGTCGATTCTACAACGAGAATTGCATCTAGCGAACGACTCAGAATCTCGACTGCAATTTCGTTTAAATTATTCATTTCCCCAAACATGGCTTTTATTCTCTCTTCGGTAGGAATCTCTCCATTTATGAAGCTCTTTAAATGTTATTTCTGGCTTATTTTGCCTATCTTCTTTTTTGGGAAGTTGTGGATTGTCGTCAGGGGAAAGGGTCTTGTAAAAGTAAGCCACAGAAACAATATCTAAGGTCAGATTGTTCGCATGCCCGTGCTCTAAAGTAAACAAAAAGCTTTTTTCAAATGCCAAAGGCGACTCAACCCAATATCGATAGAGATGTGTTCGGCCAAGCCATCCAGTCCCTTCGGAAACTCGTGGATAACCAAAGTATGGGTGCATAAAGATTTCTTTAGGGCACCAAGCAGTATTAAAAATGTCTTCTGTTCCTGTTCCATGGAGTCGCGGCGGCCAGGAATCAGAATCAATAAATATCATGTCATCGCCTTCCCCATACCACATCGGAGTAGGAGAGTCGATGTACAATTGTAACCCAGCAAAGTGGCCTTTGCCTTTCACGTTTAAGACAGTGTAATTCTGTTCTGCTGACTTGGGGCCAGGTTCTGTTTTTTTTAAAACTGCCCATTCGTTTTCTCTTTGATCTGATGTAGAAGGAGATGTTAAACTTCGGTTCCAATAGGAATGGAATCTCAATTCTCCAACATCTGAAACCAAATGTTTTTCATAATCGATATAGAAATAAAAATTTGCAATGTCCAGATCAGAATCATTTTGGATTTCTATTTTTGCTCCTTTCGAAAAAGGCATTGGGAAGTAGGAATTCCAAGCTTTTCCTTTTTTTGGTGCGGCGACAATATACTGAGAGTTCAAGATGTACTCTTCCCCCCATCCTTGCCCAAAAAAATCTCCTAACGGTACTAAGACCGCTGGTTGGCTGGCATTGTCCCAAGTTATCTTTAAAACGGCATTGCGCTTAATCATAGGGTCTTTACTGGCGAGCGTGATCCAGATATGCTTGATGATACCTGCTCCATTAATGTTAGCAATCGTTACGCTAGATTGCTTTGGGATTAAAATAAAATCATCGTTTCCCCCAGTTTTATCAAAACTCGAAAGCCTCTCCGATTTGTATTTTTTTTCTTTCCAGATTTCCGAAGGACCCTCTCCAAAAATAGAAAAGTTGAAAAAAAAGATAGAATAGAGACTTAAGAATATGATTCCATTTTTCATTTTCTTTCTTTTTTCCTTGGTGATTTAGAGTATGTTATAGGTATGAAGTTTGAACTCAAGGCGAAATTAGATAGAACCTTTGCGAAAGCAAAAACTGTCTCATCTGGAAGGCTTTTTTCAAGACAATTGACCTATTTGGTAGATTCTGCTTTGACAAACCTCTTTCTGACTAGTCAGAAAGATTTAGCTATTGAAGGACATATTTGTCTCATAGCAATAGGTGGTTATGGACGAATGGAACTTTCTCCATACTCTGACATTGATCTGCTTTATCTCCATGATGGGGAGCTTTCCGACAATCAACTCTCTTCCTTAATTGGCAGAATCAACACCTATCTTTATGACAATGGCAAGGAGGTTGGACACGCTTGTAGAACCATCGAGGAATCATTCTTGTACTTAGATACTTTAGAATCATTCCATGCTATACTGGATTCCCGATTTTTGGCCGGATCAAAAGACCTATATAAAAAATACCAAGCCGATTTCTTAAAACAACTTCCACAAGATAGAACCACATACTACAATGAATACAAAGTTGGTTTTCTAAAAAAACGAATCATAGACGCTTATGAACCTCTACTGCTTTCGGAACCAAACATAAAAATCGACCCCCTAGGCCTTCGAGACATTCAATTCATGTATTGGACAGAAAAAACGGGTAAGCCTTCAGACAAAATCGAAACAGGAGTGTTTGACTACTTTTTTAGCGGACAAACTCAGCCGATTCTTGCCGCTTACGATTTTCTATTGATTTCCAGAGCCGCCTTGCACATCATTAGCGGTCGTAAGAATGATAGACTCGACTTGTCTCTTCAGGGGGAAGTAGCTGAATTTTTAGGATTTGGAAATAAGAATGAACTCAAATGTCTCGAACGATTTATGAGTAAGTTTTACAAATGCCAAAAGGACGTTTATTTTTTTCTTGGAATGTACATTGAAGTAAAAACCAAAACTTACTCCGAAGACAGTGTGCGAATTTTTTCGAATCCAGACACTCTTTATGAAGATACAATGAATTTTTTCTTAGATTGTCAATCGGAAAAAATTGAACCATCTCGTATTGCGCTAAACGAATTGCGGTTTGCCTCCAATTTCTTGGAAGAAGACTACAAAAATTCCAAACCAGTTATTGATTCTTTTTTAAAGATCTTAAACAAGAGATATAATATTGGTCATCTTATGACACTGATGCATGAGTGCAACATACTTGGAAAATTGATCCCTGAGTTTGGTGCCTGTTCCAATTTTCCATTGTTTAGTTACCACCACCAGTATACAGTTGATGAACATACTTTGTTGATCTTGCGCGAATTGGATAAACTAGAATCAGGAACTTGGGAGGACGCAGAGGTTCAAGGCATCTATTCTTCTCTTGAACAAAGAGAAATTCTAATTTTAGCAATCTTGATTCATGATGCCGGGAAAGTAAAAGAGGGTGATCATTCTCAGTATGGAGCTGAGCTCTCCATTGCTGTATCGGAGCGACTTGGTTTAACAGATAACGAAACTGAATTGTTTCGCTTTCTAGTCGCTGAACATATAGCGATGTCAGAGCTTTCCTCCAAAAGGGATATCTATGACCCCAATTTAATCAAAGATTTTTCCAAACTTTTTCCAAACAAGAATTGGTTGGGGCTCTTGTATGTGCTCACAATTATAGATACTAAATCAGTAGGCAGAGGAGTTCTAACCAATTGGAAAAAGGAAATCTTACATGCCCTCTATGAACTAACTTATAAAGCAATAGAGGAAAGAGATAGTGAGACTCTTAGCTCCGAAAACACTTTAGATGGCATCCGAAACTATTGGATCCAAAAAGAAGGCATCCATGAAAGCATAGCCACTCAAATCTTAACTTTTACTCAAAAATTTAAACCACAGACGTTCTTATCTTACAACACTCCTAGAAAAATTCTTCATTTATTCACAAACTTGGTTGAATGGAGAAATTCCGGAGAATTGATTAAACTTTTAACCGAATCTGAGCCAGCTTTCCTTACTATTTCCTTTTTTGCAAAACAGAACAGAGATCTATTGCTATATGTGAGTGGATGCATATCATCTCTTGGTTTAAATCTTGTTGGTCTCCGACAATTTGAATCTCCTGACAAAGAACAAATCATCCAAGCCCAAGTTACCGATAGCTTTGGGAGTGGTAGTATTCCTGAAACAAAAATTACTGAACTCAAAGAAATGATCATGGGATGTATACGCGGAAAACTCAACATTGAAGAAATAGCCCTAACTCAAACTATATGGTCTTTAAATCCTAAGGTTCCAAAAGGCATGGTAGAAGAGATGATAAAATTCTCAAATGATCCTCGAGAAAATTTCTCAATTCTGGAAATTAGGTTACCCGATTCATTAGGTTTACTCTTTCGAATTCTTAAAGCTATTCTTAGCTGTCCTGTAAATGTTATCTTTGTTCGAATCGCAACCAGCGCTGACTATGCTTACGATTCATTTTATATCCAAACCTTAGATGGTTTGCGAATTGATTCAACTGAAATCCTTTTGCAACTAAAAGAGAAAATCTATGAAGCTATGCACTTACAAATGAATGAAGGTTTCTTGGAGATAAACTTCTAATGAACTGGTGGAAGGAAGCAGTAATTTATCAAATCTATCCAAGGAGCTTTAAGGACTCCAATGGAGACGGCATAGGCGACCTGAGAGGCGTTATAGAAAAACTCGATTATCTCGCAGGATCTCCCGATTCATTGGGTATCGACGCCATTTGGCTTTCTCCCGTTTATCCATCTCCAATGTTTGATTTTGGATATGACATATCAAACTACGAAGACATTGATCCAGTATTTGGAGATTTAAATACTTTTAAAGAATTACTTCGAGAGGCTCACGCTAGAGGTATTCGCATAATTATGGATTTGGTGGTAAACCACACCTCCCATTTGCACCCATGGTTTCTTGATTCCAGATCTTCAAAAAATAGCCCAAAACGCGACTGGTACATTTGGAAAGATTCGGTAGATGGAAGACCTCCTAACAATTGGCTAGGTACCTTCGGTGGTTTAGCATGGGAGTTCGACAAACGAACGGGACAGTACTACTATCATTCCTTTTTAAAAGAACAACCAGACTTAAACTGGAGAAATCCAGAAGTAGAAGAAGCCGTATTTCAAATGATTCGGTTTTGGCTAGATCTAGGCGTTGATGGTTTTCGTTTAGATGTTGTTAATCTCTACGTAAAAGATGCTTTTTTTAGAAACAATGAATCTTACTTCATGAAGGGTCCTAGGCCTTTTGATAAACAGGTTCATGTATATGATCGTGACCGTCCAGAAATGCATGGAATTTTGCGCCGCTTGCGGAAACTCCTAGATTCGTATCCGGATAAGAGGATGGCTGTCGGCGAAGTTATGCAGGACTTTCCAGGCAATGTGTTTTTACCAGCAACGTATTGTGGAAGAAATGATGAGCTTCACCTAGCTTTCAATTTCATGTTTCTTTTTAGTAGCTGGGAAGCGAAGTCGTTTTATCAGATCATTAAGGATTTCGAATCGGCACTGGGGGATGATAACTGGCCAAACTATACCTTATCCAATCATGACTTCCCTAGACATATTAGTCGTTATGCTAAAAAGAAAGAAACTCTTCCTAGAGCTAAGGTAGCGGCGGCTATGTTACTCACCTTAAAAGGAACTCCATTTCTTTATTATGGTGAAGAAATCGGGATGGAGAGGCAAAAGGTTCCCCGAAAAAGAATCCAAGATCCTGTTGGGAAAAAGTACTGGCCCTTTCACCCTGGACGTGACCCGGAACGAATTCCAATGCCCTGGGACGATTCTGAAAACAGTGGATTTAGCATTGGCGAACCTTGGCTTCCCATTTATGAAGAATTTGAAAAGGTGAATGTTCAGAACCAGGTGCAAGACAACTCATCCCTGTTTCATGTTTACAAGCGACTTTTGGAACTTCGAAAACAACGAAAATCATTGCGAAGAGGAAATCAAAAGATCCATTTGAGTGAAAATCAAAAAGTTCTTTTTTATAAGAGAAAGGAAGGGAAAGAAGAAACTTATATCTTCTTGAATTTTACTAACGAAAGTGTAGAAACCATTTATCCAAGAAAATGGGAATTGAATCGAATTTTGTTCTCTTCAGCGCCAAGACCTTCTTTTCTAAAAGAGAAAGCGGAAGAAAACAAAGTATTGATTTATCCGAATGAAGCTATTCTCTTTAGCAAAGACTAACTAAAGGCTGGCGAATAAATTTCGCCCCAGGTTTCGTCCGTTCTTTTAAACTTAACAGGAATTCCTATTTTAATCAGAGAAAAATCCACAACATCTTCTAGAATGGCTGTTACCTTTTCTCCTTTTTGGTTTTCAATGATTGCTAAGCAGTAAGGAGTTTTTCCCTCCCTACTGCCAAAACCAACGTGAACAATTGTAAAGGTAAAGACCTTAGATTCGCTCAATGATGGTTGCGATCCCCATTCCACCACCAATACAAAGGGTTATGAGACCGTATCTTTGGTTACGGCGTTCTAACTCGTCCAATACGGTGCCAGTGAGGATGGCTCCAGTCGCTCCAAGGGGGTGACCAAGTGCAATTGCTCCGCCGTTTACGTTGATCTTTTCTTCTGATAGGTTGAGTGTTTTCTTAACATAAAGAACCACAGATGCAAAAGCTTCATTGATTTCCCAAAGATCTATGTCGGATGCTTGTAAACCAGCGGCGGCTAATGCTTTCCTAGAAGCAGAAACAGGACCAGTTAACATGATTGTAGGATCTTCACCGGTAGCGACCGTAGCCAAAATCTTTGCTCTTGGCTTTAATCCATATTTTTTGAGTCCTTCATCGTTTGAGATGAGTAGTGCGGCGGCACCATCTACAATCCCTGAGGAGTTTCCTAAAGTATGTATATGATTGATTTTTTGAACATCGGGGTACGATCGAAGAGCGATTGCATCGAGTTCTTTTTCTCCTATGGTTTTGAAAACTGGACCAAGGCTAGATAAGAATGCATAGTCTGATTCGATTCTAGGGTTTTCTTCTTCCGTAACTACTGTTCCGTCATCTAATGTAATAGGGACTATTGACTTCTTAAAATACCCGTTTTGGATTGCGTTGTGCGCTTTCTTCTGGCTTGATTCTGCAAATCGATCAGCTTCTTCTCTGGAAATATCATACTTTGTAGCAATAAGATCTGCCGAAATACCTTGCGGAACCAAGTTATAAGAAGCGGCAATCTTCTCGTTTCCAATTGTGAAGTCGCGACCAATCATATCATCGCCCATTTTCACTCGGCTCATTGATTCAACTCCACCGCCAATTCCAAGTTCCATTGCCCCAGAACCAACGTGATTTGCTACGTTGTTGACAGCTTGCAAACCAGAACCGCAAAATCTGTTCACTGTGTAACCTGGCACTTCTTTTGGCCAATGCGCCGCCATAACAGCATAACGCGCTATACAAGCCGCTTGATCAGCAACTTGAGAAACACAACCAAGGACAACTTCTTCCACTTTTGATGGATCTATACCATTTCTAGTTTGAATGGCTTTCAAAGTGGCGGCGGCAAGTTCTTGAGGATGGATGGAAGCGAGAGTTCCTCGTTTTTTCCCTTTACCTCGGGGAGTACGGACGGCATCGATTATATAGGCTTGGCTCATTATTCAAAAAAGTACAGAGTTCGCTAGATGCGAAACAAAAAATCAATAACCGGGAAGCTTTGCATCAAATTTCTTTTTCCAGTGATCGGAGGTTTTTTTAAACCAGCACTGGCGGTTTTGCAAATAGGAGTCCCAGCGATCGGCGATGGGACTCTCGGCTTCGTTGCCTATCGAGACATAATCAAAGCTTGGCAAAAAAGCCTCATCCAAAGACCGACGTTGCCAATCCACAAATCTCCAAGCCGAGTAACTATGGTTTACGCCTATTTTTTCATCAATTCTTCCTATAAGCTCATATTTGTTTTCACAAGCAAACCGAAAGAAAACGAAGCGATTGAAAAAATATAAAACATTTCTATCGGGATTAGCTTTTAAAATTGAGATGAAGTGTTTCTTCATTTCATCTACTGTATAAAAAAGATCTGGCCCAGAGTTTGTTGATCTAAAGATTACGGGTGTCAAATGGTCCCGAGCATAGGATTCCACTAGAACTTTTAGCCATTCAGGGTTGTCCATCAATTGGGGTATTTCGGTAAAAGAAAATGGAAATGGATCTCTTTCTTTTATATGAATCTCTATGTAACGAGTGTGATCATAATTTGGATCGTTGATATCTGTGGCAACAATCTCGCTGACATTCGGTCGAACTAAGTTATCTTCGTATAAATCTCTAACTGTTACGGCACCTTCTTCGTAAAGTATTGCACTACCAAAATCAATATAGACTGCTCCTTTCAGAAGGTTGCCTAAACCACCATATTTTTTGTGTATAATTTGGTTCCGAAAAATTGCCCGCAGAATTAGATTATGATCATACAATCTTTTTCTTCCGGATCTTTGTTCTACGACAGTGTTTTTTGTTTTCTTAACTTTATAGTAATTTATATGCGAAGATAGACCAAACCTCAATTTTTCTGTGTTATGAGTGTCAATGAGCAACTGCTCATCGGATAACTTATCAATAAAGCTCCCTGGCAATTCCTTGGCTTCTAATCTCCCTGGGGAAAAAGGAATACCTGGTAAGGCAAGAAAAGGTAACCAAAAGCCTAGTAAAAAAAGGAAGAAGAACCGCAAAATGGTTCTAGTTTCTTTGGCCGATGAGAGGACCACCTACTTTTTCCATCATTCTTTCTTTCGAAATTATTAGATCTTCTCTGTTATCTGCCGCAAGTTCGCCAGCTCCGTCCAAATAAATTGCACCTTTAGGACAAGCTTCTTCGCATAAGCCACAAAAGATGCAACGTAAAAGATTGATTTCGAATTTCTTAGCATATTTGTCTTCAGGATGCAAATGTTGTCGTTCTTGGGGAACCTCAGATGCCTCAATTTTTATAGCATCAGCGGGACAAATCCACATACAGCAGAAGCAGGCTGTGCAACGCTCTCTTCCTTGCTCATCTCGTTTCATGGAATGCAGGCCTCTAAATCGAGAAGAGTATTGCCTTTTCTTTTCAGGGTATTCAATTGTTACTTGTTTATTGAAAAAAGCCACCTTTACAAAGTGCTTTAACGTAATCCACAAGCCCTTGCCTATAGACCAAAAATAGAATTTTTCATACCAAGTGAATTGGTGACGCTTTGCGACGTTAATTGTTGCCAACGACAGCCTCCTGTTTCTTGTTCACTTCTGCCAATAGGCGAGAAAAGAATTCAGCTGAGGAAGGAAGTCCTTTTGGAGGTTCCATAGACTTTTCAAATTCTTGGCGCCATCCCTTTTTATTCGTAAAGGTTCCTTCTTCTTCACAAAAGATTTTGATCGGAACTGCAAAAGTAGCCTGTTTTGCGGCATCGGTGAGATTTGTATCTAACTGAACATGGACTGATACTGGTGGCAAAGAAACGCCTTCATTCAAAACAAAAACTAGATCTATGTTTTTATTTTGAATTTGTTTCCTAATCCCTTCGATCCCAGAGTCAGTTATACAACCTAAATCGATTGCTCCCTTGGTGTTAGGGTGATTGTCTTTTGTTAATAGAAAATCGACTTGTTCTGTCTCTTTGTATTGTGCATCTGTTACTCTAGATTCCCAAACAATACTTTTGGAAGTAGCCTTCGCCAATTCAGAAAGAGTAATTTTCATTTTCTCTAGATTTTCGTTGGATTCGTGAGCTCCACCGACTACAGCAATCCCTTTGCTGTTTGATATAGCTTCTTTGATTTTAGGTAAAACGTCTAAAGAAGTGGATGGATTTCCTGATTCTTGGTAAGCGAAAAGCCTGTTTTCGTTCATCCAATCCAAGTCAAATCGTCCTTTGTCGCAAAGGAAAAACATTTGTTTTTCGTGGTTTTCCCGAACCATATATCGGTACATTTTGTTGTCTCTTACGTTTGTTGTTACATGGCAACCAGTAGAGCAACCATGGCAGACTGACTTGTGAGATTTGTACCACCAAACTCTAGACTTAAACAGAGTTTTGTTGTTTAACAAAGCGCCAACGGGACAGATGTCTGCTAAGGCTCCTTGGTAATTGTGTTGTATAGGTTCATTTTTTGCTAAACCTATGATGGAATGATAACCACGTTCAAAGAGACCTAAGTTAGACTCTCCTACCTTTTCTTCCTCAAAGCGAACGCAACGGTAGCAAACGATACAACGGTTATGATTTATAATTAAATTGGTTCCAATTTCTTCTTGAGGAATGTTTCTTTTTTCGAATTCAAATCGGCTATGTCCTTCTCCTGAACCGAAAGCGTTATCCTGTAACTTGCATTCGCCTGCCTTGTCGCAAACTGGACAATCTAGTGGGTGGTTCGCTAACAGAAACTCCATGGTTCCTGAACGAGCTTCTTTCACTCTTGGAGATTTGGTTATGATAGATAATCCTTCTTTGACTGGCGTATTGCAAGCCGCTTGGAGACGAGGGACTCCCTCAATCTCGATAAGACACATACGACACATACCGACAATGGTTAACGCAGGATGATAACAGAAATAAGGAATGTCGATGCCGACATCCTTTGCCGCATCGATTAAGTTCTTTTTCTCGTCGACTTCATACTCTACGCTGTCTATCTTGATCTTTGCCAAAAGAATAACCCTATCACCGTAGATTAGACCTGAATCGGTAAATCTGTCAAACCTTCCTTAGGAATTTGTATCGAAGGATGAAGGAATTATGTCCAGTTTCTGAATGGCTTTGGCCTCAAAGGAAGAAAAGAAGTCATTGTTCAGGTATGGAGTTCAGATTGGCATACTTTAAAAACCACTTTGGTTGCAAGGCTCTTTGGAAAAAATAGGCATCTAACAAAACTAGATTTACAACCGCCTCAACGATAGGAACTGCCCTCGGAAGAACACAAGGGTCGTGTCTACCCTTTGCTTTTAAGATAGTTTCCTCATTTTGGTCATTTACAGTTTTTTGTTCCTTCTTGATCGTAGAGGTGGGTTTGAAAGCGGCTTTTAATACCAAATCCATTCCATTGGAGATTCCGCCTTGGATCCCGCCCGAGTTGTTTGTGCGGGTCTTGACCTTTCCGGTCTTTGGTTCTACGTAAAACTCATCATTATGAATGCTACCGGTCAATCGGGTCCCCGCAAACCCCGAACCTATTTCAAAGCCTTTACAAGCCGAGATCGAAAGAATAGCCTTTGCCAAATCAGCTTCTAATTTATCATAAACAGGATCACCTAACCCAGGAGGCATGTTTTTAACGATAAGTTTCACTGTACCCCCAACGGAATCACCTTCGTCTCTGAGCTTTTGAATGAGCTCTACCATTTTTTGGTGGGCGACTGGATCGGGACAACGGGTATCAAAACCATCGACTACTTGCCTAGACAATGGGTATTGGGATTCGGATATAGATGCGTCAATTGGCCCTACCGAATCGACCCAGCCTATAGTCTCGATGCCGAGCTCTTTCTCGAGAATGACGCGTGCTAAACCTCCAGCCGCTACTCGACCAATTGTCTCTCGGACCGAAGCTCTGCCGCCCCCCACATGGGCTCTATGTCCGTATTTTTCGGAGTAGGTGTAGTCAGCATGGGAGGGTCGGAATACATGTTCCATTTCATTGTAATCCGCACTGATCGTATTTTTATTGTTAACTTTTAAAAGAATTGGACTTCCCGTGGTTTTTCCTTGGAAAACTCCAGATTCAACGATCACCAAATCGTCTTCATCGCGAGGAGTGGTCAGCTCGTTTTGACCGGGTCTTCGCCTAGAAAGGTCTTTTTGAATCTCTTCTATTGGGAAAGGCAATCCAGCTGGAATTCCGTCAATAACAACGCCCACAGAGACTCCATGAGATTCTCCGTAAGTGGAAACTTTAAAAATTTTTCCCCAAGTGCTTGGCATATCCTATCCATAGAATTTAATGATTCTAAATTCTCCAATAAGGATTTTGAGCCAATTGCATTGGAGTTTCCTGAAAGAAAGATGAAAGAGCTGATTGTTTCCATTTCACTCCACTTGGTTTTGTTTGGTATTGGGGTATTTTCTTTCGGTTTTACCTCAGAACAGACAAATCTACCCATCTTTCTCATAAAGGGTTCGGCAAACCAATCGATCTTCTTTTTTAAAAACCAAGGCTTAGGAAATGATCCTTCTCAAACTCAGTCTCCTAGGTCTGAAAGCGCAGAGGGTTCAAATTCACTCGAACGAGAAGTAGCTGAATTTTATAAAAAACTGACCTACCCTTCTATTGCAATCGAGCAAGGATTGGAGGATAATTGTAGTTTCCTTTTTAGTGTCATGGAAGATGGCAGAGTTGAGCGGGTAAACGAGGTGGTTCCTTGTCGCTACCAAATTTTTTCAGACCAAGTTCGGTCTCAGGCTAAGACCTGGAGATTTGGTCATACTAAAGGACAAGAGGTTTTGGTGCCGGTAACCTTTCGAATTCATGAAAAAGACTGAAAAGACTGTAGAGATTGAAGACACTCCAAAATGGTACGCGGTTTATACTCTGCCCCGAGCCGAGAAAAAATTGGGCCGCTTATTTCAAAAATACCGAATCAGTGCCTTTTTACCCACAATCATAAAAAAAACAAAGTGGAGCGATCGTTGGAAAGAAACGGAAAGCCCCCTTTTCTCATCTTATATCTTTGTAAACATCACATTCTGGAAAGAAAAGGGAAAGGTTCTGCAGTTGCCAGGGTCTCACCATTTTATCTTTGCAAAGGGCAAGCCTGCGGAGATTCCCCAAGAAGACATAGATACTTTGAAAATCATGGTCGAACAATTTCCAGAGCGTACAAAAACGGAGCGCGAAGAAGCATTTCAGCCTGGAAAAAAAGTAAAAATCATGACAGGAGCTTTCAAAGATAGAATAGTTGAAATTGTGAAACTCCAAACAAAAGTTATGGTTCTAGTTCGACTGCCAATGATGAACCAAGTCGTAACGGCAGAGTTTCACATTGACGATCTAACTTACGAAGGTTTAAACGAATGACAAATCCAATGTTCTATGTCGAAAAAGCCTTAGATGCGGAAATCGAATCAATCCAATATTTTCGAGACAATTTGGATGCTAACATTTCTAAAGCGATTCACCTTATTTTAAATTCAAAAGGCAAAGTCATTGTCACTGGTGTTGGAAAGTCTGGCGACATTGCTCGCAAGATTTCGCATACTTTGTCTTCAACGGGCACTTCTGCTGTTTTTCTACATCCCACGGATGCCTCTCATGGAGACAGTGGAGTTGTCGGAAAAGACGATATTGTACTC
>JAIXRB010000150.1 GCA_027485405.1 Leptospiraceae bacterium | reverse complement strand
GGTTGCTATGGATAGGCAGTCGATCGGGACTTATGCGAAGAAGTGAAGGGGGGTCCTGTTCCTTGGAATACAGCACCTATTGGCTGTGAATATAATCGATATGAATTATTCTTTTTTTCGGAAGAATTCTAGGATTGCCAGGAGAAAGCTTGCAATTCCTGTTACAGTGACTAAAACATCGGCTACAGATCGAAAGACATCATATGTCTGCAATAAAGCGATTCCGAACCCGATAAAAAGAGCGCAAAGAATCACCAAAGTCTTATCGATGGTTGACATTATTTTCCTTGGGAAGGATGTTCCAAGGTATGTAGGCGTCCTTCTAACTTGTGTAACTCCTGATGCAAATCTTTATAAAGATTTCTTCTTAACACAGAAAAAATTACAAAGATCGAACAACCAATTGTTAAAGTTACAAAAAAAAGAAAGTAAATCCCCATGAAGATGAGTTTACTCAAAATTACTAAATTGTCAAGTGAAAAAGATTATCTTTTCAGTAGACATTGTCAATTAGTTTTCAACACTTATCGACTATGTCCCACTTTGCTTTTTCATATTTCTCTACTTCCTAAAGGCATATGGTTTGCGTTCCATTCAGAATTATTAGGCGGTTTCCCCAGAATGAACCTCAATGCAATCATCATTATTTTCCATTGGCTTTGTGACTACGAGGTTTATTGCTTAGGCTCTGCCGTGGATAGTATTCCCAATTGGACAAAGGGCAATTCAAATGCTACGAATTACACGGCTGAGAATGTGGGGATTTATGCGAAGAAGTGATTAGGTTACAAAGTAAGTTGAAGATTTAGAAATTTCCAGATAAAATTTTGAATTTACTGCGAGGTCTTTTATGATAGTGAGATGCTTATTGAATAAATTGACTAGATCTTCATTGGATATATTTCCAAGAACTATCCTGATTAGTTTCCTCGGTTTACTCAAAAGGAAATGTGAGTTTTTGAAATCCATATCTTTTGTTATAAGGATCAGATCATTCTTATCGGCATATTCCGAAATTTCGGAATCTTGCGAATGCCACCTATTTAGGATAAAATTTACATGAATCGAATCAAACCCGCATTCGATCAAATACTTCGAAAAGAAATATGAAATATGGACATCACAAAGAAACTTCACTATGCCACGTCTTTTAGAAAATTACCCGAAGTTACAAGCTTAAGAAAATGGAAGACCGCAAGAAAATCCTCCTTTTCCAACTCTGAGTGTTCAGAAAGAATTTGTTCCTGGCTCATTCCTGAGGAAAGCATATCCAAAATTACCTCTACAGGCCAGCGCATGCCCCTGATACAAGGCTTTCCATGGCAAATTGAGGAATCAATTGTCACTCTTCTCAGTAACTCTTCTGGATTCATAAGAGAATCTTTAATCTTTTTCTCTTTTTGTCAAATCCATTTCATCGCCAAAAAAAAACGAATCCTAGGAGGGAATGCAGGAATCTCCCTTTTCCCCACTAATCTAACAACAAGGAACCCAACATGAAAAAACTAACAAGCTTCACTCACAAACTAACGGCAATGACAAAATCAATGGTCACGAAGAAGAGAATTCAGAGTTGAAAGCTGATCGTGCCGCCAACAAACAAAGGATTTCGAATATAGAAGCTAAGCTAGAAAAGATGTTGGTTGCTATGGATAGGCAGTCGATCGGGACTTATGCGAAGAAGTGAGAGGGGGGATTTTACCCTAGCGGATGATTAACAGACCTAAGTCTTTATCTTCTTGGATAAAGGATTCTATTGCTTCCCTATGTAATTTGAGAATTGACTCAATTGTTTTAGTGGGACAATTTTCCCGTTTTATGAAAATCACCTTTGGAGGGGAACCAAAGATATTTGATAAATTAACAAAATCATTGTCTTTCGTAACAATGACAAAATCGTTTAGTCTTGCGAATTCCCAGATTAGTTTATCATCCTTTTCAAGGCCAAAATGGAATACATGGCTAGATTTTGGATATGCCTTCGAGAAAATTTTCGCTAACTCAGGTGAGAGGTTTGCATCGAATAAAAGCTTCAAATTATTAATAGTTTTTTGTTTTGGTCAGCCGCAAAGGCAAGCACAGCCAAAAGGTCTTCTTTGGTAAGATACGGAAAATCATGCAAAATTTCTTCGTGAGTCATCCCAGAAGCCATGTATTCCAAGATATCATAGACCGTGATTCGCATCCCTCGAATGCAGGGCTTTCCGCTTCTCATACCTGGTTCAATCGTAATAATTTTCGTATAATCAACCATAATCAGAATTTTCTCTGTTTTTTGTCCTTTTGTCAAGCTCTATCCAAAAGTCAATTTTTGCAAAATCCAAAATTCTTTTTTCTTTTTCTTTCAATTTCTTTTCGAACACCAGCACCCTAAGGAACCTAACATGAATCTACCAAATAAACGCCGAGAATCTAACAACATAAGACTTGCCATTTTGATTCTATGTCTCTCCTTTGTATTGTCATGCAAGGAAGGGTCTGATTCTATAGAGAATGCGAATGATAAGGAAAAGGTCCAGACTACAGAAATCAACCCAGTTTCTATTGAAACAACGAAACCTACTTCAAGCACAGCCACAAAAATTGAGCCAAAATCTGCAGAGACTAAACCAGAAGCGGTATCTCAGTTAGCAGAGAACGAAATTCAAATTGGAAATTTAGTTTGGGAAAAAGCCGAAAAGTCTGGACTCATTACTTGGGCTAATGCAAAATCGTATTGTGCCGCCCTTTCTATGAGAATGCCTAGTTTAAAAGAATTAAAATCTAGTCATGTTCAGTTAAACGGAAAAGACTCAGTTTGGACAGCTAATGTAGATGAATCGGACAGCGAATCTGTCTGGATTTTAAACTTGAAAAATGGAAGCACTGAGTCCAGCTCAAAAGTATTTTTGAACGAAGTAAGGTGTGTGAGGGGATTATGAAACCAATTCTATTATTTTTTTTAACTCTGGTTCTTATTGTAGGCTGTAAGTCAAAAACGGAAGAATTTCAATCCGTATCCTATGCTGTGGTTCTTACTGCTTTTGGTGATACGAAAGCATTTGATTCTAAAGGAGCACCGATCGGAAACTTAGTAAAATACAAATTAAACGACGGAGATACGATCAAAACGGGCGAAAGAGCTCAGGCTGAAATTCTTTTAGCGACAGGCGGAGTCATTCGAATCTTAGAAAAGTCAGAAGTTATCATGGATTCGAAATTCTTTCCGCAGGGAAAAAACTCTCGAATTCGACTGAAATTGAACATGGGACAAGTCTTTGTAAGCCAATCCATTCCTTTGAAAAACGAAGAAAGCTTACAGGTGCAAACTCCAACTCAGATTGGTGGTGTTCGCGGAACTGAGTTTTTGGTCCAAGCAGATTCTGAAAAAAGCAAGATCCTGGTAGGTGAGGGCAAAGTACAAACGGAATGGGTTCCCACCAATGGTGAAGTGCCAGAATTTTCAGAGTCCTCGGCAATGGTCTCTTCGGGAAACAAATCCATAGCTGATGTTTCAAAAAGAGAAACTTTAGGGTTAGATGAGGATGAAAAAGCACTTTTAAAAAGCCAAAGCACCTCGGCCGCGGAAATTCGTGAACAAGCCCAGGCACAGATCCAATCCATCATGGATCAGTTCAACGAAGACAAAGAAAGAATTAAGATCGATGTGGAAGCCTTTAAAGCTGAGAACCAAGAAAAGCTAAATGAGCAAAAAGAAACGAACCAACAAGAACTGAACCAGCAAAAAGAAAAGAACCGAGAACTTATGAGTGAGACAAAAGGCGACAAAGATAAATCAACGAAGTCGATGCAAAATGCAAATGATTCTGAAAAATCAGAGATTCAGAACAAGGCAAAGTCAGAATTCGATGCCATCAAACAGGGGCTAAAAAATTGATAACTTCATTGCTCAGTTATTGAGGCACTCACTGCGGTTGTGCCATATGGGACTTTGGCCAATCCTGCGCAAAAAAACTGTGATTTTTCCCGTCATTGAACAAATAAATGAAAAGCTTTTCCATACATTGCTCTATTTACCTTGTTTTAAGCTTGTTTTTTGCAAAACCGATTCATTCGGTCGCCGTCTGTGTAGGATTAGAGTGTTCCCAGATTTCTGAAGAATCTTTGCTTACGGCAAATCTAGTCAACCCCGTCCTAGGAGAAGTATATACAAAAGATTTCCTCTCTTCGATGGCAGAAAGTGCCTTCCTCCAAAACGCTAATTCAAGCTTGATGGGAGGAACTCCACTGAAAGGTAATAGATTGGGACTGGGTTACGGGATCGCACGTTCCACTGCAAATCCAAATAGCTTCATTCTCCAAGAGACAGAACTTAGAGAGCTACCCACGAAAGGAATTGCCACAACACCTACTTTATCATATGCGTTATCTTTGGATAGAATTTTTGGCGAGGGCAAGGGGTTTCACAAATGGAATGTATACATGCAGTTTTTTCCTTATTCTCTTTCTGAAACCAATCTACCTTTTTTAAATATTCGCAATACGGAGGTTTCAGGAAAAATTCAAAATTTCAGTTTGATCGCGCGCTATTTTCCTTTTCTTAAGGAACAAAGAACGGACTCTCTAAAAGCTCCTGGGACTTGGGACAACCTATCATTTGGGATGGGTGTGCTCTGGACTAGCCAAGAAATCTATTTGAATACCTATGACAGAACGACTAGCCAATTCCGCATTGATGGAGATCGTAGACGATGGCTGGGTATCAATGAATTGAGCTACCAATCTCAAATCGCCTCACTTAGCACAGACATTCGACATGCCTTGTCCTGGGGAGGATTTTCCTTCTTCGGTGGATTGGGACTCCTAGCAAACCAAGGAACAAATACTGTACAGGCAGAACGCTATGCGATCATCTCTGCCGTCGCGAACCGAAATGATTTTACAACAAATCCGAGTGCCGTAGGAATCGAACTCAGCAAAAACCAAACCATCGCAAATGTGAATGGTTATGGTATCTTAGGAATTCAATTGCGTTGGGAAAACCTGGGCCTTGGGATTGAGTATTTCAAAAACTATAGGACGGAATCTTTACAGGTTGGAATGCACTTGTTCTTTTAATCGCAAGTGAATCCTGTAACTGGGAGGTTGTACTTTTGGGAAAGATAACAATGGATGATTGTTCTATTTCCAAGACCTAAAATTGTATTCAAATATAAAATCTCTGCAATGTCCCCATTGAAAAATGTGGAATTGGAACTACTTCTACCGATTCGAAAAAGGCTACTGCCTGAAAAAGGCTCTGTAAAATTAGTTCCCCCAGATAAAACTGATGTTCCTTGGGAGGCAATATCGAAGAAAACATTTTGTGAATATTGTGCTTCCAGCAGATAAGCACGGTCACTAACATTGAACGCTGAAAGACCCGATTCGCCTAAAGTTACTGATCCGATTTTTGAGGCTCGAAACCTGCCTTGGTCAAACTGCAATAGCAACCCATTTCCCCCAGGATCCGTCTCAAAGAATCCTTCTATAGCAAGCTGGTTATTGCGTTTTAAAACAGTATAGAAAGAAAAGCCGTTGAAGGCAATTCCAGGAATGGCCGAAGCTCGAAAGAGTTCATTGCTTGTTCCATTAAATGTAATGGTGTTAGATCCCCGATGGGTGTTAAATGGAATACCGCCCGATTGGAATAATGGAGCGGGGGAGGCATTGACAAAGTCACCACCATTTCCACTTTGGTCCACCCATGAAGTTACGTTGGAGTTCGAAGCTAAATTTGATAGACTTTCTGCTGTCAGGTGGAGCTTTAAAAAGCTCGAACCAACGCTGACATTCCAAACAGACGTTTGCATGGGATGGTATCCACTCAAAACTCGAATCTCCGTTGCAGTTAAGACTCGGTTGTATATCATTAGGCTGTCAAGACTCCCTAAGTAATCACGTGTAGAAACAAAGGAGCCAAACTTCACCGAAGTATTGTTACCAATGTTTACTGTTAGTGATCCATCCGCTATCAATTTCCCATTTACATAGAGCTCTCCAAAATTGGTAGAACCAGAAATAGTTCCGCAGACATGCCTCCAAATAAAATTGCGAATCGGGAATGGATCGACATTGAAATCCGGGCTTCCCCCCCAAAGGCGAATGTATTGTTCGGTCTGAAGCCAAAAAGCCTGAAAGACCCCTCCTCCCCCGGTCTCATTGCCATAAGCAAATGGAACAGAGAAAAAAACATTTTCAGAACGGTACCACATACAAAAGGTTCTGGCATTTACGTTGGGTGGTAGGGCCGTCACCGCGGCTTGGACAAAATTAGTCCCCCCCGCAACTCGTAGAGCAGAATTGGGCACACCATATCTGTCAGTTACATATGACACAGACCCTGAAACGGAACCGTTTGCACCAAATCCACTCAAATCATTTGCATCACCATTTACATCGTAGTAGGCGACAAGGCCAACGGGATTCTGTGCTCCGATCATACGTATCTCAGTATTGGACAAAGCTTTGGAATAAACCCGAAAGTCGGCAATCTTGCCCACCCAGAGATCCGTTGCGGTATTGAAAGCACCAATCAAAATGATGGAGCTACCAGATGTATTGAGTGGGGTTATTGTCCCACTTCCAATCAAAGTTCCGTTGGCGTAGACCCTTGCGGTGGAAGATGAATCGAGAGAACCACACAAATGGGTCCAGCTATTTAGATTCAATTTGTATTGAAAGACTAAATCACTTCCAGTAACAACACCACCGAAGACGATATAGTAGATTCCCGAAAAATTCATGACTCGCATGGAGAAAGAAGTAGTGCCCGTTGTATCCCCGTATCGAAAAACGGTTTGAAGAGTACCAAGTGCGGGGAAATCTACGGGGTTAACCCAAGCGCAAACGGTTCTCGGATGGTCTCCCCCTGGTAGTCCTAGAGAACTGCTTTCAAATCGCCCACTAGTCAAACGAACGCTACTGTTTGAAGTTAAACCTTCTTTTCCTAGAGCGTAAGACCAAGTCCCAAAACTGGAGAGAGTCTCTCCAACGGGAGATTCGGGCGCTAGGGTATTGAAGAACGAATACTTCATCATCAGTTCAGATGGATGAGTCGCATAGGTCACTCCTACCAGAGCAGGATCCGCATCTTTTGCTAAAGCGATAATTTCACCTTCGCCAAGCGGTCGATTGTAGAGGCGAACTTCCGAGATACGACCAGGAAAGATATTGGAACCGCCACCATTGGAACCCAATTGAAATCTATTGGAGACTGGATTTCCGTCTAAATCTGCTTGGAATACTTGCTTTCCGTTGACAAAAATTTTGTGAGTGCTATTGGGGGTGTTAGGCAAAATGACCAATGCTAAATGGACCCAAACATTTGAGGGAAGTACAAAGTTTACGGGAGTAACCCCTACGCCACCCCGAATGATTTGAAGTGAATTGGATGCGTTGATCTCGAGCCCTGATCCATCGGCCCCTGAATTTCCATTGTAAAAGATTACCCTCTGAGTGCCACCGCCTGTTCCGTCCCAAAAAAACCAACCTGCCATAGTCAAGTTGTTGTTTCCACTCAAGGATCGACTGGCGGCATTTATACTGATAGGTGAATTTACGAAGGCTCCATTTGCTTCTCCAAATCTACCGATTCCATAGACTGCGGTTCCGGATGGCGTTAAATTGCTTAGCCCAAGACTTGTATCGGGATTTCCAGCCAAACGATAGTGAGCCACTAAATTTTGGTCAGAAATAGTTCTCACTGCAAAATCAACAGAGAATGCAAAAGCTTCTCCGACTCTAGTGGGAGCACGCGGAGCTGTTATATGAGCATAAGGACCCACTCCAGAAATGAAATTTGATTCACCATTTCCCGCAATCGTTATCACTTCACCAGTGCGAATGTTAATCTTTCTGATTCTATTATTGCCAGTATCGGCAATATATAGGTTTTCTGTATCATGGTTGATTCCCGTAGGATTGTTGAATCGAGTATTGTTGACACCTATTCCGTCTCGGAATCCAGCTACACCTCCAAATCCAGCAAAGGTAGAATTTGCTCCTGTAGTCTTTGTAGTAGATGTGATACAATCAAGGCTATTTCCAGGGTTTGTCGTATACAGAGTATTACCAACTAAAGTGATTCCATCAGGAGCATCAAAAAAAACTGGGTCACTGGTTAGGGTAGTGACTGCTCTGGTGCGAATGTTTAAAACGCGAATGGCGTTGTTTCCCGAATCAGCGATATATAGATTCTCTCCATCTAGAATGATCCCTCGGGGAGAGGCAAATCTTGCCGTATTTCCCGTTCCGTTGGTAAATCCGTTCGCGGGCGTTAGAGTAGAATCATCACCGGCAAGGGTTTCTATGTTGGAGTCGGAGATGCGGATTCGCTTGATTCGATTTCCTAGACTTTCAGTTACATATAAGAAAGTCCCATCCGTTGTGATTCCGTAAGGTCCATTTAAGGCGGATCCCGATGCGGGTCCAGAAACTATATTTCCCGGGCTTCCATTTCCTACAATTGAAGTAACAGCATTGTTTGAAAAATTGATTCTTCGGATCGTATGATTTGAATTATCGATCACATAGCCCGAAACGCCATCACTACTAATACCAGTTATTGTTCCGAACCTAGCTAAACCTGCTGTTTGGTCCAAATAGCCAGAAGTGCTATCTCCCGCGATAGGATTTACATCTCCCCGATACAATCCAATGCTAACTGGCGAAGGGATTCGGTTGAAGACTGCATTACCCGTTCGGTGACCAGCTATGCAGTTGACACCAACATTCGTTATGTTAGCACCTGCGATGGATCCTGCTAAAGGCGAAGAGACTGCACAGACATATCCACTGGGTTCAGCTGTGATCGATACATTGTAAGTGGAGCCACTATTCAAAGCCGTTGCAAAACTGATAGCAGTACTAGTAGACCCAGGAGTGACGTTGATTGTATCCACCCCATTCGAAACAGTTAGGCCACTAGGGAGGGCAATGCTACTTGTCACTGCCCCTGCCATTGTATAGGTATTTAGAGTGCAGGAAAGACCAATATTTGTTACATTACTTGACCCAACTGTTCCTGATCCATTGGATATAGTACATGTTTGCCAGGGATTCTGAGGATTGCTAAAAACGGTGACATTGTAGGATGCGCCAGTAGCGAGAGTATTAGAAAAAGTGAAAGTTCCATTGGCGGCTATTGTTAGGTCATTGCCAGCATTGTTTCGTAAGACAAGGGTGTTTGCACCAAAGGGAGTAGTGAGGCCAGATACAGTGCCACCCACACTATATTGGTTAAAGGTATATGTTGCTGAAGCTATATCGCTTTCCTGGTAGCCAACTTTACAGGTTCTGACCTTGAAGCTTAAAAATGATCCTGTGCTAAGAGTAGTACCAGAGTTGACCACTCCGGCATTACATGTGCTTATTGCTGAACCGCAACTAGGGTCCCCAGGAGTGCCAGCGAGAAAGTTGGCACAGAACCAAGTAGAAGTTGTGGTAGAGGAGTAGCTTAAAGAGGCACCCGTATTGACAAAGGAGCCAGGTGTGATGCTGAACGTAGGTGTGTTTGCCTTTAATGTAAAAGTCTCAACAATGACCGGAGAGGCTGTCCAACCTGTTCTGCATTGTCTGAATTTAATCGTCCCAGTGCTGTTGCTCGAGATGGCAGGGCTTCCCGTGGATCCTCCAGCACAGGTCGGATCTGCCTGGCTACCATTGCCCAAGCTCCAGCGAATTTCGGCTCCCGAGATTGGTGTTGAAAATGTCACCGAAGCGATGTCATCCCCGTAAGTTCCTGGGATCGGTGTAACAATGCTAGGTGAGGGCAGACCACAATCCAAAACCACATTGTTTACGTTGCCTGAAATGATGGAAGGACCTGCACCCGCCGAGATTGTACAAACCTGTCCGTCCGGATTTCCGTTAATATTGATTATATACTCCGATCCCGATGGAATGGCATTCGGAAACGAAAAGGTAGTCGCACCAGGACTGATTGCGATTGTTTGAGAGGTAAATGCTGGACCTGCCCCATTGTGGCTCAGCATTATCTCAAAGTCAGTGCCAATTACAGTCGAGGGAGTGCCTCCCCCTATTGTCACAGTTCCTTGTACGGCGAAGCCGTCTGTGCAATTGACTAGAACAGTCGCGGCAGTTCCTCCAATCGTTCCTGTATTTGTTGGTATGTTGCACTTTCCTGTGGCTATCAATCCACTCGAATTAACAATTACCAAAGTGTAAGTAGAGCCACTAGCTAGTGCAGTAGGGAAAGGAAATGTTCCATTGCTACTGACATCTATTGTTTCAGAACCATTGAGCATAAGTTGCAATGGCTGACCTACAGGAAGAGTCCCCACAATGCCTGTCACTTGAGCGGAAACAGAATAACTATTTGTTGTGCAGTTTACCGTAAGACTAAGATCTGAAAAACTAGCGGTTCCACTCAGGTTTGTGGGTGCCGTGATGGAACAGGTTTGGGAAGGATTGCTGGGTTGGGTAGCAATGGCAAAACTATACGTGGAGCCTGATGGAATGGATGTAAAGGCAAACGAAGTCGAATTGACATTGATAGTTTCGTTTCCCGCCGAAGAGGTATTGGAAATCTGAAGTCCACTGCCTTGGAGCCCCGTTATGGTCCCAGTGATCTTTACATTGGAGTTGATTGCTGATCCGCAAGTGATCCGAATCGTATCTACATTTCCCCTGACGATGGTTCCTTGGCCACCTGCTACTTCACAGTTTTGTTCGGGATCTTTTGGCTTTGTTTTGATCGAGACATTGTAAGTGGATTGAGTCAGTTGTTTGGTTCTGAAAGTATACGAACCATCTTTTTCGACCAGAATGGATTCCGAACCGTTTGCCACTTCAAGACCCTTGCCGAGAATGCCAGACACTGTGAAACCAATGGAATAGTCAGTAGTTTGTGTTTGGACAAAACGAAGGGTGTTCACCGTCTCCAAAATTGAGCGTTCAATAGTAGGCAGACCACCGCAGGAAAGCAGGAAAGAGAAGGGTAGCCAAAAGATTGAGTAAAAGCGTAGATTCTTCACTGTCTTTTTATGATTTTTAACAATCGCCTTCGTTCTAGTTTGCGGATTTTTAAGAAAAAACCAAGTACTATTTCTATTGAAATTATCGGATATTTTGGAACGGAATTGGAAGGTGGTGGGCTTTTCCCTGGCTATTTTAATCTCCAAAAGCCGTTCACAAGAAGGAGATTACGCAAAAAATCTACTCAAAGTTTTATCCGCTAAGTATTACCTATCAACTTTAACTTAATTAGAAAGTCGGAGGCAAGGGATCGATGGCTTCCGACCAAATTTTCGACCTAGAAAAAACAGTCTTGACCAAATCAAATCAAGTCTTTGCTGAAAGAATCCTGAAAGAGCAAAATCCAATCCTTGTTTTTGACGAAATCCATAAAAACCTAAAATGGAAGCCTTTTTTCACTCGGTGGTTAAATGCCTTGTAGTGCGTGTATTATCATTTTCCTATTAATCCTTATTCTAATAAAATTGTTCGGAGCTTAAAGAAAGAAGGTAAAATCTATTTGTATGATTGGAGTGTGATTGAGGAGAAAAGGGCGAGATTTGAAAACATGGTAGCAGGTCACCTACTCAAGTTAGTTGATTATTTCAATGACACCGGGCAAGCTGACCTTAGTATATGTCTAATTTAAAATGGAAAAATTAGATTGAAAAGATGCATGATCTCGAAAGTCTTACTGGAAAAAGGAACAGTATGTCAAACCACTACTACAATGCCAAAGACTTAGGTAAATTCTCCGAAATCGGTCGGGTCAACAAAGACTTGGGTGACAAGTTTTTTGCCTACTATGGAGCTGTCATGGCTGAAGGGGCATTGACAGAAAGAGAAAAGGCTCTCATTGCACTTGCTGTTTCCCATGCTTTGAAATGTCCCTATTGCATCGATGCTTACACAACTACCAGTCTCCAAAAAGGGGCAACCGAAGCAGAGATGTCCGAAGCTGTCCATGTAGCCTCAGCTATGGCGGCAGGCATTACCCTTGTTCATAGTGTGCAAATGAATAACAAAATAGACGAGTTATCTATTTAGTACTATGGCAACTTTACAATCTCCCAGTTCTCAGATCAAAGCTCTCGATTCCTATTCTCGTTCTTTTCGTTCGGCGATAGAAACTGTAAATGGATTTGAGAATGGGATTAGGGCACGCTCCCTCACCACTTTTCAAATCAATGTTGGCAAATGGTGCAACCAAGCATGCAACCATTGTCATGTGGATGCTTCTCCTTTGCGAACTGAGATGATGAGTCGAGAAGTGATCGATCACTGTTTGGACTGGATTCGAAAAATCCCTCAGATCCAAACAGTAGACATTACAGGTGGAGCACCTGAGGGAAATCCTCACTTTACATACTTAGTTGAAGAACTTTCTAAACTAAACAAGCGAATCATCGACCGATGCAATCTCACTATTCTCGAAGAAGAGAAATTTGACTACCTCTATGACTTTCTTGCAGAACACAAAGTGGAGATCTTTTCTTCGCTCCCACATTTCAACCAGGCATTCACCGACAAACAACGAGGAAGTCATGTTTTTGATAAATCCATTCTCGCACTTCAAAAACTGAACAAAAAAGGATATGGAAAAGACTTAAAACTAAACTTGGTGAGCAATCCCACTGGACTCTTTGTTAGCTCTTCGCAGAAGCAATTAGAAAAGGAATTCAAAAAAAATCTTTTTGATCAGTATGGTATCGTATTTCATGAGCTTTTTTGCATCAACAATATGCCAATCAGTCGCTATTTAAATGCTCTTCTAAAGGCGGGAAAATTTGAATTCTATATGGATGTTCTTTCAAACGCTTTCAACCCTCAAACCCTGCCAGGTTTGATGTGCCGGGATCAGATTTCGATCGATCATTTAGGGAACATCTACGATTGCGATTTTAACCAAATGCTTGAGATGCCTGTGGAAACTGAAAAAAATCTCAAGTACTTCGATCCGATCACTTTTCTCCAACGAACTATCGCTATTGGGAATCACTGCTATGGATGTACCGCGGGGTCAGGTTCTAGTTGTGGGGGAGAGCTCACTTAAATTCAGTGCGAAACCTAGGGCAATTGTCTAAGTCCCCATTTCTTTGGGCATTGGGGCTTTCTTTTTTTTCCGTTCTTGTACATCTTATTTTTTTAACCTACTGGAATCGAGAGGAAGTGGGCTTAGACAGATTTATCATTTCGTATTTTGGAGATGGGATGTTCAAGTATCTGCAAATCCAAGATTACCTGAAGACGGACTCTTTCTCTTGTCAGTATTTAGCTAAGGCTTTTGATCCAAACTTCGATTTTTTTATCTCCTCTAGAGTGATTACTATTCAGGAAAACAAGTGTTACTATCTCTATCCTGGATTCTTTTCTTACCTTTTGTCTTTCTCGGTTCGGATGTTTGGTATTGGTGGAGTTTTTCTTTATCAGCACTTTGTGCTTTTGGGTTTATTGGTATTTACTGTTTTATTAGGTAAACGAGAGAACATTTCCAATGCAAACATTGTGACTACGCTGTTTTTAACTTTTTTGGGAACTGGAATCTTTTTTGCTGTTTTTGACTTAGAGGAACACCTAACCGTTGCCTTTCTTTTTTTGACCGGATACTATTTTACTCATTCGAAAGAAAGTATTTTTATAGTTTTGGGAGCGATTCTTGTTTCACTTACTTTTTTTATCCGAACGGAAATGATAGCCTTTGCTTTTCTTCTCCCGTTTTCCTTGTATTTGGAGATGAAAGTGAAAGGGAAGCAGAACAAAAGTCAGATTGCGTTTGTTACTTGCCTGATTCCAATGCTTATTTGTCTTTGCCTTTGTCTTTTCCTGAACCAGCTTTTTTTCTTCCATCCTTTGGGAATCAAAGCCTTTGATCCCATCCATGCGGGCTCAATTCTAGAGAGAATTGTGAGCGGTTTTAAAAATCTCTTTTTCTCCTTTCCGATGTTCACAAATCCTTTCTTCTTTCAGTTTCCAATTTTTTTAATTTTAGGGCATCGCCTTACAAAAATGAAACAATGGCATCATTTGATTCTATTTTCAAGTGTCCTTCTGTTTGCCTTCCTTTCTCCGATTCAAAGCACATTCTATTTAGGAATGCGGTTTGCATTGTTCCTCTATCCCATTGGTATGATTTTGTACTTTAAAACCAGGGATTTTCAAACAGGCCTTCTAAAATGGGAAAGGGCTCTACTTGGATTTTCTCTTTTGCTTTCCTTTTGCTACTGTTTGCTGTTTTTCAGATTTACTGATTCCTACTATCAAAATTACAAGTTTATCAAAAACCAGGGTGCGGAGCTTTTGGTGGCTCGGGACACACAAGTTTTTCAATCTACTTTTGATTTAAGTCACAAAATTCCTGTTTTACTCATAGATAAAGAAGGTGCCACCGCATTCAAAAGGATTTTATCTGAGAATAGAAATAAGAAAATTGTGATTGTAGGCATTCGAAACAATTCCAATCAAAATGGGGATCTGTTGAGAGAAAGCGGAGTTTCCTTGGCTCGGCAATCTGTGAGCAATTCATCCAATGCTTGGCTAACGGCTATTACCATTTTTCCTCATGAATGATGCCTGCTTTAATGAGTTGCTAATTTTCCTTGCAGTTTCAAATTGCCTCTAAACAGAACAGACTTCCATTTCGACTAATTAAATCCTAAAATGAACATAGCTATTTCAGAAGCCAAGCCTCCTACTTGGAGCCAGACCTTACAAACCTACAAAAAGAGCATTCCAGAAGAGCTTTTCCAGCCTTCTTTAGTGTTATCCATTTCCTATTTTTTTTGGGACTATGCTTGGATCATTGGTTTGGCGATGGCAAAGTGGCAATTGAATTCTCTCTGGTTTGAACCTGTTTATTGGTTTTTACAAGGTACGTTTTTCTGGGCTTTGTTCGTAGTCGGGCATGATTGTGGCCATGGGTCCTTTTCAGGTTCCAGGCGAATCAACGATTTTTTTGGCACTCTTGCTCATACAATTCTCTTGGTTCCCTATCACGGATGGCGAGTGAGTCACCGAACACATCATAACTTCCATGGAAACATAGATAAGGATGAGTCTTGGTATCCCGTTTCCAAATCAGAGTATGAGAAGATGAGTTCAGTTTCCAAGTTCCTCCGGTTCAAAGTCTTTCTCATCGTCTTCCCGCTTTATCTTTTTGTTAGGTCACCGGGTCGGGATGGCTCGCATTTTCATCCAGAGAGTCCTCTTTTTTCTAAAGGAGATCGCTACAAAGTTGTTGCCAGTTCCTTTTTTTGGGGTCTTTGGTTCCTTTCCTTGACGTTATTTGGTTTAAACTTTGGGTTTTGGAATCTTTTCACTTACTATATTGCTCCTTATTCGGTTTTTGTGGTTTGGCTTTCGGTTGTCACTTACTTACACCATACAGCTCCCGAAGTTCCCTGGTACCGAGGAAAGTCTTGGGACTATGTAAAGGGAGCTTTGTCAACAGTAGACAGAACTTATGGAATCTTTGAGCCTATCCACCACAACATAGGGACTCACACCGTTCATCACCTTTTTCCAAAAATCCCACACTACAACCTATTAAAGGCGAACGCTCATTTGAAAGAAATAGTGCCTGATTTAAAGTTTGAAAGCAAATCGGTTCTAAAAGCGGTCTTAAATTCTTCTGCAAATTGCAAGTTTGTTTCAGACGAAGGTGAGACTGTTTTTTACCAGGGGGATAGATGAATACACAATTCTTGAAATATCTAGGGCCAGGACTGCTGTACGCTGGTGCCGCGGTGGGAGTGTCGCATTTAGTGCAAAGTACGAGAGCCGGTGCCGTTTTCGGATACGAGCTACTCGCAGTCGTCATTTTTGCAAACCTAATCAAATTCCCGTTTTTTGAAGTGGGGACTCGCTATACTTTAGTCACTGGGTCCAGTTTGTTAAACGGATATGCAAATCTTGGTAAATGGGCTGTATGGATTTTCTTTCTCGTTTCATTCGGAA
The DNA here is from genome assembly GCA_027485405.1 of Leptospiraceae bacterium. Classification (GTDB taxonomy): domain Bacteria; phylum Spirochaetota; class Leptospiria; order Leptospirales; family Leptospiraceae; genus Leptospira_A. The sequence goes on along the minus strand of JAIXRB010000150.1, from coordinate 1,769 downwards.
CCATGTGTATTATCGTTGCTACAGTTACACTTGTGACATCGGGGCTTTTTCAAAACATATCAGGCATTGAATTTGCGCCTTGGATCGTCTGTGCTTTTATCTTGTTTGTTTGTTTTTTGATTCTATCTTTGGGAAAATACTCCCTCTTAGATTCATTAATGAAGTGGATCGTGTTAGGATTGACGCTTGCTACCATCCTTGCTGTCATCTCTTCTTTCTTTGCCAACATTCCAAAGCTTGCGACTCCGGCGCCTTCCTTTAGTTTGGGTAACAAAGAGCATGTGTTTTTTCTAATAGCTCTTATGGGTTGGATGCCCATTCCAATTGAAGCCGCGGTTTGGCAGTCGGAATGGATTCTTGCTAAGAAAAAAGAAAACGGTGAGCTTCCTCCGAAAAAATTCGCCATGCTCGATTTTCATATCGGATACTGGGGAACCACAGTTCTTGCGATTTTCTTTGTGATTCTAGGTTCTAACATGATGTACAACACTGGAAAAGAATTCTCCGGTCAGGCGGTGAGCTTTACTTCTGAGCTAATCAATTTGTATACCACATCCTTAGGCCCTTGGTCCTATCCTATCATTTTGGTTGCGGCATTTTTTACTATGTTTTCAACCACGATCACTTGTTTTGACGCCTATCCGCGAGTTGTTGCCGATGCCGGGGCAAGACTCTTTCCTCCTCTCGCCAAAATTGGAGTTGAAAAAGCCTATTGGTTTTGGATTGGCTTTGTGGCTTTGGGAAGTTTAGCCATACTCGGATTCTTCTTAACATCTATGAAAAGTTTGGTGGACTTTGCTACTACAATTTCCTTTCTAAACGCTCCGTTGCTTGCAGTACTCCACTACATGATTTTGTTTGGGAAAGACATTCCAAAATCAGAAAGACCAGGTCTCTTTATGAATCTCTTTGCTTGGTTTGGAATCTTGTTTCTCTCTGGGTTTTCTTTGTATTATCTGCAGATGCGTTTTTTCTAAATGAAAAAGGGGTTAGTGAGCATAACCCCTTTCCTGGCTCTACTTTTCTTTGCCTGGTTCTTTCGTTGGCTTTTTCCAACGTATTTCCAAAGCATTTCCTTGTTTTTAGCAGGCATTCTTTGTTTTCTGATTCCTCTCGATTCGCAAACTGATTTTTTCCCAACTCTAAAAACCAATTTTCGCTCCATTTTGCCTGCTATGGAAATTTTAGCTTTGGTTGGCATTCTAATCAGAGTTTGGGGGGAAATTGGGACGATCCAACTTATCATGGATTTGGGGATTCACTATCTATCACCTGCTTTTTTCCTAAACTCCTGCGTTTTTGCTACTTCTCTTTTTGCTTTGGTCAGCGGTTCGTCTTGGACAACGGCTGGAACTTTAGGTCTTGCCTTAATCGGAGTAGGTGACGAATTTCAAATTCCAAAAGGATTGGTGGCAGGTGCGGTTGTCAGTGGCTGTTATTTCGGAGATAAAATGTCGCCACTTTCTGACACAACAAACCTTGCGGCATCGATTACAAAAACAGACCTGAAAACTCATATCATTCATATGAGTAAAACAACGATACCGAGTTACATGATTGCAAATTTCTTTTTTTACATTGCTTCACCAAAGCTCAGCCAATTATCTGTAAAACCCTATTCCGAGCAGGACTTGGTCCTTCTTTTGCCAGTGATTCTTGTGTTTTTTAGCTCATTCTTTAAAATCAAACCAAGAGCGAGCTTAATCATCGGGATCGTAAGCGCTTTTTTGTTGGTTTCGCTTTTTCCTCATTTTCCCCTCCAGCGAATT
>JAIXRB010000064.1 GCA_027485405.1 Leptospiraceae bacterium | reverse complement strand
TTGCCAATCCAAGGATTTCATTCCTATATTCAAAAGCGAGGTCTGAATGATAGCCATTGAAACTGAAAAAGAAAAAGAAGTTCTCGAGAACATTCGCTTGGTAGAAGATCCCGACATAGGAATCTCACTTGTGGAGTTGGGTCTGGTCTATGCTCTAAAAGTGGAAGATAAGAAAGCTAGTATAGTGATGACACTGACTTCCATGGCTTGTCCTTCTGGACCCCAGATGAAAGCTGAACTTGAAGAGCATGCACTCCAAGTGGAAGGCATAGAAGAGGCAGAGGTTGAAGTAGTTTGGAGTCCTAAATGGGATCCTCGTGAAATGGCAAGCGAAGAAGCCAAAATGCACTTAGGTATTTTTGATTAAAAAGTTCTTATTTGTTGCCCTAGCAATTTTTAGCAGTTGCTATTCGCCAGATGCAAAGCGACCCTCTTTTTTTTCGGAATCAAGCTCATCCCCCTTTGTCATTGAAGGTGCTTTAGAAAAACAATCCTTCTCCAAGAAAACTGGCAATGCATTTATGATTGCTACTGACCATCCACTTTCTTCAGAAGCAGGACTATCTGTTTACAAAAAAGGTGGAAATGTGGTCGATGCATTTGTTGCCGCGAGTTTCGCCATTTGCGTTTTACGACCTCAATCTACGGGGCTCTTAGGTGGTGGATTTGCTTTGACTCTAGATTCAAAAGGAACAGAGGCTTTCGATTTTAGGGAGCGAGCAAGTGCTAAAGCAATGGCATCCATTTATTTGGACAAAAACGGAATCCCAATTCCAGGAAAGACTTCCAAGGGCGCGTATAGCGCTGGAATTCCAGGTATGGTCCCAGGTCTTTTCTTGATTCATAAGAAAAAGGGGAAGTTGCGTTGGAAGGAACTGATTACTCCCGCTATACTTTTGGCGAAAGAGGGATTTCCTGTTTACAAAGATCTAGAAGACAAAATTGGATCCCATTATGCGCAATGGTCGAAGGTAGAAAAGAAACAATTTAGCATTGGGGATCGACCGATTCGTTCCGGAGAAATCCTAGTTCAAACTGATCTTGCCTCCGTACTCGAGAGAATTGCAGATTTAGGTGAAGAAGATTTCCGAAAAGGAGAAACCGCAAAACAGATTGTTCAGTTCTATAGCGATTATGCGGATTTTATTGATGCAAAAGACCTGACACAATACAAAGTCAAAGTTGTAAAACCCATTCAAACTAGATCCTTCGGAAAAACCATCTACTCGATGCCGCCTCCCTCTTCGGCTGTCTTTCTGTTTTCAACCTTACTGACATTCGATGAACTGAAAATTAAATCCTCAAATGAAAATCGATTCAACGCAAGAAAAAACTATTATTTTGCGGAATCTATGAGGCTCGCCTACAAAGATAGAGCCGAATGGGGCGGAGACCCTGAGTTCACGGATGTCCCAGTCCAAGATTTCTTAAGCAAAGAAAAGGCGGGATTAAAAGCTAACGAAATCATCCGCAATGAATTGGCTTTTCTCGAGCCAACTCACTCTTCGGTAAAACCATGGGAATCTACTCCGATTCCGAATCCGTACATGAAGAAAGAGTCGTTCAACACAACTCATATATCTGTTTTAGATTCAAAAGGGAATGCAGTTTCTTCCACACATTCTGTGAACGGATTGTTCGGCTCAGGAGTCATAGTTCCAAACACGGGAATGTTTTTGAATAATACGATGGATGATTTTTCTGTAAGCTTAAACATTCCAAACATATACGGACTAGTGGGTTCCAAAGCGAATTTTATTGCACCCAATAAGACTCCACTGTCCAGCATGTCTCCTTTGATTGTCGTAGATCCAAAGCTAAACAAACCTGAGTTAGTGATAGGAGCGCCGGGTGGATCTCAGATTCCCTCTTCGATCTTAAACTCAATTGTAGATTTTTATGAAGGTTCAAGAGATCTGTACATGGCGGTTTCAAGACCCCGCATTCATCATCAATTTATGCCCGACATTCTTTTCTTAGAGAATGAATGGAAAGACAAATTACCAATGGATTTGAACTCATACAAAATCCAATATGGAAAACATAGGGCAAAGGTATTTGCAGTGGCAAAAGAAGGAAATACATTGATTGGAGTGTCTGACCCTAGAGGGGATGGATCACCAGCAGGATTTTGAATTGAAACAAACTATACTACCAAAATCAAAAACTTGGAAACAACTTCTTAAAGAGGAATTTGCTCCTTGCATTTCCTCCGCCAAATTCGGATTAGAAAGAGAAACTTTGAGAATAGCTAAGTCAGGGAAGATCTCAAAACTAGGACACCCCGTTGCCCTCGGCTCGAGCCTTAGTCATCCTTTGATCAAAACTGATTTCGCAGAACCCCAGGTAGAGTATGCAACTGGAGCGTTTCGTTCCATCTCGGAAACATTGCGCGAGTTGACAGACCTTCATTCATTTACTGTGAGAAAATGGAGTAAGGAATTGCTCTGGCCATTTTCAATGCCAGCGATCCTTCCAGATGAAAACAAAATTCCGGTTGGGCAGTATGGAACAAGTAAGGAAGGAAGAAAAAAAACAATCTATCGCAAAGGGTTGGGATTTCGCTATGGTCGCAAGATGCAGACGATTTCTGGAACGCACTTCAATCTATCCTTTGACAATTGTTTACTGGAATTAGTTTCAGAGATTCGTTACAAAAAGCCATTGAATAACAATAGGCGCTCCCAGATTTATTTCGATACAATTCGGAACTTCAATCGGTTATCCCCCGTTTTGATGTATTTGTTCGGAGCTTCTTCGGTGATCGATGATTCTTTTTTGTCCAGACGCACTCCAGACATTTCCAAACTAAATCGAATTTCCAAGAAAACACTGCAAGCCCCTTATGCTACATCTTTAAGGCTCTCAAGTATCGGTTACACAAGCAAAGTCCAATCCAAGCTTCCAATTAGGTTCAATAGTTTAGAGGAATACGCTGAATCCATGTGTTATGCAGTATCAACACCATACCCTGGATATGTGCCATTCTCTGAGAAAAAAGAAAATCAGCTAAATGATCATTATTTACAAATTGAAAATGAATACTATAGTTTGATTCGACCCAAGCAAGTACCTGTGGGCGAAGAGCGAGTCTTAGATGCTCTGATGAGTAGAGGAGTAGAATACTTAGAAGTTCGTTTGCTAGACAATGATCCTTTCCAAAGCAACGGAGTTGAGCCATCTAGACTTTATTTTATCCATGCCTTTCTGTTGTACTGTTTACTTTGTGAATCGCCGGAAATGACTGCGCAAGAAAAGAAGGAATGGGCTAAAAACCAGGAAACAACTAGCTGGAACGGTAGAAAGAAAGGATTTCAGTTTTCTCTTTTAGGACAAAAAAAGGAACTCCATACTTTTATTTTCGATCTATTGCTAGAGCTACAGCCCATCGTGGATCTGCTGGACTCGTCAGGTTCAGGTTTCTATACAAAAGCCTGGGAAGACCAATGGGAAAAGTGGAACGACTCTTCTCTTCTACTGAGTTCAAGCATTGAGCTTGATTTGAAATTGCATGGAATGGATTTTGTGGACTATGGAATAAAACTGGCAGAAAGTCATCGGCAGACTCTACTAGAACACAAACTTTCTGTCAGTCGATTGAACCAACTTTCCAATATGTCCGAAGCTTCTGTTTTTGAACAAAAAAAAATAGAGAACAAAGAAGGCTCTCATTTGAAGAAGAATCGCAAACCAATTCAGTTAAAACCATTGGAGCTTTGTAAAGAATCCTAATGGAATCTTTTCTATTAGCTGGTTATGAAGATCTAGAGATCTCTACTCAAATTGTCATTAGAGAGGCTGTTTCAATGGGTTGCCTCGTAGAGGTTTTGGATCGCAAAGAAAATTTTCTCAGAATTTCGAAGGGCGAGCATTCTCATTTTGTAAAGGAAGCTAGCAAAACGGATTTAGATTCGTTTATGACATTCCTTATCATGGAAAACAAATCGGTCAGCAAATTAGTTTTGGAAGAAGCTGGGATCAGAGTTCCAAAAGGTAGTTCCTTCTCTGAATTGGAATCTGCCTTAAATTATTATCCCAAAGTTCAAAGCCTAAAGAAAGTGATCAAACCCGTAACAACAAATTTTGGACTTGGGATTGGGATCAGTCCGCCTAATTCAGAGTTTGATTCCTTCGAAGCGCAAGTAAGAACAGCTTTTTCTTTGTCATCTTCTATCATTATTGAAGAATTTATCGAGTGCCTTGAGTTTCATTTTTTAGTTATCGGTGATGAGGTGGTAGCTGTTTGAAATAGAGTACAAGCTAATGTTCTTGGCAATCGAA
>JAIXRB010000037.1 GCA_027485405.1 Leptospiraceae bacterium | reverse complement strand
CTCTTTGGTAAAAATTGAAGAAGAAACCCAAAACATAAAAATCAACTTCAAACCCTCTATTCCTTTCATTTACTTTTATCCGTCTGGAAAGAAAAGAATTGTCATACGCTCCGCCGAAGACGCCACCGAATACGATGAAAACGGCTCCACTATCGGAAGTGGGCCTGTGGATCCGCAAGGAAGAAAAATGGGGTGTTGGGTAGTGTCTGGCAAAAAGATGTATTATATGCTAGATAACGCCAAACCAAACTTTACGGACAAACAATGCCCATAGAAAACCCAACAAAATACGCTAGTTTAGCTTCTTCCATAAAGAAAGAGCTTGGGAAAGAAATCACGGGAATGGAACCTTGTATCCACTCCCTTTTAGTAGCACTTGTTGCCCAAGGTCATGTCCTTTTAGAAGGTATGCCGGGTCTTGCCAAAACCCTTTTGGCAAAATCTCTCGCTAAGACAATCGATGCCAATTTTGCAAGAATCCAATTTACGCCAGATTTATTGCCTGCTGATTTGGTTGGAACCAATGTATTCCATCCAAAAACTGCCAACTTTCAAATCCGAAAAGGTCCCGTTTTCACCAATGTATTGCTAGCTGATGAGATAAATCGAGCTCCCGCCAAAGTACAATCTGCACTTCTCCAATGTATGGAAGAACGATTGGTGACAATTGCCGATACCACTTTTTCATTGGTATCTCCTTTTTTTGTTCTAGCGACACAGAATCCAATTGATCAGGAAGGAACGTATACTCTCCCAGAGGCACAAACTGATCGATTTCTGTTTAAAGTAAAGATATCATATCCAAGCTTTGAAGACGAAGTGGGAGTACTCTCGCAACATGGCAAGCTTACCAAACAAAAAGAGACCATTGAAAAGAAAATAACGACAAATGACTTAAGTGATATAGCAAAAGATGCAGATCTAGTTTTTGTCGACCCAAAACTAGAATCTTTTATCGTACGTCTTGTCCGCAATTCCCGTCCAGAATCCACATCTAATCAAGAAGTGCAATCCTTCGTAAGACATGGAGCAAGCCCTAGAGCAAGTCTCGCCCTACTGAAAGCCAGCAAAGCCAATGCTCTCTGGGAAGGAAGAGATTTTGTTATTCCCGAAGACATCATTCGGTTTGCATATGAAGTACTTTCGCATCGAATTCAAATCTCAATTGAAGGGCATTCAGAAGAAGTCTCAAGCGAATCTATCGTAAAACGAATTTTAGAGATCACTGAAGTTCCTTAAACACTATGCTCGACCCCGACTTACGTTCTTTGATCAGTCAGGTTTCATGGGAATCGAAGAGAAACACAAAGACATCTATCGCTGGTAGATTTCAACGCAGAAGCAGAGGCAAAGGTCTGGATTTCCATGAAGTCAGACCGTATCAGTTTGGTGATGATGTTCGATATATAGATTGGAATGTTACGTCCAGAACTGGGGATTTGCAAATAAAGGAATTTGAAACAGAAGAAAACTATTCTGTGCTAATCTTTTTAGATATATCTCACTCTATGAAATCTCAAAAAAGGCGGTCTGCATTCCAAATTGCACTCTTTTTGACCTTGCTTCATCTAAAAGAATCAAACTCGGTCCGTTTGGTTTTCTTTTCAGATTCTGTTAAACATATATCAAAGAAAATTCGAAGAGACGAAGATGCTTTTTTTGAAATCCAAAAATTTTGGAAAACTCCGTCCCACAGCAAAGAAGAAAAGACCAATTTCACAAAAGTCTTTGAAAAAATTTTTCCAATGTTTTCAAGCCTGCAAATCACTTACTGGATCTCAGATTTTTCTGGTTTCAATGGGTTTTACCCCCACCAAAGACCGGTTCAAAATTGGGAACAATTTGGTGTCTGGGTGGATTTCCCGGAAGTTGAAGAGCCCCTTCCTATTTATTTTAAAATTTTTTCGCTTTTTCATTCAGAAGGGGAGACTTCTCTAAACTGGAAATCAAATTTCAAATCGGAAAAAGAAGCTTTTGAATCGACTTTTCGAAAAAACCAGTTCTTCATTGATCCTTCTAAGAAACTAAGGAATCAAATCCTTCAGCTCTTCCCTTCCCAATGAAACTCAAAATCTTCTCTTTTTCTCTCCTCTTATTCCTTTGTTTTACGAATACTATTCTTTCAGACCCATCAGAATCTTATGTACCGAACGAACCATATGTAGGCGATATCATCGAATACAATTGGTCAGGTGATGAGGCGCTAGCCGATTTCCCAAAAGAAGACATTTTCAGTGAAGACAAACCAGGACTTCCCATTGGGAAGGTTATCTCTTGGGAAAAAAAAGAAAAAGGGATAGTACTGAAGATAAGATTTTATGAGCCAGGAGAACATACCATTCCTGTTATTTGGGATTCATCGAAAGGACTAGTCTACTCCAATTTGACGATCAAAGTTAGGTCTAATCTAGTTGGAAACGAGGAAGATTTGGAAGATATAGAATCCCCAGAAGTTTTTTCTAAGTATCTATATTACAAAATTGTACTTTATCTTTTTCTCATCAGTGGAGGTCTCTACATTGCATTTATTCTCTTTCTTGCCTATAAAAATCGAAACCCAATCGTCGATGCGATTTGGGAAAAAGAAGCCGAACCTAAACAGAGTTTTCAAAAATTGATTCGATTGCAAAACTACTTGAAATCAGAGCCAATCTTTGAAAAAGAATTAGCTTTTCTTTTTACTTCCTTTTCAAAATCCATGCTATCCGAAAAGTTCTCTGAAGACTTAGAACAAAAAACAGACGCAGACTTCCTTGCGTTTACCTTCGAAAGAACACATGTGACTATGGAGGAAATCCGAGAACTTCGAATTCTCTTTCAAAAGGCAAAATACACTGATTCAAAAAGTCAACTTTCTCGCGAAGAAGCCTTAGCTCAAATCGTGGATTGGGACAAGAAACTAAAATTAGGAGTCGATTACGGAAACTGAATTTCAAAGCCCGGAAATGCTCTGGATATTGACTCCGCTTTTCATTTTGTTCCTGATTCAATTTAAAAGGGACAGGTTTCATTTTGTTTTGCTTGGAAACTGGGATAGAAATGCCAATGAAACTTCCGTTTTTGGGAGAAAAGAGTTTCGTATTGTTCCCGCTATATTTTCATACCTGGGACTAGCTAGTTTGATTTTTGCCGCCGCACTGCCAGGTCAGAAAAGAACCTTTTTACCTGAAGAATCCGACGGAATTGATATAATGATTGCCTTGGACATATCTGGTTCGATGGTCAACAGTTTTGATTTCCTTCCTAAGAACCGATTGTCCGTTTCTAAAAACCTACTAAAAGATTTTGTAGAAAAAAGAGAAAACGATCGAATCGGATTGGTGCTTTTCGCTGGTGCCGCCTACCTACAATCTCCTTTGACTAGCGACAAGACAGCACTACAAGAACTAATAGGTGAGGCAGAGGAAAACAAAATTGAAGAGCAAGGAACTGCGATAGGTGATGCTTTAGTGCTTTCTACCTATCGTTTGAAAAATTCCAAAGCAAAGAGTAGAATCATTTTACTCTTAACCGATGGGGTATCCAATACAGGGAGAATGGATCCTGAAACTGCTTCTTTTACAACGAAGGCATTTGGGATCAAAGTGTACAGCATAGGCATTGGAAAGGAAACTGGCGTCTACGAAACCAACTACGATGCTTTAACCACCATTTCCAATGAAACCAATGGAAAATTCTTTCGCGCAGAAACTCCAGAAGATCTCTCGCAGGTTTTAGCAGAAATCAACTCCTTAGAAGTGACCCCTCTGCCTGCGAAACCTACTTTATTTATCGAGTCGAAATTCCAAGACTACCTAGTCTGGGCATTTATCTTTTTTGCATTAGAGTTTGGTCTTAAAATTTTCCCTTTTCGAGAGTTAGTATGAACTGGGATATTTTAGATAGTGGATTTCCTTTTGCATTGGTAATTCTAACAGGGATTCTGTTTGCGATCGCAACTTTCGGAAAATCTATCTTACTGTTTTTAGTGAATCGATGGCTAGAGGGCAGGGCTTCTTTGCGACAGCTTTTTTCTTTTCCGAAAAATCAAATTCTTTTGTTTCTGTCCTTGCTAGTATTTTTAGGACTTTTTTTCTCCGTATATAGTTTATTCAAAACTCGTTCTCTGGAAATGGAAATCAACCAAAATCAAAAGTCCGTGGATATTCTATTTATCGTAGATGTTAGTCTTTCCATGAATGCAGAAGATGTTTTACCCAATCGATTGAAACAATTCCAAGATGTGCTACTCCGCAGTCTTCCGGCATTGCAAGGGAACCGGCTTGGAATCATTGTATTTGCAGGTAGTGCTTTTGCATTTTGCCCAATGACTTCTGATCTTGCCGCCTTTTCTGACTATGTGAAAGCGTTAGGTCCCGATATGATAGGAGAGAAGGGGACTAGCCTTGACTCCGCATTTGCCAAAGCAAAAGAATTGCTCGCTTCTCAAAAACTCTATAGGCAAAGGATTGTAGTCTTAGCTTCCGATGGAGAAGATTTTGAAAATCCAAGTCTGGGACTGTTGGATGCAAAAATCGTTGTTTGGGGATTTGGAACAAATGAAGGTGGACCAATTGCATACAAAGATGAAGACACTGGTTTTTCTGGATATGTAAACAAATCTGGAATTCTTACGGATGATCCGTATTCTCCCTATGTCATTCGATCAAAGGCCAATTTTGATATTTTAAATTCATTTGCTATTCGAAACGGCGGGCAGTTCTATTCCATTTCAGACAATCCAAACTATGCTGAAAACTTGGTTCAGCTTGCAAACTCGATGCAAGCAAATGACACCAAACAAAATAGCAAAATAAGAAAAGAAGACGGTGCCGGAATTTTCCTTTTGTTAGCAGTTTTGTTTCTTTTTTCTGAAAAACTGATTCGTCTTTTCCTGAAAAGTGGAACCATCCTATTAGTTCTTTTTGCCTTCCATCCCAAAGAAGTTTTTTCTATCGAATGGAGTATCAATCCAGGTGGCAAACATCTGGAATCATCCAAAGAACTCTACGATAACAAAAATTTTAATGGCGCCAAAGAGAAATTGCAAGAAGCAGAAAAGCATTTCCCAAACGATCCAAGAATGAATTACAATAGAGGGACCATAGATTACAAATTAGGGAATCTTCCGGAAGCAGAAAAACAATTCTCGGAATCCATGAAAAACCCTATGTTACCAGACTCAACGAAAGCAAAATCATCTTACAATCTAGGAAACACCTTCGCAAAACAAGGAAATGCAAAAAAGGCTCTCGAATACTACGAGAAAGCCCTGGCTTTAAATCCCGATCATCTAGCTTCCAAAAAAAACATTGAACTGCTTAGACGAAAATCAAACCAAACACCTCCTCCTAACCAAGGAGAACAAAATTCAGAATCTGAGAGCAACAGTGGGTCAGAACCCAAAGAATCTCAGGGAGAAAAGAACCAAGGTCAGTCACAAAAACGAGATAAATCAGACAAAGAAACAGCAGAAGAAATGATGGATTCGTACCGCCCCGATTCTGTGATGAAGCGAAAACAAAAGGGTTTTCCCAACAGAGAAAAAGATGTTTTTTGGTAAGCTGATCTTCTTGTTTCTAATTTACTTTTCCCTTTCATCGCCCATTTGGTCGATCGATGTCCAATTGTCTAAATCCATTGCTAGTCCAGGTGAGCCAATCATTGTTTCGATCAAGGTCGATTCAGGACAGGATTTACAAAAAGCTGAGCTTGAATATGCGAAAGACGGAGTAAAAGCCGTTTACCAGGGCTTTTCCAGTGAAACTCAAATTGTTAATTTTAAAGTCTACCGTTCTCAAGTTTTAAACTATATGATCCAAGAAAGAAGGGAAGGGAAACATTCCGTGCCACCTATCCGTGTTTTAGTGGATGGCAAGTCAGTTGTGATACCCGAACTTTCGTTTCAGATCCAAAAAGGGAAGCAAAGACCAAACCCGTTTGGTTCTTTTTTTGGTGGAACGGAAAAAGAAGAAACATCGGAGCCGCCTCAGGTAAAGTTTCATACAAACAAACAAACTGTCTACGTCAACGAATTATTGGTAGGTTACTTTGCTCTTTACCAGAGTGGAATGAAAGCTCCTTTCTTAGAAAGAGATCCAAACCACTCCATATCATTTCCTTATTTTGTTTCTGAAGTTTTGCAAAACATTACTATTGAAATCCCAGATGCAATCCAACCGATTTTAGTTTATGAAAAGGAAATCTATGGATTAACTGCCCTTAAACCAGGCATTCATTCCTTGGGGAAAACGCAGTTCCTAGTGGGAGATTCTTTGCGACTCGGGAGTTTCCATGAGGCAACCAGCACTGAGCCTACAAAAGTAACTGTCCTCCCTCTCCCAAAACCAGCTCCACAAAACTTTCATGGAGCTGTGGGAGAATACGAAGCGCATATCAAGCCTCTAACAACCAAGGTTTCGCTAGGTGAACCAATTTTTTTTGAAGTCCAAGTAGTGGGTAGGGGAGGGGGACAGGGTATTTCCATTCCACCCCCCTTCCAAGTTATTGAAAAGAGAACGGACACAAAGTTCAAAAGCTTAGAGTCTGGGGAAAATGATTTTTATTCGGAAATTACTTTCACAGTAAGCATCAAACCCACTGAGCCTGGCAATTTTTCAGCACCCGCTCTGGGATTTAGCTTTTTTTCACCTAGGAAAAAATCCTATGGGGAGACGTCTGTACGCCTGCCTACAATCCTGGTTTCAGAGGCAAAGCCCCCGCAAGAAGTCTCGCCGGTTCAGCCAATTTCAAATTCGAGTCGCTCTCTGGGAATTTGGAGTTCTCTGATTCTTTTTGGCTTTGTTTTTTCACTCAGTTTCTTGTATTGGAAGAAAAGACAGAATGAAAATCGGCTTCTTAGTTTCCTTGATTTGACATTGGGGAAAAAACGCGGGTCATTGCTTGGCGATTTTTTGCAAGAGAGAGATATCTCGAGCTCAGATTCAATGCAATTGGTTCAGCTTCGCACAGCCTTCTCTGACAAGTCTCTGCGAGAAATTTTCGCACTTTGCGATAAGCCAACTAAATTACAAATCCTGTCTATCAGTAAAAAGCTAAGTCAAATGGAGAGTAAACATGACAACAGAAGAAAAAGGTAAGATTAGCGTCGAAACCGAAAACATATTCCCCATCATTAAGAAATGGCTATATTCGGAAAAAGACATCTTTTTGCGAGAATTGGTATCGAACGCAAGTGATGCGATCACGAAACTAAAGAAAGTTTCCCTTTCCGAAGAATTTGAGGGTGGAACGGATTACCGAATCGACCTTACCTTCGACCAAGACAAAAGAACTCTGTCTATTGCCGACAACGGCGTGGGCATGTCAGCCGAAGAAGTCAAAAAATACATCAATCAAATTGCATTTTCTGGAGCCACGGACTTCGCAAAAAAGTACGAGAAAACAGAAAACAAAAACGAGATCATTGGACACTTCGGTCTCGGTTTCTACTCCTCTTTTATGGTTTCCACAAAAGTAACCATAGAGAGCAAATCGTATAGAAAAGGTGAAACAGCAGTTCTATGGGAAAGCGAATCTGGAACAGATTTTACAATTACCACTTGCAACAAATCGGACAGGGGTACAAAAATAACCCTCTTCTTGGATTCAGAATCAGGCGAATACCTAGACAAATGGAAACTGAAAGACTTAGTCCGAAAGTACTGCGATTTCCTTCCAGTTCCAATCTATGTTGACAATGAAAAGGCAAACAAAGAAAAACCACTTTGGTCCGAAGAGCCATCCAAAGTAAAACCAGACGACTACAAAGACTTCTACAACTACCTCTTTCCTTTTTCTGGGGAATCTCTATTCCATATCCATTTGAATGTAGATTACCCCTTTCGACTTCAGGGCATCCTTTACTTTCCAAAAGTGAAGCATGAGTTGGATTCTAGTAAAAACGGGATCAAGCTCTATTGCAACCATGTCTTTGTTAGTGAGAACGCAAATGAGCTGATTCCCCAATTTCTAACTATTTTGCGCGGAACAATCGACATCCCAGATCTTCCTCTCAATGTTTCCAGATCGTATCTTCAGACGGATCCATTGGTTAAGAAAATTGCGAATCATATAGTTAAGAAAGTAGCAGATCGTTTGTTAGAAGATTTTCGAAAAAACAAAAAGGAGTATGAGAAAAACTGGCCAGACATCTCCTTATTTGTAAAGTACGGGCTTATAACTGATGAAAAATTCTTTGATGCCGCAAAAGAGGCATTGATCTTTAAGACTTCTAAGGGCAATTTTACAACTCTAAACGAGTATTGGGAAGCCAACAAAGAAAAAAATCAGAACAAGGTTTTCTATGCCAACGAAACTGAAATCGGTTCTGTTTACATGGATTTGTTGGACAGCCAGGGAATCGAAGCACTGCTAGTTGATTCAAAAATCGACAGCCATTTGGTCCAACATCTAGAAACTAAAAATACCGAAATGAAGTTTCAGAGAGTAGATTCTGAGCTGACTGATCTAATCGTAGATAAGAACGCTTCGCCTGGTATTGTGGATGCAAACAACAAAACCGAAAACGATCGCTTACTCGCCTTCTTTAAAACCACGATCACTAAAGAAGGTTTAGAAATCAAAGCGGAGGCATTGAAGTCGGCGGATGTTCCAGGAGTGATCCTGATGCCAGAGTTTATGCGTCGAATGAGCGAGATGAACTCTATGATGGGCAGGGATGAAGTCAAATCTCTATTGAACCAACACACCTTGGTGATCAATACAACATCTCCCCTTGTCAAAAGCTGTTTAAAAGCTTTTGAAAGTGTGAATCCTGAAAAAGGGAAGAAATTGGCCCAAGCAGTGTACGATCTTGCTCTTTTGAGCGCGAAAGTAATGGATGAAAAGTCCATTTCCGAATATGCCAAAAGGTCCGCCCAACTTTTGGAGGAACTAGTTCAAAGCTAGGTGATAAACCTCGGCATTACAAGTCGCCTCTCTTCTTTGCCAATTCTTTTGGCTGAGAAGAAAGGCTACTTTGAAGAATTTGGTGTTAACGTTCGAATCCAGGAATGCACTCATTTCAAAGGCATTTTAGCCTTATTGGAGGCAGGGCGAATCGATTGCGGAGAAGTCCCAACTATTGCCTATCTGCAAGAAAGCATTCTGAAGAAATCCAAAAGCAAAGCTCTTTTCAAAGGATTTTTTCTTTATCACACTGCTCTTTCCTTCTATTCTAGGTTTCTTTTCCAGCCAAACGATTTAACTAGGTTTGTCGGCTATTCCATTCCAGTTCCGCATTTCTATTCCGTTGAACGATTGTATGCGGAAAAATTCTTCGAAGAATACGCCCCCAAAAACCCAATCAAAATCCGGTATACGGATACAGCAACATCGCAAAAAGAAAAAGAGTTTTTAAAACCGATTTGCTTAGGATTGCCGTCAGATAGATTTCTTAGCCCTTTTTTACAAAAATATTCCAATTTCAAAGAGTTTCTCGATATTCCGCTTTTCAATATAGCCAATCCTTTTCCTTCCACATTGCTTGCCTTTGGCGGAGAGGCGGTTCTAAATTCTGGGGATGAATTATCTCGCGTTCTTTTAGCTATTCGTAAAGCTATTGAGACTTTAAAGGAGGCAAGCTGGGAAGATCTGGATTTTATCAAATCACTCCCCCAGACAAAAATTTACCCATTTCGCCAACTACCAAAAGGTTCATTCTCTTTAGAAGTCAATCTGGAGGGCATTCAATACTTGACCCAAGATCTATACTTTCGATTGATTAAACGCAGCATTTCACCTGAATTGATTACGCAAATTTTTGACTTCACTGAAATTTTAAACGCAACAGACCAAAATCTTCCTTTTGATGTAAAAACCCTTAAGTCTTTTCGGGAACCTAGTATCAAATCACCTTACTCTCCGCTTTTGATCAATTATCGCAAATTAAACGCAACAAGACATCTGATTGTTGATGTGAATTCCATTTCTTTGGACGTTTTGCAAGGAAATTTCTCTTCCAGATTAAACACAGAAGAGAACTTGCTACTAGACAATCGAGTGAAGATTTTGCTCAATGCTATGCTTGATTCCTACAACACTCACTTGGATATGCAGAAGGAAGAGATTGCTAACCTAGAGAATCTCATATCAATTTTAGAAATCAAACTAGATCGTTCCGCCGTTGATTTACAATATTCAGAAGAAAAGTATAGATATTTATTCGAGTTTTCGAGAGAAGCCATTGCGATTGTGGATGCGGACACAGGGGCCATTATTGAGAGCAACAGACAGTTTCGAACCTTAACAGGATACAGTAGGTCAGATCTTTCCAAAAAGACTATAGAGTCAATACTTTTAGTTAGTCGCATCTCTCCAGCTTTGCATTTTGGAAAGGATTTATCTCAAGATACTATGCTTTTTGTCCCCGATGTGGAAATTTTGATTAAGGACTCAAGCAAACTGGGTGTAGACTTGAGTTTCACCTCCATTCTTCTTTCGCCAAAAAAGAGATACCAAGTAGAATTCAAGCCAAACCAGGAAAGAAAAGAGCAGGAAAGGCTCCAACATGAATTTATTTCTAACATTAGCCATGAATTGAGAAGCCCAATGACCAATATCCGTGGTTATTTGGAAATATTTATGAACGAGAAGAGTCTACCGTTTTCTGATGAGCATAAGAGTATGTTAGAGGTGATCGATAAAAATGCAAAGAGACTAAGCTTTCTCAT